>DASXLL010000201.1:0-32797 GCA_036496265.1 Pirellulaceae bacterium | reverse complement strand
TTTCGATAGCTTGGCGCTGCGAATCTCTTCCCACCGCAGTTCGCCAATCAAATCGCCCTGAATCATCGCCAGACCGCCCGGCGAAACGACCAATCCGGCCGTTTCCACATTTTTTGCCCCGTGCGAACGACTGTGTACGATGAGGGTGATCAGTCCCGTCACGACAAAAGTCACGATCGAAATGATGCCCAGGATCAGGGCCCCGTCGTTTCCAAGGCCGCTCGCGTAAGCCGCAATTCCGCCCACGCTGCACACGAATGAAGTAGCCAGGATTGCTTTAACGACACTCCAATGGCTCTCCTCGATTGTCACATTTTCGCCCACGTAAATCGCCACGCGATCACCAAACAGCTCCTCTTGCTTCGCCAAAAACTCATTCAGTCGGGGATCTAGCTGCAGTACATACGCCGGCGCCTGGGCCCGCAAAAAAGCCAGAAGTTCCGTCGAAGGGTGATCGACCTTCGCCGGAATGACAAAATGACCCGCGGCATGGCGAATCAGAATCGGAAAGCTGCTGGCCGGCAGTTTGGAATTGCCGCTCAGTGCTTTGACTCGCACGATGCTGTCGAATGAAATTGGCCGCCCCTCGCTGATCGCCAGCGACGTCTCCGAAAGCTGCATCTCAAACAGCCCCTCGCTGAAAGCTTTGAGCGTCACCGCCAGAAGCAGCGGGAAAACGGCCAGCCACGCGAACTCGCTCTGCCGAGAGATTGCCGCGGAAGCGAGCAGCCCTAGGCCCGCCGCCAGCCAGGCCCAAAAACCCAGGGCGAACCGCCGCTTCCCAACCACACGACGGGGAAATGTCTCAGCCATCGTCACGCGCCGCTCGTTTGCATCTCTTTTTGATAAGCGAACGCGGCTTGCACCGCCTTGAACAGCGCCACGACGATGATGATCTTGATGACGATGCCTCGGGCCAGAGTGCTCGGCTCCAGCGCCGCCGTCGCCAGCGCGGCCAAAATGTAGAGCACCAGCGCGCTGACCGTGCAAGCCACTGGAAACTGCTTCACGAGAACGCCGCAGATGATAAACACAATGCCCAGCACCAAGAAGCTGCCCTGAATGGCCATTGCGACCCCCATGGCGACATTCAGGGCCTGTTGATTCTGGCCCTGGCCATTTTCCTGAAGTGCTTTCTTCACCTGATCGGGAAGAAGGGCCATCATCACGAGGTTGACGATCACCGTCAGGATGCCAATGGCGATCAACGTCGTCCGCGCCGATTTCAATTGCTGCCCGCGCGAGGCTTGCGCCAGACTTCCTAAGCCGCCAAGCTTGGGCAGAGCGTCGCCGGGAATTTTCTGGTCCGGCGTGTACGCATAAGGATTGATATCGTTCGGATTGCCCTGACTGGTGCTCGGCTGTGACATGTTTGGCTTGCCTGTGAAGTGCCAGCGGAAAGAGAATCAATGTGGGCTCTATTATTTGGATTGTCAATTCACTTCGCAATTCGGCCTTGATCGAAACCGCCTTGTGAGGGGAGCGCGCTGACACTAGGCTGACTTCGCGCATCATAATTCGTCATTTTGAATTCTGAATTCCTATGCATTGCTTCGCCTTCCATCTCATGCCCTGGGATCGCCTCCCGGCCGATTTCGGCGACAAATACGAATCGGCCTGGACCTGGCTCCCCAACTCGCTCTACGACCCGGCTCACGGCCACGAGCTCTACAACCGCTATCTCGACGAGCTCGTCCTCGCCGACGAGCTTGGCTTTGACGGTGTGTGCGTCAACGAGCACCATCAAAACGCCTACGGCACAATGCCCAGCCCGAATTTGATGGGCGCGATTCTCGCCCGCCAAACCAAGCGCTGCAAAATCGCCGTCATCGGCAACGCCCTCCCGCTTTACAACCCAGTCACGCGCGTCGCCGAAGAATTCGCGATGATCGACGTGATCAGCGGCGGCCGCCTCATCGCCGGTCTCGTTGTCGGTGGCGGCCCGGAATACTACAGCTTCTCGATGAATCCCACCCACGCCCGCGCGATGTTTCAGGAAGGCATGGACCTCGTGCTGCGGGCCTGGACCGAGCCCGGCCCCTTCGAGCACTACGGCGAATTCTGGAAGCTGAAGTACGTGAACCCTTGGCCGCGGCCGATCCAAAAGCCGCATCCCACCGTCTGGATCCCCGGTGCCGGCAGCAAAGAAACCATCGACCTCGTCGCCGCCCGCCGCTTCGGCTACATGGGCATCCCCTATTTCCACATCGACTTCTTCCAACGCAACTTCGACATGTTCCGCGAAGCAGCCCAAAAGAACGGCTACGAAGCCAGCCCCTACCAGCTCGGCTGGCTCTGCCCCATCTACGTCGCCGAAACCGACGAACAAGCCTGGGCCGAATACGAAAAACACCTCTTCTACTTTGCCAAACAACTGCTCAAAGGGTTGGTGGTTCTACCTCCCGGCTACACCAGCATCCGTTCCATCGCCGGCATCCACGGCGCCCTCAAACAATTCCTCATCAACATTGAAAACCGCCAACAAATCGAAGCCGGCGCCTACGCCATCGTCGGCAGCCCCGCCACGGTCAAACAAAAGCTCTTAGAGTATGGAAAACGCCTCGGCGTCGGCAACCTCCTCGGCCTGTTCCAGCTCGGCACGCTCCCCAGTGACCTCACCCAAAAAAGCATGCGCCTCTTCGCCCGCGAAGTCATGCCGGCCCTCCAAGCCGTGAAACACGCCCCGCTACCGGAACCGGTCATGGTGACTTAATAGGCAAACCGTCTCCAAAGGGCGGCGTGGACGCAATCAGTGACGAAGTCGCACATCATCGCAGAGATTCGCAGGACTGCCACAGAGAACGGTGGTGTTGCACTCGGTTACGCGCGGTTTGAAGCGGCGACAGGTATTCGCTACGCCGACTGGTTTGGGATTCATTGGGCGCGGTGGGGCGACGCACTTCGAGAAGCCGGCTTTGAAGCAAACCAGCTTCAAGGTGCCTATGACAAAGCAGAACTTGTGCTCCGATATTCCGAATTGGCCAAGGAGCTTGGTCGGCTGCCATCCAGAGGCGACTTGGGCGTAAAACGACGCTCGAGTCCGGATTTTCCAAGCTGGAACACCTTTGATCGCCTCGGGAAAAAGGCCGATCTCATTCGGCAAGTTCGTGACTTTTGTTTATCGCAATCCGGGTTCGAAACCGTCGTTCCACAATGCGATGAATACCTTGCATCCAGCAGCTCTTCACAAGACGACGAGCTAGCCATGGAAAGTCCAGCAGTCGGTTACGTCTATCTGTTGAAGCACGGGTCTCGACGGGAATACAAAATAGGACGAACTAATAATCGTCTAAGGCGCGAGGGTGAAATCGCCATTGAGTTGCCCGAGAAGGTCGAGCCGATCCACGTTATCGAAACGGACGATCCCGCAGGGGTTGAAGCATATTGGCACCGCCGATTTACAGACAAGCGACTAAAAAACGAATGGTTTGCGCTATCTGCGGATGACGTACGTGCATTCAAACGATGGCGGCGCATTTTCTAACGTGAGATGAAACGACGCCGATGAAACCCACCGTCTATCTCGAAACCACAATCATAGGCTACCTCGCCATGCGCCTCAGCCGAGACTTGCGCGTCGCAGCCAATCAACAAATGACCCGCGACTGGTGGGACCATTTCCGGCACAAATACGAGCCAGTCGTTTCTCGCTTCGTCATCGACGAATGCGCGAAGGGTGATCCAACGGCTGCCCAGGAACGTCAAACATACCTTAGTCAGCTCCAACTCCTGGATCTTCCGGCCGGCGTTAAGCCATTGGCGGATGCGTTACTATCTCGTGTCCCGCTTCCGAAAAAAGCAACATTGGATGCCTTTCACATTTCCGCGGCCGCCGTCAACAGCGTAGAATATTTGTTGACGTGGAACTGCCGGCACATCGCCAACGCAGCTCTCCGCCGCAAGATCGATTCCACTTGCCGCGACTTGGGATATGAACCGCCGCTGATTTGCACTCCGCAGGAGTTGATGGAGTTTAACCATGAGTTCTGACCCCGTAGTTGCCGAAGTCCAGCGCATTCGCGAAGAAATAGCCGCGAGCTTCAATTACGACACCGCAGCCATCTTGGAAGATGCCCGCAAGCGCGATGCGGCTGAGAATCGCAAGTTCATTCGCCTGCCGCCGCGCCGACCCGAAGGCTACACGGCTAAACCGCAAGACGCTCCCTCTGCTGCCTCTCATGGCAGTTGATCTTACCACTACAAACCAACTCGCTAGACGCCCGCATTCCCGCCACGTATCATCCCGACTGCGATTCACATCTGCTGACGTGATATAACATCGTCTTTCCGGGATTGGCCTCATGGCGGACATCCTCGTTCACTGCCAATGCGGCCAACGGCTCCGCGCCAAGCCCGAACTTGCCGGCCGGCGGCTCTCCTGCCCCAAATGCAAGCAGCCGATCGCGGTCCCCGCCCCAGTGCCGGACCTTGATGGCCTCGACAATTCATCCGCACCGGCGGACGACGGCTTCTGGGACGAAATGCCGAAGACTCCGACTTTGGTTAACCCTGACACCAACATCGACGCCCACAAGACTTCCATCGCCAACGATGTCATGGCGCGAGCCCACGAACGGCGGGCCTTTGAAAAAGGCATCGAGAATACGATTTGCAACGGTCAAATCGTATCTGGAATTGGAATGGTCGCTTTGGCCATTCCTTGGTTAGGGATCCTCCTGCTTGCCGGACGCATTTCCATCTATCCCATTTTTCTTCTGATCACCGGCAGCGTCGCCCTGATCAATGGCATCGCGCAAAAGCTGCGTCGCCGAGGATCGGATTAGATTGATCTCGCGACGGCATCCCCATCCTAACGAGGAGCAGCCGAGCAACACGACCGCGAATCCGCTTTCGAAAAAGCAGCTCGGTCGTGCTGCAGGCATCAAACGCCGCGGCTTCTCACGAGCGCTGGCACAGCGTAAAACATTCACAGCGAAAACGCTTGTTTTTCTCGTCGCGTTGCGGCCCTCTAACCTCGATTCAACTCAATACATGACCACATCCAACATCATCAAGTCCGATAGCATCG
The DNA here is from genome assembly GCA_036496265.1 of Pirellulaceae bacterium. GTDB lineage: Bacteria > Planctomycetota > Planctomycetia > Pirellulales > Pirellulaceae > CAYLLN01. The sequence goes on along the minus strand of DASXLL010000201.1, from coordinate 27,768 downwards.
CCAAGGTTCTCGATCGGGCCCTCGATAAGGGGGCGGGATTGCTGCGGCTGACGCCGACGTGGGTGCCGCGGTCGTTTTTGCATCCGGGGCGGAGAATCAAGTTGTTCCCGGGCGATCTGTATGCCTACGGCGCGAACCGTGGCGGGATCGACGAGCGGTGGTTTGCGAGCACCACGGAAGCGGCGAATGAGGGGCGGGTATGGCATGAGGGGCTGTCGTTTTGCTCCTTTGAGGGGAAGCAATTCTTGCTGCGCGATGCGGTCTCGGAGCAAGGGACGCGGCTGATCGGCAAAGCGATGTTTAAGAAGTACGACCGCTGGCCGGTGTATTCCAAGTTTTTCGACAATATGGGGCCGATCCCGCATCACATGCACCAGAGTGCGGCGAACGCCAGGTTGGTCGGGCAGGAAGGTAAGCCGGAGAGCTATTACTTTCCACCGCAGTACAACAACGTCGATAACAACTTCTGTTACACGTTCATGGGCCTCGAGCCCGGTACCACCAAGGACCAGCTCAAAAAGTGCCTGGAAAATTGGGACAAGGGCGAAAACGGCATCCTCGATCTGTCGCGAGCCTTTCGCCTTCGCCGCGGCACCGGCTGGCTGATTCCGCCGGGCGTGCTGCACGCTCCGGGGTCGCTATGCACCTATGAGCCGCAATGGGGCAGCGACGTGTTTGGTATGTTTCAGAACATCGTCGAAGGGCGGTATGTCCCCTGGGCGCTGCTCGTCAAAGACATGCCCAAGAACAAGCACAAGGATCTCGACTTCATCATCGGCCAACTCGACTGGGAAAAGAACGTCGATACGCACTTCAAGGAAAGCAACTACCTCGAACCCATCGAGGACAAAAAATCCTCGGGCAGCGGCTACACCGATAAATGGATCGTCTATGGCCGCGTCGATGGCGAGCAACTCTTCTCAGCGAAAGAACTCACGGTCGATCCCGGCGTCAAAGGCACGATTAAAGACCCCGGCGCTAGCGGCTGGATCACTGTTCAAGGCAAAGGTTCGATGGGTGTCGCCGGCAGCAAAGCCAAGCTCAACTTGCAGACCCCGGCGATGATCCGCTTCGGGCAGGAAACGGAAGACGAAGTGTTTATTTCGTTCGACGCGGCGGCGGCGGGCGTTGAAATTGAAAACACCGGGTCTGAGCCGCTCGTCGGGCTCCGATACTTTGGGCCGGACGTGCATAAGAAGGTGCCAATGGTCGGCGACTACCGCAAAAACGGGCGGTGAGGAAACCAAGTCCAAGCCGGAGGGTTTGCCGGAATCAGTCGGCAGGCAGACGCGTTCGATCTCTTAAACGACTGGACCGCTTCTGATTTTGAATGGCCTGTCGAATTGCCGACGGATTCGTCAATCCATCACAGCGACCAGTTATTCGGCCCATTTTCTGAATGTAATGGCGCATAAATTGCCGCCGCTACATTGGCATTCTTGTTGCAGTGCCAATAGCTCGTCGCGGTGACCATAGGAGCGACGGATGCCCGCCAGGAAGAAAAAACGCAAATGGTCGCGCAAGATCAAGACTGAATCAACCTTCCCGCCGCCCGGCACGTTCCAGAAAAAAGCGGAGACGGTCGCAAAAACGATGGCCAGCAAGAAGGTCAGCCCTAAAGGCATCGGGTCAGGGATCAAGATGGTCCAGATGTATATCAACCGCGCCGGAAAGAATCTCGAGCCGGGCCAAAAAAAGGAACTTGAGAAGGCCAAGCAAATCTTGCAGAAGAAGAAGGCCAGCCAGGCAGACGGCGGATCGCGAAAGCACCGCAGGGCGAAGGCCGTAAAGAAAAAAAGCTGACTCGGCTCAATCTGAGGATCGCGCGTGATCTGGAATCGGTTGGCTACCTTGCCGTTGTTGAGAGCGGTTGAAAACAGCGGCGCAGGGCGAAGGCGCGGTTCGCTCCAAACAGCGGGGGGCACACGTGCGGTTATCTCCTCGGCACAAGCATTGCACGTGTACGCGTGAGGCAACGGCAAGGAGAACGATCATGATTGCTTCTCGGCCTCCCTGGGATAACTCACGGATGCCACAATTCGACAAATTGAATGACGACGTCGATTGCGATGTGCTCGTAATCGGTGGCGGCATTACGGGCCTGAGCACGGCTTATCTGCTGAAACAAACCGGGCAGCGGGTATGTCTGCTCGAGCGAGATCGACTAGCCCACGGCGATACGGGTTGCACGACAGCGCATCTGGCATTTGTGACCGACATCAGGCTGCCATCGCTCCAACGCACGTTTGGCTCTGATAGGGCTCGTCTGGCTTGGCAAGGCGGCGAGGCAGCCATCAACACGATCGAGCAGATTGTTGATCAAGAAGAAATCGATTGCTGCTTTCACCGGATTCCGGGATTCTTGCAGGCGTCGCTCGAACTGAATCGCGACGAGACGCAAGAATTGCAGGAGGAATGCAATCTGGCTCAGGAACTCGGATTTGCCGCCTCGTTTCAGGCCACCTCGCCATTTAGTGGGCAGCCGGCCATCCGCTACGCAAACCAGGCCAAGTTTGATCCACTGCGCTATTTGGCTGCCCTGGCGAAAGCCATTCCTGGCGACGGATCAGCCATCTACGAGGAGTCCGCAGCGACCGATTTCTCTGCAGATCCTTTGGAAGCGAAAGCCAACGGCCACCGCATCAACTGTCACCATCTGGTGATCGCCTCGCATGTGCCTTTGATGGGCCAAATTGGTTTTTTCAACGCGACGCTGCTGCAAAGCAAATTGGCTGCGTATTCAACGTATGCGATTGGGACGAAAGTACCTGCCGCACGGTATGACGAAGCCAGCTATTGGGATACGAGTAATCCATACTATTACCTGCGGATCGATCATCACGCAGATTATGACTACGCCATTTTCGGCGGCAAGGACCATAGGACGGGAGCCGCGAGCGATAACCGCGAACGGTTCGATGCGTTGGCCGAAATCCTTCACAAATTCATTCCGGAGGCCCGCGTCGATCGCCAGTGGTCCGGCCAGGTCATCGAAACCAACGATGGGCTGCCCTACATCGGCCAGACCGCGGAGCGCCAATTTGTCGCCACGGGCTTTGGCGGCAACGGCATGACCTTCGGCACGCTGGCGGCCATGTTGGCCTGCGATTGGGTCTTGGGCGCGAAGAATCTTTGGCAAGACCTGCTGAGCGTCGATCGCAAGCCGGTCACCCACGCCGTTGACTATGTCCAAGAAAACCTTTCCTATCCTTATCACATTGTGGCTGATCGTTTTCAACGGTCCGAGGCGCGCTCGACGCGCGAAGTTAAACGCGGCGAAGGCAAGCTGCTCCGCCGCGACGGTCAGGTTATTGCCTGCTCGCGCGACGAAACAGGCAAACTCTCGCAAGTCTCGGCTGTCTGCACCCACATGGGCTGCCTGGTGCATTGGAACAACGCCGAGCACACCTGGGATTGCCCCTGCCATGGCTCTCGGTTTCAGCCCAGCGGCGACGTCTTAGCCGGGCCGGCTGAGGAGCCCTTGGCGCAGATCAAAAATCAACGAGAGGCAGCGGTGAAATAAGTCCGTGAATTGATTTTTCACAACCGATGTTCCGAACATCGAATGGAGCGCCGGCAAACGCATTGGCACCCGAGAACCAATTGCGACGGCATGTCCACACGCGAAATGCCAAGCTGCCCGCAGCTTACTTCCCTTGAAATTGCGGCGCGCAATGTGCAACCCGCAGTCGACTGGTGAGTGCGTTTGCAATTTCCAATCCAAGTCTCAGTGAGCTACGTCATGGCGAAATACGGCAAGAAAGCGCAAAGCGAAGTGAAGCGTGCGATGCACAAAAAGAAGAAGGGCCAGCTTCATAGCGGAAAAAGCAAAAAAACCGTGAAGAGCAACAAGCAAGCGATCGCGATCGGCCTCTCGAAGGCCAGGAAAAAGGGTGCCAAGGTTCCCAAGAAGAAAAAGTCGTGAGGGCGGTTATGGGGCTCCGCGAATACCACAAGAAGCGCGATTTCACTCGCACTCGTGAGCCACGGGGAATGGTGGCCCCTGGCCATAAGCAACCGATCTTCGTTATTCAGAAACACGCGGCGTCGCACCTGCACTACGACTTCCGCTTAGAACTGGATGGCGTCTTGAAGAGTTGGGCCGTTCCCAAGGGGCCGGACACCGATCCATCGCAAAAGCGACTGGCCATGCAGGTCGAGGACCATCCGCTTGAATATGGCGACTTCGAAGGCGTCATTCCGCAGGGCGAGTATGGCGGCGGCGCCGTCATGCTCTGGGACCGCGGCACCTGGGAGTCCTTGGACGATGCGAAAAAAGGCTATCGCGAAGGCCGGCTAAAATTCACACTGCATGGCGAAAAACTGCATGGCCGTTGGATGCTGGTGCGGAAGGGCGGTCACAGCGCCGCGCCCGACGAGCGACACTGGTTTTTGTTCAAAGAACGCGATCAATATGCCGGCGGCCAAAGGTCCATCACCGAGCGATTGCCTTTGAGTGTCGCCACGGGCCGCGGCCTCGACGAAATCGCGAAAGATGCGGATCGCGTTTGGGGCAGCAACGGCGAAGTGAAAACGAAGAAACGGCGATCTAACGCGAAAGGCGCGGTAGCGAAACGCGTCGCAAAGAGAGCCATGGCAAAGAAAACCGCCGCAAGCCGTGACGCGGGAACAAACTCCACCGAAGTTTCCAAAGTCCGGCTTTCCAATCCCAACAAAGTTTTCTACCCCGAGCAAGGGCTCACCAAGCTCGATTTGGCCAACTACTACGTGCAGGTTGCCCCGTGGATGCTCCCGCACGTCGTGAATCGGCCGTTGGCTTTAGTCCGCTGCCCAAACGGCTGCGGCAAGCCCTGCTTTTTTCAAAAGCATCCAAGCGAGGGTGGACCGACGCATCTCAAGCCCGTCAATGTTTCCGAGACGGGCTCTCCCGAGATCAACATGGTCATTAAGGACGCAGCGGGACTTATCGAACTCGTGCAAATGGGAGTGCTCGAAATTCACATCTGGGGATCGCAAGCCAAGAGTCTCGAAAAGCCCGACCGCCTCATTTTTGATCTTGACCCAGATCCGGCCGTCGAATGGCCAAAGGTCGTCACGGCGGCCCGCGAGGTAAAGCTTGTTCTGGAGGAGTTGGGCCTGGTCACCTTTCTCAAGACAACGGGTGGCAAAGGACTGCATTTGGTCGTGCCCGTTCAGCCGCGAACCGAATGGGATGAGGCCAAGGCATTTTGCAAGGCCGTGGCCGACTTGATCGTTCGCGCTGCGCCCGATCGCTTCATTGCCACCATGAGCAAAGCAGCGCGGAAAGGAAAAATCTTCATCGACTACTTACGCAATGGCCGCGGGGCCACCGCCATCGCACCTTATTCGACGCGCGCTAAAGACGGCGCCCCGGTGAGCGTGCCCATCGCATGGAACGAGCTTTCGCCAAAACTGAGATCGGATCAATTCACGATCGAAAATCTCTTCGCGCGACTCGACAAGCTCAAAAGCGATTCGTGGGCCGATATCGCTCAGGTTAAGCAATCGATCACCAAGGCAATGTTCAAGCAATTGCACGTGCGATGAAACTTCCAATCAAGCCACCTTATCCTCCCATGGAGGCCCGCGCCGTACCTCAGCCGCCGCGGGGCGAAGAGTGGCAATACGAGCCCAAATGGGACGGTTTTCGTTGCCTGGCGTTTCGCGAGGGAACGGAAATTTATCTGCAATCGAAGTCCGGTCAGCCGCTAGCCAGATATTTTCCCGATGTAATTGATTCGCTGAGCAAGTTAGGAGCGAAGAAATTCATACTGGACGGCGAAATCCTCATTCCCTTAAATGGCCGCGCTTCATTCGATCAATTGCTGCAGCGAATTCATCCTGCGGCGAGCCGGGTGAAGAAACTCGCTGCCGATTATCCCGCCCTCTTCGTCGTTTTCGACATCTTGGTCACCGAGAAAGGCACATCCATTGCCGAGTTGCCGCTCGCTAGTCGACGGAAGGAGCTAGAACGAATCGCGAAGCGATTTTTCGGCGGCAAAAAGGGTATCGTTCTTTCTCCGGCGACGATGGATCTAAAAAAAGCACAGAAGTGGTTCTCGTCCGCCAATTCCGGCTTAGACGGCATCGTCGCTAAGCGGCGCGATTTGCATTACCTCTCCGGCAGCCGCGATGGAATGCAAAAGATCAAGCATCACCAGACGGCTGACTGCGTCGTCGGCGGATTTCGCTACTCCGAAGGCAAACAGACCGTGGGCTCGTTGCTGCTGGGGCTGTACGACGATGAAGGTCATTTGAATCATGTGGGCTTTACATCGAGCTTCTCGGCGAAAGACCGGGCTGACCTAATCAAAGTGCTCAAGCCGCTCATGGGCGGATCGGGCTTTACGGGCAAAGCCCCCGGTGGTCCTAGCCGGTGGAGCACTCGCCGATCGAGCGAGTGGGAGCCACTGCAGCCGAAGCTCGTCATAGAAGTCGAGTACGACAACTTCACAGGCCAGCGGTTTCGCCACGGCACCCATTTCGTGCGTTTCCGGCCCGACAAACGCCCCCGCGATTGCACCCTGGAGCAAGTTTCCAATGGCCGCGGCGCAAAATTGAAATTACTCAAAGCCTAGCTCTTCGCTTTCGACCGCTGCTGCGGGTGTTTGCCGTCTGCTCTAGTGCCAGGACTTGGCTAGTGCAAAGAGCAATCAGGACATAGGTTTCGCTTTTGGTTCAGGACATGGGTGGCGCTTTAAGGTTAGTTGGTGGCTGGTAGAGAGTTAGGATTATGGGCTGAGCGGCGCTAATATTTTGAAAAACATTTCTGGGGGGCGCGGGTAGCGGTCATTGGAAGTTGGTGGCCGGCTGATGTTTACGGCGACTAATATTTTGCTGGGGCACTAATATTAGGATTTTTATTAGTGGGGGACGGGAGCTCGGAGAACTGGAAACTTGCCCGGAGGAAGGCGCGGGGGTGTCCCTCTATATCCATCGCAATTGGCGCGAAAAACCGGACCAAATTCTTGGTAACGGGGCAAGAATTTCGGAAGTTTTTTTGGCTGGCTGGGCACCGCCGGCTGGGGCGGCTGAGAGGTTACACTGGCCAGTCGGGCCAGCGTCAACCGATCCTGAGCGCTTTTTTGCCGAATCGTGGACTTGGCGGGGCTAAGGGGTTAGGCTGCCACTGTGGCGGGGATAAATCGCTGGAAGAGGCATTTTCTTGATGGACGCTGGATCACGGGGTTTCGAATAGGGTTGCGCGTCGCGTTTGGCGGAACAGAGACGATGAGGGGCGAAGGGCGAAAAAGGGCGAATCGAGGGCCGCTCGGCGGCGGCCGACGGTTATTCGTTGAATCGCTGGAGCAGCGGATGCTGCTGGCGTGCGATGTATCACCGATTTTGATCGAGGATCTGATTGCAAGCCAGGATTTACCCGAATACTCCCATGTTGATTCCTCGGTGGTTGAGTCACTCGCTGCGTTTGATGCTCGGAAATCATTCGTGTCTGATTGTGCGAGTGGACCGTGGCTGACGCTCGAGGACTTGGGCGTTCTTGGGGTTCCGGGCGTTCAATTTCAACAGGATGGGCGTATCCTGCTAAATGTCGATTTCGCATCCGACGATACATCGTTTCGGGATCGGCTTGCCGCGACGGGTGCTGAACTGTATGCGGAATCTGACCCAGCGGGTCATATCGACGTGTGGGCTACTTCTAGCCAAGTCGGTGCGATATCCAATCTCGATGGACTGGTGCGCGTCGCTGTTCAACCTCGCGCGGACATAAACTCGCAAGAGGTAACCGATTCCGACGTTTCTTCGGCGATTACCCCCACGAGCGTTTCGCTGCCGGTTGGACCGAATTACGTCGGGTCTTATCCGTGCGGCGACCTTCAGTGCCAAAATTCTCCTGAACTACGCGCCGCGGCTATGTTGCCGGACGGAACGTTGCGGCTGGTGGTCAACAACGCCAGCGTCAATCCAAGTCCATTGAGCGTGTTGGACGTGAATTCGCAGGGAGAGGTCATTCGGCGGTTGAGTCTACCCGACTCGATGCACATTCGTCTGTCCAGCGGAGGGTCGGTATCCATTTCGCCCAATGGCCAATGGGTGGCGGCGGGTGATACGTATGGCAGTGAGCTATTGCAGATTGACTCGACCGAGGCACCGCAGATCATTCCGCGACCCGATGACATACCGATCGGCGCGCAAATGGCCGCTCGCGTGGCGGACAACGGGAAGGTGATTATTTCGGCGCTAGGCAAGAGCTACATCTGGGACGCGACGAATGGACTGAAGCGATTGGATTCGCTGTTTGCCAACGATCCGAATGCGGGCGCCACACGGGATCAAGCTGATGTATACGCCATTTCGGTGAATGGCAACACGATTACCGGGACAATTGGAGACGTCGTTTCTTATGGTGGAAATGTCGAAGTGGGCACGAGTGGCATCACTGCCGACTTTGGCCATGCGACGGCGTGGTATGACGAGGGGCCGCTCGCGCTTCCTGATTTGGGCCATCCCAGCGTTGCGATGGCCGTCTCGGCAGATGGCCAAATCATTGGCGGCTCAATCCGCGATATCGGCGCGGTGATTTGGATTGACGGAAGGCTCAAAACGCTCGTTGACGAGCAAGGCAATCCGCTTTCAGGAGTTGTGTCTTCCATCGTTACCGGGTTTGGTGGTTCCAAGAGCGCGTGGGCGGCGCTGGGCGGGACGGCGACCGGGCAGCCGTTCGTTGCCTTCGATGACGGAGTGGCCCATCCCTTGGGCGAGTGGCTCGACCAACAGTACGACATTCAATTGTCTGATGAATCGCTGGCGGGCGCGTTTTATCACGAGGGAGCGCTGTCGCTGGTCACGGACCATTACTCGACCTGCAGCATGGATGTCCCGTTTGATCCGAATATGTGCTCCACACTTCCGTCCACACAGTTAGCCGCGCATTTAACCGTCGTACCCGTCAGCGACGGCGTCGGAAATGAGGACTCCAGCCGTCCTGTGCCATTCACGACGCATTTGCCGCAAGATTCCACGTCGCAGAATTCAGCCGGCCAATTGGTGCCAACCGTTGATGGTTTCCGGGCGCTTGGGTCTGACGGCACTCAGAGTGTCGTCAACGACTATGATCGCACGGGCAACATCACCAACACGATTCATTTCACGCCCCCGTCGCTGCCGGGCAATTTTCTGGGCGTTTCGCAATTTTCAGACGACGGCCAATGGGTGAAAGGCCTGGTTTACTCGCCCGCTGGGGAGCTAATCCCCGTTTACTGGAACCTGGAGCATCCCGATCAGCCGCTAACGGATGATCAGTTCGATGCCTCGTCGCGGCCGTCGTTTTCAACGGCAACTGCTTCGGCGGACGGGCGGGTGAAGGTTCAAGACAGCGGCAGCAGCACGTATGGCACCGTCGCCATTGAAGTGGACGGCGTAGCCCACGAGATCCATGACGCCAACGGGGCGCCAATCACCGGACAAGTGGACCATCTTTTTGCGGGAATCGGCGGCGTCGCCACACGGTGGATCGCCGTGGGGCAATACGTCGTCAGCGGATACAACGGCCCCTATACCGGTCACTTCATCGCCTTCTCAGACGGGACGATGATGCCACTGTATGCATTCGTTCATGACCAATGGCCGAGCGACCCGCCGGTCATGCTGCGCTCTCCCTACGTAGCGGTTGGCGGCGGCTCGATCCTGTTTGTCGAGCAAACGTTCGGTAGCACCGATGAAGGTCGGGTGATGATCGATTCAGGCTTTGATGTCACTTCAATCCCGCTACCGGATAAATGGGTCCGTTCACCGCTCGATGTGGATGATGACAGCCATGTAGTCGCCACGGACGCGATGGCAATCATCAATTATCTAACCGACCACGGCTCGGGACCGAGCATTAACGCGATCGGAACGCACTCGAAATATGACATTGATGATGATGGCTTCGTGTCGCCGCAGGATGTGCTGATCATCATCAATGCGGTGAACGACAATGCGTTGCCGCCGGAATTAGCGTTTGTCCAAAACGATGGCGAAGGGGAAGCTGTGCCGGAATCTTCAGCGGAGGAGTTGTATGTTGCCGCTGCGGACACCTACTTCGCATCGCTTGCGCCGCGACGTCGTTTGATTAATGGCTGAGAAAGTCTGTGATCAAGTGCGATGGTGGGCACAGCCCACCCTACGGTGCGCCAGCTTATGCTGCAAAAAGCGCGCTTGCCGATGCGGTGGATAACCCTCGCTTGCGCCGCGGGCTAGTATGGGCGCGGTTGCTTTACACCCTGGGCGCGCGGAATTATCATAGCTTCCGCTTCTCCGGGATCAGGTTTGGTCCCGGCTAATGGGTTGTGACGCCGGCGACCTCCTTTTCATTTCAGTCCCGCAAAGCCGGCGGGACCTACTCGCGCGGAGTGAGCGGATGGGAACGAAACCGCTCCTGGATTTCGAGGCTCTGTGGGCCGAAATTCCGGGCGATAATCCGGCTGGCGCGGCGCTGCGGTATGCGGGCGATTACGACGAAATCAAGGCGCTGCTGCCGAAGCCCGATCGCGATGCTTTCGAGGCGAGCGGCCAGGAAGGGCAATGGCCGAAGCTGGTTCAGCTCACGTCGCAGAAGCTGCGAGAGAAGTCGAAGGATTTGTCGATCGCGGCGTGGCTGACCGAAGGGCTCGTGCATCAGCATGGATTTGCCGGACTGCGCGACGGTTTGGCGCTGATTCAAGGCTTGTGCGAGCGGTTTTGGGACACGGTGTATCCGCTGCCGGATGAAGGGGACCTGGAGGTTCGCGCCGCACCGCTGCAGGGGCTTTTGGAGCGCAATGCAGCGCTGTGGATGAATGAAATCCCGCTGACGAAGAATCCGATCCGCGGCGAAAACGACGATCAGATCCCGGTCACGTACAACCTGTGGCATGCGATCGTTGTCGCTCAGTTGGTGGACAAAAAACCGCTGCAGGGGCCGATGGAGCAGGCAGCGACCGATTCGCCGACCGATTTTTTACAGCGGCTCTATGAGGATATGGCGGAAGCGGACGCGGCGCTGGCGTCGCTAAAGCAGCTTTTGGAAGACAAGTTTTCGTCGGTGGCGCCGGGGACGACAGCCGTCACCGAAGGAATCGCCAAGTGCAAGAGCCGAATTGCGAGCGTCCTCGCGAAGCGCGGCGTCAGCGTGGGCCAAACGGATGAGGCGGGCGACGCTGCGGGCGCCAACGGGGACGAATCCGCGGCGGGCGAGGCGAGCGGCAATGGTTCCTCCGCGGGGCCGATCCGCGGCCGGGAGGATGCTCTGGCAAAACTGCGCGAAGTGGCCGAGTTTTTCCGCCGGACCGAGCCCCACAGCCCGGTTCCCTACCTGATTCAGCGGGCCATCAATTGGAGCCAGATGTCGTTTGAACAGCTCTTGGTCGAGCTGGTCAAAGATGAGAATTCACGTCTGGATATCAACAGCACGCTGGGAATTCGGGCCGATGGCGGGGAATCGGCCAGCTCGGAGTGATGTTTTTCGCGCTCACAATCGCTTACCATATCATTCGATTCACCCTTTCTTTTGGAAAGTGACCAATCATGGCCGGCGAAAGCATTCAAAAAAAGCTCGACCGCGTCCGCCCTCCGCGGGTGCAAATTAAGTACGAAGTCGAAATCGGCGACGCTCTAGAGCTGAAGGAGCTGCCGTTCGTCGTGGGCGTGCTCGGCGATTATTCGGGCAAGCCCGACGAAGCGCTGCCGCCGGTGAAGGACCGCCGCTTCGTCAATATCGACCGCGACAACTTCAACGACGTGCTGCGGGAGATGAAGCCGCGGCTGGCGTTCCGCGTCGAGGACAAGATCACGGGAAATACGGACCAGAAGCTCAACGTGGAACTGCGGTTCAACAGCATTGACGACTTCTCACCGGAAAACGTCGTCAAGCAAGTGGAGCCGCTTCGCAAGCTCGCCGAAAAGCGGCACCAATTGGAGATGCTCAAATCCAAGATGGACGGCAACGACAAACTTGCCACACTGCTCGAACAAGTGCTCAATAGCGCCGATTCGCAGCAGTCACTGGCGAAGGAAATGAACCTCGAAGCGGCTTCGGAAGAAGCCCCCAAAGGAGAATAAACAATGGCCAAAGAAGCCGCTGCTCAGACTCAAGGCGCTGCCTCCACCACAGAGGAAGCGGGGTTTCTCGATCAAATCATCAAGGCGACCAAGCCGCGGTCTGACACGCAGATCGAGTCGGCCAAGGTGATGCTCGAGGAATTTGTAAAGTCGGCCGTTAAAGGGGGCGCCGTCTCGAAAGATGTTGAAAAGCAAATCAACTTCTGGATTGCCGAGATCGACAAGAAGATTTCGGCCCAGCTCAACGAGATCATGCACACCGAGGAGTTCCAGAAGCTGGAAGGCTCGTGGCGCGGGTTGTTCTATCTCGTCGATAAGACGGAAACGAGCACGTCGCTGAAGATTCGCGTGCTCAACACGTCGAAAAAGGACTTGCTCAAGGACCTGGAAAAGGCCAGCGAGTTCGACCAGAGCGGCTTGTTCAAGAAGATCTACGAAGCCGAATACGGGATTTTCGGCGGCGAGCCTTACGGCACGCTGATCGGCGATTATGAGTTCAGCAACCATCCGGAAGACATGGCGCTGCTCGAACGCGTCGGCCAGGTGGCGGCGGCGGCTCATGCACCGTTCATTTCGGCCGCCGATCCGGCGTTATTCAACCTTGACAGCTTCACCGAGATCGACGCCAAGCGCGATTTGGCCAAGATTTTCGACTCGGTCGAATATGCCAAGTGGAAATCGTTCCGGGAGTCGGAAGATTCGCGATACGTCGGCCTGTGCCTGCCGCACACGCTGATGCGGCTGCCCTATGGCGACAAGACGCGGCGGACGGAAGGCTTTCGGTACGAGGAAGACGTCGATGGCCGCGACCACAAAAAATATTTGTGGGGCAATGCGGCTTATGCGATGGGCGCTCGGATCACCGATTCGTTCGCGAAGTGCGGCTGGCTGGCCTCAATTCGCGGCGTGCAGGGTGGCGGCCTCGTCGAAGGACTGCCGACGCACACGTTCAGCACCGACGAAGGCGATATCGCGCTCAAGTGCCCGACGGAAGTGGCCATCACCGATCGCCGCGAAAAGGAATTCAGCGATTTGGGCTTTATTCCGCTCGTGCACTGCAAGGGCCGCGACTTCGCAGCATTCTTTGCCACGCAGTCCTGCCAGAAGGCCAAGCTGTATAACAAGGACGAGGCCAACGCCAACGCCCGGCTTTCGACGCAGCTGCAATATATCTTGTGCGTATCGCGGTTCAGTCACTATCTGAAGGCGATGGCCCGCGACCGCATCGGCTCGTTCACCAGTCGCGATGAGTGTCAGCGGTGGCTGAACGAATGGATCAATACCTACGTTCACCCCAACCCGGAAAACGCCGGCCAGGCTTCGCTCGCCGCGAAACCGCTGTCCGAGGCCCGCATCGACGTTCGCGAGGTCAAAGGCCGCCCCGGCGCCTACGAGGCCGTCGCCTACCTTAAGCCGCACTATCAGCTTGAGGCCCTCAGCGTTTCGATGCGCCTCGTCGCCGAGTTGCCGCCCCCGCAACAGGCAAAGTAGTTCCTCGTGGGTTGATCCAAAATGGCGAGCGGGAGGCGTGAGCCTCCTGGTGTTTCGGATCAACCGCCAGGTCCGAATTTCCGGGGGACTTACGTCCCCCGCTCGCCAGCTTTAGTGCGGCAGCTACCAGACATTCCAAAAATTCTTGGATTCCACGCAACCGTTAGCCCCGGGTCTCGATAATCGTCTCAACAAACGCTCGATCACACTTTCACAACAAAAATCGAGCAATTCAGCTCATCTAGCACAGGAGATACGACAATGGCAGCCGTGGACATGTTTCTGAAATTGGACGGAGTTACTGGAGAATCGCAGGACTCCAAGCACAAAGGCTCGATTCACATCGAATCGTTTAGCTGGGGTATGAATCAAACCGGTACTCACGGCGCCGGCGGCGGCGGCGGCGCCGGAAAGGTGTCCGTGCATGACATTTCGATCACGAAGGCCGTAGACAAATCGTCGCCCACGCTTATGTTGTTCTGCTGCAATGGCAAGCACATCGCCAACGGTCTGATCACCGTTCGTAAGGCGGGCGAAAAGCCGGTGGAATACTTGAAGATCAAACTGACTGACATTCTCATCTCCGGCGTACAAGAGTCTGGCCATGGTGGCGTGACGCTCAACGAAAGCGTCACGCTGAATTTCGGCAAGTTTCATATTGAGTACCTGGAACAAAAGTCCGATGGCACCAGCACGCCTGGCGGCGAAATGGGCTGGGATGTGAAGGCCAATGTGAAAGCGTGACCACAAGGCCTCACGCACCGCCTTGCTACTGCGGGGCTGGAATTGAGAAGGTCAGATGGGCAGGCGGCCGGATGCGTCGCCTGCCCTATTTTCCGCGCTGCTACAAATCGTGGAGGCTTGTGATGACCGCCGCCGAGCACTTCCAGGCAGGCCGCTTGAATGAAGCAATCGACGCGCAGTTGGCGTCGGTTCGCTCGGCGCCGCTCGATTCGGGACGCCGGACGTTTTTATTCGAGTTGCTTGCCTTCGCGGGGCAATGGGACCGAGCCGAGCAGCAGCTCGCGGTGCTCGCGCAGGAGACGGCGGAAAAAGGTTGGGGCGCGAGCGTCTATCAGAATTTGATCGCCGCGGAGAAAAAGCGCCAGCAGGTTTTTGCCGGCAAAACGCGGCCGGATGTGTTCCTCGACCCGCCGCCGTTCGTCGCTACGCGGTGGGAAGCGCTGGAGCATTTTTCGCGCGGCACGGCCGAGGCGACTGCGGCGGGCGTTCACAAATTGGCCGAATCCGATGCAGCGGCTCCGGCCGTCAGCGGCACGATCAACGATCAACCCGTGTCGGGACTTCGCGACGCGGACGATTTACTGGCTCCGATTCTGGAAGTGATGCTGCTTCGCGATTACGTTTGGGTGCCGTGGTCGCAAATTCGCGAGTTGGAGGTTGAAAAACCGGCGCATCCGCGCGATTTGCTATGGGTGCCGGCCAAGATGGTGCTCGCGGACGGCGAAGAACGGCGGGCCTATCTGCCCGCGCTATATCCAGGCACGAGCGCGGCGACGACCGATGATCTCAAGCTGGGCCGAATGACCGATTGGTTGGTTCCCGATCATGACGGCCCCGTTCGCGGCGTGGGCCAACACGTCCTTGCCGCTGGCGATCGAGATTTCGGGCTTCTTGAGATCCGAAAATTCGTGGCGGCTTGAGTTCTAAATAGCCGGGAGCAAACCTGCTCCTGAAGTGGGGCAGGCGTCCTGCCTGCCAATGTTTTCGCGTCAGGCTGCAAGCCTGCCCCACAATATACGAGGCTCCGCTTATGGACACTGCTACGGTTCGTCTCGAAGCCACCATCGGCTCGTGTGCATTGAACATGTCTGTGAGCGTGCCCGCCGGGCCGGCGACCGTCGATGATTTTTTGCCGCTGTTGCAGATTCTCGACGACAAGATCGTGGCGTCGGCAGAGCACGAAGTTGATCAGCAAGGCAAGTGCATCTCGTGTCAAAAGGGCTGCGGCGCTTGTTGCCGGCAGCTCGTACCGCTTTCGCCGGCCGATGCGCGGCACATTGCCCGCCTGGTGGCGAATATGCCTGAGCCGCGAAAAACGGAAATTGTGGGCCGTTTTGCCGCGGCTCGCCAAAAGCTGGAAGAAACCGGTTTTTTGCAAAAGCTGGACGAACGCCAGCAGTGGCTGGAAAGCGACGTTTCGAGGATTGGCGTCGAGTATTTCCAGCTCGGCATCGCGTGTCCGTTTCTCGAAGAGGAATCGTGCTCGATCCATCGCGAGCGGCCGCTGACCTGCCGCGAATATCTCGTAACGTCGCCGGCTGTGAACTGCGCGAGTCCATCCAGCGATTCGATCGATTGTGTTCCCCTGCCGGCGAAGGTCTGGCTATCGGCAGCACGCGCGGAATCGAAAATCGCGACAGGCGAGCGATTCGTCAAGTGGATTCCGCTGATTCAGGCGCTCGACTGGGCGGCCGAAAATCTCAGTGACCCGATGGCGAAGCCTGGGCCCGAGCTGCTGCGGCAACTCATCGAAGGGCTTGCCAGCACCAGCAATGAGCCGCTGCTCGCCGCGTCAAGAGCTCAGTCCGCCGCGGAAAAGGCGGCCGCTGTATGAGCGGCGCCGCCACGACCTACGACGAGGTTCCCTACCTCAGCAAGCCGCTGTTTTCGACGCATCCGGATTTGCTCGCGGCGGCCGGCCGGCTCCGCGGACTAAAGACGCCCTCGCCCTCGAATTGCCGCGTTCTGGAGCTGGGCTGCGCCGCCGGTGGCAATCTAATTCCAATGGCGTATGCGTTGCCTGAGAGTCGCTTCGTGGGCATCGATCTGTCCACGAAGCAAATTGAGGACGGGCAAGCACTGTGCCGGCAGCTCGAACTACAAAACATCAAGTTGTCCGCCACCAGCATCGCGGATATCGATGAATCATTCGGCCAATTTGACTACATCATCTGCCACGGCGTTTATTCCTGGGTGCCTCCCGCGATTCAGGAGCGGATTCTTTGGATCTGCCGCCATCTTCTTTCGCCAAACGGTGTGGCCTACATCTCCTACAACACGTATCCCGGCTGGCATCTGCGGTCGATTGTCCGCGATCTGATGAAATTCCATGCCGCGCGGTTTGAAGACCCGTCGGTCAAGGTGCAGCAGGCGCGTTCAATTCTCAGTTTCATGGCGGAGGCTTCGGCGAGCCTTAACAGCCCGCTTTCTCGCGTGCTCGCCGAGGAAGCGGACGATTTGCCCGATGCCGCGGACTACTATCTCTTTCACGAGCACCTGGAAGACCACAATCAGCCGCTGTATTTCCATGAATTCGTCGCGCGGGCGCGGCAGGCCGGCCTGGAATACGTCGGCGAGGCCTGGCATCACACGCATATTGATAATTTGCCGCCGGAAGTGCAGGAAACGCTGCAGGCGATTTCGCGCGACCTGATCGACCTCGAGCAATTCGTCGATTTTATTCGCAGCCGGACGTTCCGCCGGACGTTGCTGTGCCACAGCGAAAACCAGATCGTGCAAACGCCGCCTCCCAGCGTGATGGACGATCTCTTTATAACGACTCTGGTCCGGCCGCAGTCCGATACGCCGGATATTGGGTCGGACGCAGTCGAGAAGTTTGTGCTCGATAATGGAACGACCGCGAGCACGAACGCGCCGGTTCTCAAAGTGGCGTTGGTGACACTTTTCGAGCGGTGGCCGCAGGCGGTTGCCTTCCATGACCTGTTGGCTGCAGTCGTCAGCCGTTTGAATCTGGCCGGCGATGCGGCAGATGCAACTCGGCCACTTTTGACATCGTTTCTGGCTCAGGGCTACGTTTCGCATTTAGTGGCGGTGCACTGCGAGCCGTTTCGTTTGACCACCACCGTGACCGAGCGGCCGCGGGCCAGTCGATTGGTGCGCGTGCTGGCTGCTAGCCAAACAACTGTCCCGAACCTGCGGCACCGGCTGATCGCGCTGCCGCCGCTGGCCAAGGTGGTCGCCAGTTTGGCGGATGGGACGCGGACCAGCGAGCAAATTGCTAGCGAGGCCGGCCGCTTAGAGCCGGAGTTGATCGATGAACAGTTGAAAATGGGCGGCGATCAAACGACAGCCGAAACCGTCATCCGCCAAACCCTCAATCAACTTGCCCGCTCGGCAATTCTCGAAGCCTAGCCGCTACAGTGTGTGGCAAATCCGACTCTTCAAAACGAACAGCCTGGGTAAACCCTGCGGGAGTTTGGCGTTTCAATCCCGATTTATGGCAGGCGCTCCGATTGTAGGACTATAGACGGATATTTCCGCGGTGCGGACAGTCCCTAGCTTGCGGTTTGTGCCAGCTTTGCCAGCAAAGCACAAGTGAGCCAGCGGCGAATGCAGCCCGGCGGTATACGTCCTGTCGATGGGCCATGAAGTCCGTCGGCAAAGCCCGAGGAGAGCACTAGATGACACGCCAAGCCAGACAGACCGCTTTGAGCATTGGGCTAGTGCTCGGTTGCTTCTCGACATGCTTCAACGCGTCCGCTGTGGCGCAGCTTCCGCCTCCACCACCGCCGCCCACGACGCTGTGGAGCTTCTTGGGGATCCCACAAGGCTATCGCTACGTCC
Source organism: Pirellulaceae bacterium (assembly GCA_036496265.1). Taxonomy (GTDB): domain Bacteria; phylum Planctomycetota; class Planctomycetia; order Pirellulales; family Pirellulaceae; genus CAYLLN01. The sequence continues at coordinate 9,708 of DASXLL010000201.1, read as the reverse complement.
GCGACAATGGTTTCAATCGCAGCGGCAACCGGCCCGGCATGGAACGCAAGCCGCCGCTGAAGGCTATCGCCGATCCGAAGAATCTGGAATCGTCTGACCCGGCAATTAAGAAAGCAGCCGAGGTCAAACAGGCCGAAGACCTGAAAAAACAAAAAATCAAAGCCGTTAAATATCTCGCCAGCATCGGCTGCGGCTGTTACAACCGCGACGGCAGCATCACCGACGCGATGATAAAATCGCTCGACGACTGCACCGAAGACGTGCGGTTTGCCACCGCTCAGGCAATCGCCGAAGCGGCCGCCGGCGAGCAGTGCAAAAACTGCAAAATGAAAAGCTGCTGCAGCGAGGAAATCTCCAACAAGCTCTATGAAATCGCGTACGAGCGCGATGAGAACGGCTGTTTTCTGGAACCGTCGGAGCGGGTCCGCATGGCCGCTGCCGAAGCGCTCCGCACTTGCTGCCAGGGCAATGGCGATATGATGTTCATGGAACCGGGCCCGACGCCGGCGCCACAAACAGGCGGCGAACAGCCCGCGCTAGCGCCGGAAGTTGGCGGCGAGCGGCCTGGCGCAGCTCCGCCAGTCCTCATCGATCCGTCATTACCTGCCCCGCTGCAGAATCCACCGAGTCCGGCGCCGGCCCCGGCGCCGATTATTCCGCCGCGAGCCGCGCCACCCGCGCCGGCTCCCGCCGCGTCGCTCGACCCCACACAAACCAGTCGCCGCACGGCGATGCTCAAGGCCCAACCGGTCAAGAGCGGAAAGCCTGCGGAAAGTTCGGTCATCGTTAAGCATCGGCTGCCGCCAATTTCCGCGCCGGCCTACGATGCTCCCGCTTCAACACCACCGACCGCGACCGTTCGCGTCACGCCGCATTGGACTCCCGTGGCCGTTCAACAAACGGTCTTCATCCGCGACACTTTCCGCGGACCGTTCCCGATCGACGATGCCGTCGTCGACCCGTCGCCGGAAAGCATTGTCGTCGTTTCGTTGCCCGACCGCGATCAGCATGTCGCGTCGAAGCCGAGTGAAATCGATGAAACCCTGGGCCTCGCGCCGATCGTTTCGCCGGACAGCGTGAGGCGTCCGTTGGCCAAAGCTCAATTCATTCCCAGCTCGCTGCCTGCGGCAGGCGGAGCGCCGGTTGTGCTGCCTGCTTCCGTTCAGAAGCCGTCGCGAGTCAAAACAACGGCAACCGAACTGCCGCATCAAGCAGCGCCGCCCGTTATGACGTCGGATGTGTCGCTGGATCAGCCGGTGAAACCGGCGCGACCGAAAGCTGCCGCTCCGCGCCAGCTGCCGGGCGCGGAGTTCGGCACCGGAACCGTTACCAGCATCAAGCTAAAGGACGGCCTGGCTGTGATCGAATTCAACACCGATTCGAGCTTGCCAGCGGGCTCGCTGGTTCGCGTCTATCACCAATATGCCTTGGTGACGAAAAAAGCTGTCTGCGACTTGCAGGTAATTGAGAGCGAGGACGGCAAAGCCGTCGCCATCGCCTACGGCAAAAGCCAGCTCAGCGATCTGGCCGTCGGCGACCGGGCGGCCGTCTTACAGTAGGCCCGTTCTTTTTTCGCCGCCCTCGCGGTGCCAAGGCCACACACCTACTCACCACTCACTTTTTCTCCCATTCCCAGATTTTCCGCGAGTATGTATCATACATCACTTAAATTGTCAACTTGATAATGTATTGATCGAACCATCGCCATGACCACTGCCGGACAAATCACACTGGGCCTGGTGCTCGTTTTATTTGCTCTTCTTACTTTCACGTCGCTATCGGCCGACGTGATTTTGATGTCCGGCGTCCTGGCGCTTGTCCTCTGCGGCGTCCTTTCGCCCGGCGAGGCACTCGCCGGCCTCTCCAACGAAGGCATGGTGACCGTCGCGCTGCTCTACATCGTCGGGGCAGGCGTGCGCGAAACGGGCGGCGTCGATTGGATCGCCAAAGGCCTGTTTGGCCGGCCGCGGACGATGTTCGGGGCGATCTTTCGGCTTGTGTTTCCGACGATGGGCCTCAGCGCGTTCATGAACAACACGCCGCTGGTCGCAATGCTGCTGCCAGCCGTGGGCGATTTTGCCAAGACGCAGCGAATTGCGCCGTCGAAGCTGATGATCCCGCTCAGCTACGCCGCCATTCTCGGCGGCACAATGACACTCATCGGCACCAGCACCAACCTCGTCGTCCAAGGCCTGATCATCAAAACGCTCGGCGCCGAAAACAAGCTCGGCATGTTCGACGTCAGTTGGGTCGGCGTTCCCGCGGCGCTCATTGGCGGCATATACGTCGTGTTCGCCGCCCGCTATCTGCTGCCCGATCGTCGCCCTGCCCTGAGCACAACCGACGATCCCAAGGAATACACGGTCGAGATGCAAGTCGAAGCCGACAGCCCACTCGTCGGCCAAACGATCGAGAGCGCTGGCCTGCGTCATTTGCCTGGCCTGTTCCTGGCGGAAATTCATCGCGGCGGCAACTCGCTGCCGGCCGTTTCGCCACGCGAAACTCTTCGCGGCGGAGATCATCTGCTCTTCGTCGGCGTCGTCGAGTCAATCGTCGAGCTCCAACGCATTCGCGGCCTAGTGCCTGCCGCCGACGATGTTTTCCACCTCAAAGCCCCGCGGCCGGAACGCTGCTTGATCGAAGCCGTTGTCAGCAATACTTGCCCGCTCATCGGGATGACGATTCGCGATTCGCGATTCCGCAGCCATTATAACGCCGTCGTCGTCGCCGTCGCCCGCAACGGCGAGCGCCTGCACCAGAAAATCGGCGACATCGTGCTGCACCCGGGTGACGTGCTCCTCGTCGAAGCTCACCCCACATTCGCCGATCAACAGCGCGACAGCCGGGACTTTTTTCTCGTCAGTAAGATCGACGAATCGACGCCGCCGAAGCACGAGTTGGCCTATCTCGCCATTGGCCTGCTGTTGGCGATGGTCTTCGCCGTCTCGGGTAAAGACATCCTGCACATTATCAGCAGCGTGGTCCCGGCTCTGGAACCTGTGACCAACTCGCTGCCGCAGCCGACCATGCTAGTCTCAGCGATGGTGGCCGCGGCGTTGATGCTCATCACGCGCTGCGTTTCCGTGGAAACGGCTCGCAAGAGCATCGATTGGGAAGTCTTGCTGGCGATCGCCGCCTCCTTCGCCCTCGGTGCCGCGCTCGACAAGTCCGGCGCGGCCAGCTACATCGCCCAATCGACGACCTCCCTTTCCGGTGGCAGCCCCTTTATCGCCCTCGCCATCATCTATTTCATCACGCTCGTTGTGACCGAGCTGATCACCAACAACGCCGCCGCCGCCCTCATGTTTCCCTTTGCCCTGGCGACAGCCAAGTCGCTCGACGTCAGCTATTTGCCCTTCGTCATCGCCGTCATGATGGCCGCCTCCGCCGGCTTCGCCACGCCCATCGGCTATCAAACGAATCTCATGGTCTACGGACCCGGCGGCTATAAATTTGGCGATTACGTCAAAGTCGGCGTGCCGCTCGATCTGCTCGTCATGGCAGTCACGGTTCTCATCGCCCCCTGGGCGTATCCGTTCTATAGATAATTACATCTGCAAAAACCGCCGCGGACGGCCCAATCGCCACTTCAATTCGGCCTAGCTGGACTGGGCCATGCCCTCCGCGGATAATCGTGCCTGCTGCCAGTTTTCAATTCAGGCCCGGAGACGATTGGAATGCCGCTCTTCATCCGCCACTCGATGCGACCGCGACTCGCTTGTTCTTTGCTGATTGTGCATGCCCTCCTGCTGTTCGTCGCAATTGCGCCAGCCCAGGAAAACGCTGCCGCCAAGCTCAAGGCCCGCCGCGACGCCGCCGTCCGCGATCTCACCAAACGCGAATGGACGATCGACGGCACAACGCGGGAAGCTCTCGTCCACATCCCCGCCGCTTCCGCACCCAAGCCCTATCCGCTCGTCTTCGCCTTCCACGGCCACGGCGGCTCCATGCAAAACGCCGCGGTGATGTTTGATTATCACCACGTCTGGCCCGATGCCGTCGTCGTTTATATGCAGGGCGTGAACACGCCCGGCCGACTCACCGACCCCGAAGGCAAGAAGCCCGGCTGGCAAAGTGCCGCCGGCTTTCAAGGCGATCGCGACCTCAAATTTTTCGACGCCGTCCTCGCTTCACTGAAGGCCGACACGACCGTCGATGAACGCCGCATCTATTCCACCGGCCACTCCAATGGCGGCGGCTTCACTTATTTACTGTGGCGCGCCCGCGGCGACATTTTCGCCGCCATGGCCCCGTCCGCCGCAGCCGGCCCGGGCGACGAATGGCAAAAGAACATCGCCGCCCTCAAGCCCAAACCCGTCATGCACCTCGCGGGTGAAATGGATCCGCTCGTGAAATACGAGTGGCAGAAAGAAACCATCCAGACTCTGATAAAACTCAACGGCTGTGACGAAAAAGGCGTCGAGTGGGCCCCCCACTGCACGCTCTATCCATCCAAAACCGGCACGCCAGTCGTCACGCTCATTCACTCCGGCGGCCATAATTTCCCGGTCGAGGCGCCGGCCCTGTTCGTCAAGTTCTTTAAGGAACACGCTAAGCCGTAAGCTGGATGTTTTCCAGCTGTAAACTGAATGAGCAGGTGTCGGTGCGAGACAGCACTCAAACGGACCAGTCTTCTACGATTAGTCCTTCGATCCGAAGAAACTCGGCGTTGTTGCTGACAACGATTAGATTGTGCGTCTGCGCGATAGCGCCGATCAATAAGTCATAGGAACCAATGATTTCGCCTCGCTTCTCCAGGTTGTCCCGTATTTCGGCATATCGGGCCGCTGCCGAATCATCGAATGGCAGCGAGCGATACGGGGATAACGTCCGTACGATTCGGGCGACACGCTCGTCGCGCTTTTCGTATTTCCGAGCTCCGTGCAGCAGTTCAGCCCACACAATGGAGCAAACGGCGATCTCGCTTGCTGGCGTTTGACGAAGTCTCGCCTCGACCGGCGATCCTCGGTGCTTCAAATAGTAAATCCAGATATTGGTGTCGGTGAGATAGCGCATTACCACGACTCACGTGGCTGCGGCTCAAAATCATGCGGCGCATCCAGCGGCTCATTTGCAAAGCTGCCGGCGGTAGATTCAAAATACCCAAGTGGGTATCCCATGGTATCCGACGCGTCTGCGACAGTGCCGGTGCGCTGCGCGAGCGCCAGTGCATCTCGAACCGTCTGCTCCAGCAACACCGCGGTTTGTCGATCAACTTGCCCAAGGACCTTGTCAAGATCGTTTGCCAAGGAGCTCATGCTAAACTCACAGCTAGCGGTCGAATATCTTTTGCCAATGTAATTAGGTTAGCATAATCCAAACCGGCCTGCCGAATATTGAGCTTTGAACCCGAATCCACTTCTACTCTCATGATCATCGTCCTCGCCACCATCGAATTGCATCCCGGCCAGCGTCCCAATTTTCTCGCCGAGTTCCGCAAGATCATTCCGAAGGTGCGGGCAGAGAACGGCTGCCACGAGTATTTTCCCGCGACCGATGTGGCCACGGGAATGGCGGTCCAAGGCCCGGCGCGGGACGACATTGTCGTGGTCGTCGAAAAATGGGAGAGCGTCGCGGCCCTGGAAGCTCATCTCGTCGCGCCGCACATGATGGAATACCGGCCGAAGGTCAAAGACTTTGTCAAAAAGGTTGGGCTGCAGATTCTTAGCCCAGCCGAATGACCGGCCAGAAGCGACCATGCCTATGGAAATGTGTCAGCCGTGAGCGCCAGCGATTTTTCCGCCGCCCGCGACGAAATGGTCGAGCAGCAACTTCGTCCGCGGGGCATCCGCGACCCGCAAGTGCTGGAAGCGATGCGGCGGGTCCCGCGCGAAGCGTTCGTCCCCGAATCAATCCTCAACGAGTCCTACCTCGACGGCGCTTTGCCGATCGATTGCAACCAAACCATCAGTCAGCCGGTCATCGTCGCCATGATGACCGAGGCGCTGCAACTTAGCAGAGACGACAAGGTCCTCGAAATCGGCACCGGCAGCGGCTATCAGACGGCAATCCTCGCGGAGCTTGCCGGCGAAGTGTTTTCGATCGAGCGCCACGCGGAGCTGACCCGTCAGGCGGAAACGCGATTGAACCACCTCGGCTATCGCAATGTCTGGCTTCGAACGGGCGACGGCTCGCTCGGCTGGCCCGACGCAGCGCCCTTCGACCGCATCCTCATCACCGCCGCCGCGGCCGAATGTCCCCCCGCCCTTTGGGACCAGCTTCGCGAAGGCGGCATCCTCGTCGGCCCCTTCGGTCCGCCCTCGGATCAAGTGCTTTACGAACTGCACAAAATCGGCGGCCAGCCCCGCTCCAAAGCCCTCACCGACTGCCGCTTCGTGCCGCTTGTCACCTCCTCGTAGGGTGGGACCAGCTGCGCAGCGAGCGCCGGCCCACCATTCTCCATTGGCCATCTATTTAAGCGCATCCGCCACAATCTGCTGCGCTTCACCGACGATCCGCTGGAGATGATCCTCACCTTTAAAGCTCTCCGCATAAATCTTATAGATGTTCTCTGTCCCCGACGGCCGCGCCGCGAACCAGCCGTTCTCCGTTACGACCTTTAGTCCGCCAATCGACGCACCATTCCCCGGTGCCTTCGTCAGCTTCGCCGTGATCCGTTCGCCAGCCATTTCCGCGGCCTTCACATTCTCCGGCGACAGATTCGACAGCTTCTTCTTCTGCTCCGGCGTCGCAGGAGCATCGATTCGCGTGTAATACGACTGCCCAAACTGCTGCACCAGCTCCAAATAATGCTCGCCCGGATCTTTTCCCGTTACAGCGGTGATTTCCGCCGCGAGCAGGCCCAAAATGATTCCGTCTTTATCCGTCGTCCACACGGTTCCATCCCGCCGCAAAAAGCTGGCGCCGGCGCTCTCTTCACCACCGAAGCAGCACGATCCATCAAACAATCCCGGCGCAAACCATTTGAATCCCACCGGCACTTCGTTCACCTTGCGACCCAGGCTCGTCACCACGCGATCGATCAAGCTGCTCGAAACCAGCGTCTTGCCCACCGCCGCCGACGCCGGCCATTTCGGGCGGTGCGTCAATAAATACCGAATTGCCACCGCCAAAAAGTGGTTTGGATTCATCAGCCCGATCGACGGCGTCACAATCCCATGCCGATCGGAGTCAGGATCGTTCGCCCAGGCGATTTTGTATTTGTCTTTCAGGCCTACGAGTCCCGCCATCGCATACGGACTCGAGCAATCCATCCGAATCTTGCCGTCATGATCGACACTCATGAACGAAAATTTCGGATCGATGTGCTTATTCACGACCTCCAGCTTCAGACCATACGCCTCCGCGATCGGCTCGTAATACCCGACGCTCGCCCCACCCAGCGGATCGATGCCAATCGCAATCCCCGCCGAACGAATCGAATCCATATCGATCACGTTCTTCAGGTCATCGACATAGTCGGCCACATAATCCTGCTGTCGCGTCGTCGCGGCCGCCAGCGCTTCGTCGAACTGCAGACGTTTCACTTCCTTATTGCCGCCCCGCAAAATCTGATTGGCCCGATCCTGAATCCACTTCGTTACATCCGTGTCGGCCGGCCCGCCGTTCGTCGGATTGTATTTGAATCCACCATCCGCTGGCGGATTGTGCGACGGCGTAATCACGATCCCGTCGGCCAGATGCGGCGGCTTACCCGCGTTGTGCATCAAAATCGCCCGCGAAATCACCGGCGTCGGCGTAAAACCGTCGTTCGCCTGAATCACCGCGATGTCGCCGTTGCCCGCAATCACCTCCAGCGCCGTTCGTTGTGCCACCCGCGACAGCGCATGCGTATCCTGCCCCACATACAGCGGCCCGTCGATCTGCTCCTTCGCGCCATAATCGCAAATCGCCTGAGTAATCGCCAAAATATGCGCCTCGGTGAACGTCCCATTCAGCGACGTGCCGCGATGCCCGCTCGTCCCGAAGCTCACCAGTTGTTGCGGGTCATCCAAATTCGGCTGCCGCTCGTAGTAGGCTCGTTCGAGAGCAGCCACATCAATCAACAGGCTCTTTGGCGCGGGCTTTCCCGCCAGCAGATTAACGGCCATAGCTTGATTCTTTCTCCAATCATGGCGAGCGGGAGGCGTAAGCCTCCCGGTGCCTCTGGCTTACCGAAGTGGCTTTGTACTTCGCGCGGACGAAACTGCACCATCGCGCCAGTTTCAGTGACAAGCCCAGCAGCTTACCATACGCTTACCCACCGCTGGAGAATCCCGATGCCACGCGCCGTTGCTTCCTGCGTGCAAGGCTTCGATCCAAAAAGCTACGATCCGGTATTAACCGTCGTTGGCGGTGAAGCGGCCTATCGCGACGAGCAGGCGCTGTAGGCAACGTCAACCGACTATAATAACGCTGGATTGAATTCCCCATGCCATCGAGCAAGCCTGTGTAAAAAATGCCGGGGGGCGCAGGATGAAACTACCAATACAGTTTCCCAGCGACACGGATGTGATCGCCGAGGAGGCCGGGCGATTCAGTGCTTTGTCGAGCCAGGACCGGCTGCAAGTGATTCGCGGCCTACTCGACGCTGGCGCGCTCATGCTCCAAAATTCACCGCGGTCCACTTTTCTCCGGCAGCACGCGGCAGAACAAGAGAGTGCGTCGCGCCAGGCCGTTCGGGAGTTCCTCGCCCGCCATGCCGACTGAACCCAACCCGCTGGCCGCCGAATTGATTCGGGCGGTTGAGCTTCTCTCCGAGACCTTTGCCGATCGTTCGATCCGCTACGCGATCGTGGGTGGTTTAGCGACGATGATGCGCGGAGTCGCCAACCGACCTGAAATCGACGTCAATTTGATTCGCCACGAGTGGCAACCATACGCCGAAACGGAAGCCTCTCGTACCGCCTGGCTCGAATCGGCGATTGCTCGGCTCCTGCCCTAGCGGCAAGTCGATTCGGCGCAGCGGTGCGTGGCGGCTTTTCGCTGCTCGTCGGCCGCAATTTCCAGTATCAACAGCCGTTAATGTGTCTTTTCCAATTTGAATCGCGACGCGGACTTTGCAGGGCCGCACCGAAATTGAATATAGGCAAGCACATAAACCCGAAGCGTAAGCGAGGGACTCGGTTATCCACAACGACTTACGTCAAGTCCCTCGCTGACCCTTCGGGTTGGTATTCTTCGCAGATTGAAATACGGCGATGCCCTGGCGGACTTTGCCAGACGTTTGCACGGCGGCCAACTTGAATGTCAAATGACAATGATCTGAATTAATATCTTGCACCAGGTTCTCAACTTTCAGGAAAAAGCCCAAAATAGTCTCGAACGATAGAAACCATGCCCAGCCCCAAAAACTTCCGTCGCCGTCTCCAGCTCGAGGCGCTCGAACCGCGCTGGACGATGGACGCGGCGGCTCCGCTGGCCGACGTCCAGGACGTCGAGCAATCGCTCAACCAGTTCGCGATCGACCTCTACGACACAATCTCCGACGCCAACGCCACGCAGCCCACCGACGAAGCCATTTCGCCGTTCAGCATCGCCGCCGCCTTCGCGATGGTCTACGCCGGTGCCAGCGGCGAAACCGCGAACCAGTTGGCTCAGGCGCTGCACATCGATCTGCCGCCCGACCGCTTTCACGCAGCGATGGGGCAGATTCTTCACGACATCCTGCCCGACGCTTCGGACACCACGACGCAACTCAGCATTGCCGACGCGCTCTGGGGTCAGACCGGCTTTCCCTTCCTCGATTCGTTCCAGCAATTGACGCAC
>DASXLL010000200.1:0-14749 GCA_036496265.1 Pirellulaceae bacterium | reverse complement strand
GGCGCCGTCGATCGTGGCCTTGCCTTGGAGTTTTTCCGGGGGACCGCTAAACGCCACGGTGTAATCAAACGGCACTCCCTGCCATTGACCATAGAATCGGCCGCTCCATTTCTCGTCGCCCAAATCTTTGACCGCGCAAGTCATCGTGCCGTCGAGCTTGCGATTCGTCGTGTGCCAGGGGCCTTCGTAAGTGGCGTCTTCCGCTACGGCTGCCGCGCTGAACCCCGCGGCCGAGCAGAGTGCCACGGCCGCGCTAAATAGTAGTGATTTCATTCCGCCTCTCCTTAGCTCCGCTCGCTCATTGCATTGGCCGTACCCCGGTCGAGTTGCTGTGCGAGCCAATGAACAGACCAATCCAGACCACGACCATCGCGCCGACAATCGACATGATCCAGCCGGCTCCACGAAACGCCCCGTCCTCGGGCCGGAAGCCGAAGGCATAGGACAGAAATCCGCCGAGCAGCGACCCGACGATTCCCAGAATCATCGTGGCGATAAAACCCATTGGCTGACGGCCCGGATAGAGCATCCGCGCGATCAGGCCGATCACCAGGCCAAAAACGGCCCATGAAATGATGCTTCCTAGCGTGCCCATAAATCACACTCCCCTCAAATTAAACTGGTCGTTTGCTCAGGCGAGGCGTCGGTCGCCCCGCGTTTCAGTTGGCAAAGCAAAGGCCATGCCCGCGATATTGGTGAACGACTTCGGAACTATCAAATCGGGTTGATTCCGCAGAAAAAGCCGGCCTCGCCTTGTTTTAGTGCCGCGCGGTAAGATGGGCAGACGGGCGGTTTTGTTGCCGCCGCGGCCTGGGAGTGCCTCGCATGGACGCTTGGACGATCGCGTTGTTCGCCGTGGCTGCTTTCGTGGCAATCACCGCGCTCGTGCGGCTAATGCTCGTTCGCCGCGATCGCCTGCTGGCGGAGCTTTCCGCCCAGGCCCGCGATGAGCAGCACAAAAAGCAGCTAGCCGAGCAGCTCGAATCGAAAAAGAAGAAGCAACAAAAAGTGGCATAAGGCTTCGGGGAATGGCGGACGATGAAATCGACATGCTCGAAGAATGCTGTTTCCACTATGAAGCCAAAGAGCAGGCTGATGGTGGTGTTGAAATCACTATCAGAGCCGAACGCCGCTTTGCAAATCTTTGGATTGTTAAGCTCAATGGGCTAAAGACGAATATGCAAGAAATCACTTGCTACGAGTCGGACGACGAGTAGTATTGCAATCGCTGTATCCAGAATGCCAAAACGCCTCTACATCGAAACCGTCGGCTGCCAGATGAATGTTCTGGACAGTGAGATGGTCGTCGCCGACCTGCGAAAACGTGGTTATGAGCTCGCGCGCGATCTGGCCGCCGCCGATGTGATCCTTTTCAACACCTGCTCGGTTCGCGAACAAGCCGAAAACAAGACGTATTCCGCCCTGGGCCGGTTGAGGACTTTCAAAAGGCAGCATCCCGAGAAAATTATCGGCGTGATGGGCTGCATGGCGCAGAAAGATCAGCAGCTGGTCTTTAATCGAGCGCCCTATGTCGATCTGGTCGTCGGCCCTGGACAACTGGCACGCATCCCCGACTTGATTGACGAAATCGCCGCCGGCAAAGGCCAGCAGATGGCCGTTAGCATGGGCCGGAAGGACGGCGCGATCGCTGAAATTAAGCGCAGCCACGAAACCTTCGATCCGCTGCGTGATCCGACGATGCGGCCGACGCCGTTTCAGGCGTATTTGCGAATTCAAATCGGCTGCGACAAGTTTTGCACCTATTGCATCGTGCCGATGACCCGCGGGCCCGAGCAAGGCCGCCCGCCGGAGCAGATCCTGGCCGAAGCTCGCGTGCTCGCCGACCAAGGCTGCAAGGAGATCACGCTGATCGGACAGACGGTCAACAGTTACAAGCATGCGAGCAAGGGCAAAACGACGCGGCTCTCGGACCTGCTCTATGCTCTGCACGAAATCGACGGCATTCAGCGGCTCAAGTTTGTTACGAACTACCCGAAAGACATGACGGATGATTTGCTTGTGGCCGTCCGCGATCTGCCCAAGTGCTCGCCATACTTGCACGTGCCGGCCCAGAGTGGCAGCAACGACGTGTTGACCCGGATGAAGCGGGGTTATACGGTCGAGGATTATCGCGAGATGTTCGGCCGCATTCGATCAACCCTCCCAGATGCCGCTGTGACGAGCGACTTCATCGTCGGCTTCTGTGGCGAGACGGAGGAAGATTTTCAGAAGACGTACGACTTAGTTGCCGAATGCCGTTTCAAAAATAGCTTCATTTTCAAATACAGCGAGCGGCCTGGGACGAAAGGTGCAGAATTGTTTGCGGATGATATTCCGTACGAAGTCAAAAACCGCCGCAACAACGATCTCTTAGAACTGCAAAACCGCATCAGCGAGCAAGACAGCCAGCAATTCCTCGGCCAGCGGGTCGAGGTGCTCGTCGAGGGGCTCAGCGATCGCGCCAAAAATCGCGGTGAGGAAGCCGGCGACATTGTTCAACTCACCGGCCGCACGCCCGATGACCGCATCGTCGTCTTCGACGGAAATCTCCGGCTGATCGGCGAAATAATTCCCCTTGCGATCTACGACGTCAGCCCGCACACGCTATTTGGCGCGGTGGTGACCCACGAAGTTGGGTGCGATTCAGGTTTGCCGCTTCAAATTGCGTAGCTTTGGGCTGTGCCCATCGTCCTCCGTGCCAACCAAGGAAGTCTGCACGAAACGCCCAAGTTTGACAGGGATCGTGCGTCGAATGGCGGAGCAAGCCCATGACCTGCGGGCTCAACATGGCGGCGATTCCCAGGCCGACTCGATCGCCCAGGCCGCGGTCTGCGCGGCGCCGATTCTGGCCAGTGCGACTACCAAGTCTGTCGCCGCTCTCGGCTGGTTGGAGCCACAACTGCAAGCATGGGAGCGAACTGCTCTCGACCGGGCTCAAGTACTGAGTACCCAGTACTCAGCACCGAGTGGAGGGTCAAAATCGGCGGTGGGCACAGCCCACCCTACTTTTCATCTCTACGACGTCTTTCTGCAGCACTACTCGCGGAACAGCCGTAAACTCCGCGGCGTCTTCTTCACGCCGGAGCCGATCGCCGATTACATCGTCGGCCAAATCGACCGCCTGCTCCGCGAGGAGTGCGGTTTCGCAGACGGCCTGGCCGACGAGCGTGTCACCATCATCGATCCCGCCTGCGGCACGGGCGTCTTCCTGTTCGCCGTGATCAACTTTCTCGGCGAGAAGCTAAATAACCGCCAACTTGGAAACCTCTTATCTCGTCTGATTGGCATCGAGATTCTTCCGCCCGCCGCCCTCTTGGCGAAACTCAACATTGCCTCGAAGTTAGCTGAGATCGGCTGCGACTTTCGCAATGCCGGGCCAATCCATATCCTTACCGCCGACTCTCTCTTACCTTCCATCCAATCTAAAATTCAAAATCTAATATCCAAAAGTTTCCCTACCCTCCTCGGCAATCCTCCCTTTTCCAGTCTTTCCACCAATACTAACCCGTGGATCGCTCGCCTTGTCCGCGGCGACGAGGAAATCCGCGGCTATGTTCGCGCCAATGGCCAAGAACTTGGCGAACGGAAGACCTGGTTGCACGATGATTACGTCAAGTTCATCCGCTTGGCTCAATGGCACGTTGAGCAAGCGAATCGCGGCATCGTCGGCTTCGTCACGAACCACGGCTATCTCGACAATGCCACCTTCCGCCTCATGCGGCACGAGCTGCTCCGCGTGTTTCCCCACATCGAGATTCTCGATCTGCACGGCAATCGCCGCGCCGGTGGGGCAGACGTCCCGCTTGCCATGCACGATGAAAACGTCTTTGGCCTCGACCAAGGCATCGCCATCAGCCTCCTCTGCCGCTCCGCAGGCGAGGGGACAGGTAACAGGCGACAGGACACTGATCGATCGCCCAACATTTTCCACAGCGAACTTCGCGGCCCGCGCGCGGCAAAATTGGCAGCTCTCTGCAACACGGCTTCTCTCCCCTGTCCCCTGACTCCTGTCACCTTCACTGCAGCGGCACCTGACTGGAGATTCATACCACCTACCGCGACACCCATTTGCCCGCAATATGCCGCTTCCTGGTCACTCGCCGACGCCATGCCAGTCAACACGACAGCACCGGTCACGGCCCGCGATCATTTTGTCGTCGCGTTTACGCGCAACGAGCTAATCAATCGCATCAACGAATTCCGCGACCTAAAAATCCCCGACGACGTAATCCGCGGACGTTATTTCCAGCGCACCCGCTCGGCGCGCTATCAAACCGGGGACACCCGCGGCTGGAAACTCGCCGATGCTCGTCGCATCATCGCCGCTGACGATCGTTGGGATGAGAAAATTATTCGTTGCCTCTATCGGCCGTTCGATTGGCGTTTTGTTTTTTGGCACCCGGCGATGATTGATTGGCCGAGAACCGAAGTGACGCGGCATCTTATCGACCATGAGTGTTCAAGGTTCAAAGTTCAAAGTCCAAAGTTAGTCGAATCAACATTGAACTTTGAACCCGGAACTTTGAACTTGTGTCTGATCGCTCGCCGCCAACAACTGCCCACGCAGCCTTGTAACTTTTTCTGGATCAGCGACTGCCTGGCGCTGGATGGCGTCATTCGCAGCGACAACCGCGGCAGCGAATCGTTGTTTCCGCTGTACATCGATCAACGGGCCAATTTTGCACTGGCATTTATCGAGCAACTCGCAATCGCAAGTGGCTTAAGCTGGAAGCCGCTTGGCCCTGGGGATTTGACCAGCGATTTCGGCCCCGAAGACGTGGTCGCCTATATTTACGCGCTCTTCCACTCACCGAGCTACCGCGAAAAACACGCCGACGAACTTCGCCGCGACTTCCCGCGCATCGTGCTGCCGACGGCGACCGAACAATTCGCGCACATGGCCCGATTGGGCCACGAGCTGATCGATTTGCACCTCCTCCGCACACCGCATTCGCTTTCCCCCTCGCACGCTCTCCCCGTCCCTCCCGCCGTACATTCATTCCGCGCGGGCGGCTACATCGCCGTTAAAAAGTGGCTTCAGCCCAAGCATCGGTCGACTGCCGACCCGGACTATGACCGCATTGTCGCCGCTATCGCGCGGACGAGCGAAATCATGAGCGAAATCGTAGCGGTGACCGCCTAACGATTCTCAGCCGCCGTACTTCGCATCCCGCTGCGCCGCCACCCACATCAAGCGACCTAGCAGTCGGGCATAAATAATGAGCACAGCCACAGTCGCGGCGGCGCCGACGGCCGTAAAAACGAAATTATCTGCGGCCGCTGTCGCCACCGCACCGGTGCCCAGTAGCGCGAGCAGAATCGCATACATGTAGGAAAAAATCCAGGCGTCGCCCGCGATCTTGAAGCTCCGCAGGGTATAGCCCGAAATGAGGGCAAGAAGATTGTCTTCGATGAGCATCGAGCAATAGAAAATCGGAAACAACACGAGCATACTTAACACGGGCGGCAAGCCGATGCCAAAAGCCGCCATTCGTGGATCATTGACACTTGCCGCAAATGTCGCGGCTCCAATTAGGCCGCCGGGCACAGCGGCCGCCACAGCCGCGATGAGCACGAAAAACGCCGGGCCGAACCAGCCGAACACGTTCCAATCGGGCCAGTTCGCTACGTCGTCTTCGCCGTTTCCGGTCGCTTCGACAATCGCGTGAAACGCGGCTGCGAAGGAGAACAGCCAGACACCGAGCGTCGGAATCCCGGCCCACATAATGAACAGGACGACCACTTGGATATTGCCTTCCTGTTGGGCATAGTACACGCCGAGCTTGGCCAGTTCGGCAATGATCGTCAGCAGCGCGGCGAACATTACCCACCGCAAAATCGTGCCTGGTCGAAACAAGAACTCGACGATTCCATACACGAGCGGAGCCTTTTTCCAGGCATCCCGGGCGCGTGGATCGACGCCGTCGCCCAGCACGCCGTCGTCGTAGCGGCCGTCGTACATCGGGTCTTCATCTTCTAACTCCGGCTGCGGCAGCACGGTTCGCGGATCGCGGGCCGCTTCGGCTCGCTCGATAGGCGCCTCAAGCGTCAGCTCGCCGTGCGGCTCGTCAGCTTCCGCGCTTTGATCTGCCGCGGGGGCCGCGACGAGCTTTTTCTTATGCGACTTACTATCCGGCACCGTCATTCGGTGCTCGATCGCCGCCGGATCGAGCGCAGAGAGGACTTCATACTCGCCGCGGGAGGCTTGCATTGGCCGATACTTGGGCCGCTGGACGACTTCGCTCATGCCGAAGTTCTCCGTTCCTTCGAGCGTGGGCCCCTTCGACTTCGCCGCGCCTTCCTCCTTCGGGCCCACAACCAAATTCCGCGAATGACAGTCGGGACATTTCACCTCTTGGCCGATTTTCGCGATCTTCACGTGGATCCGCGTCCCGCACAGTTGGCAAACCACCGCCACATCCGTGGGCTTCTCCTTCACCTTCGGTGGCGGCGGCGCGAGCATGTTGGGATCGACGAGGTTGTCGGGCTTTTTTGGCTTCGCAACGGCTTGCGGCGTTACTGAATTTGGGATTTGAGATTGGGGATTTGAGATTTGAGGTGGTGGCGGCGGCTGTGGCGAACCCGCTGCAATTTTTCGTCCTTCGTCCTTTGTCCTTTGTCCTTCGGCTGCTGCCTGCCCCCGATTCGCTGCTGCCTGAGATTGGACCTTGGGCTGCGGGCTTGGGACGGTAACCACAGGGGCCTGTCCCAACCGAAACGGCTTCCCGCATTTGGGGCAGTTCACGGCCGAACCGACCGCGAGCGCGGGGGCTTTGATCAGCCCTTGGCAGTGCGGACAAGCGATTTTTCCCGGTGGCGGGGCGGTTGGCATAGACCTGATTCTAGCACCCGCCGCGGGCGGCAATCGAACAAATGATGAATGACAAGTGGTAAACGGCCGCTTACAATCAGGGCTCCCACCAAGCGGCAACCCATGCCCCAATTGCTACCTTCCCGCCGTTCGTTTCTCGCCCAAGCCGGCGGCGGCTTCGGTGCGTTGGCCCTCGCGTCACTGTTGCGTGATGGGAAGGCCCACGCCGCGACACCCGCCCAGTCGGCCGACGGCCCCAAACCGCCGCATTTTGCGCCCCGCGTCAAGCGCGTGATATGGCTCTTTATGCATGGAGGGCCGAGTCATGTGGATTTGTTTGATCCGAAGCCGGATTTGATCAAATTGGCGGGCCAGCCGTTGCCGGACAGCTTTGGCGCGGTCATGACGCGCCGCAAAGTGGCCGAAAATCCGCTGTTGCCGCCGATCAAGCCGCTACGGCCGCGCGGGGAATCGGGGTTGGAGGTCAGCGATTTTCTGCCGGAGATCGCTCAGCACGCCGACGAGCTGTGCGTCATCCGCAGTCTCAACGGCGACAGCGTGAATCACCCGCAGTCGGTGTATCAGATGAACACCGGCAGCATTCTGATGGGCCATCCGAGTGTTGGCAGTTGGGTCGCGTATGGCCTGGGGAGCGAAAACCGGGATCTGCCGGCGTTTGTTGTTCTGCCTGATCCTGGTGGGGGACTGAAAGGCGGCCCGCCGGCGTGGGGCAGCGGCTATCTCCCCGCCACCTATCAAGGCGTCACGATGCGGCCGGGTGCGCAGCCGATCCTGCACCTAGCGCCGCAGCCGCAAATTAGCTCCGTTCAGCAGCGGGCGACGCTGGAATTGACGCTGGAGTTGAATCGCAAGCATTTGGCGGCACGCGATAACGACGACGAGCTCTCCGCCCGCATCAAGGCCTACGAGCTCGCCTTCCGCATGCAGTCGGCCGCGCCCGATCTGGTCGATTTGGCGGATGAGTCGCAGGAGACACTCGATCTCTATGGCATGGGGCAAAAGGAGACGAAAGAGTTTGGCCAGCGCTGCTTGCTCGCGCGCCGGATGATCGAACGTGGCGTTCGCTTCGTGCAGGTCTATTCCGGCGACACCAACGGCTGGGACGCCCACAACGACGTCCTCGACAACCACAGCAAGTATTGCCGTGCCACGGACAAGCCGGTCGCGGGACTGCTCACCGATCTCAAGCGCCGCGGCTTATGGAATGAGACGCTCGTGATTTGGGGCGGCGAGTTTGGCCGCATGCCCATGAGCGAGCAAGGCAAAGGCCGCGACCACAACCCCTGGGGCTATACTGTTTGGCTCGCCGGCGGCGGCGTCAAACCCGGCCTCGCCTACGGCGCCACCGATCCGGTCGGCCTTCGCGCGGCTGAAAATCCGGTCCACATTCGCAACTTCCACGCCACCCTCCTCCATCTCCTCGGCCTCGACCCCCAATCTCTCTCCTACTTCCACAACGGCCTCGACGAACGGCTGATTGGGCCGACGGATGATGTAACGGTCGTCAAGGATATCTTGGCGTGAAGGAAGCAGAATTTTTGCCGCGGATGAACACGGATGACACGGATCAGCAAATAGATGAAGGCTAGACTCGAGAAGATCGCGGAAATCCTCGATGCATTTCGCCAGCGAACGGAAATGTACATCGATCCGGTCTCGCCCGAGGAAGCCGAGAAGTTTCTTTACGGGTTTGATGTAGGCTGTTTTGCATGTGGAGTTCAATTTCGTTGGCAAGACATCGCAGAGCAACGAGGCTGGATACTCGGAACAACTAGTCCGATCGTCGCTGAAATGCGAGCTAAAGGACTATCGGACGACAGAATCATCAATGAACTCATTTCCATTCGTGAAGAGGCCGCCAAACGTTGCCCAATCTACCTGGAAGTCCATTTGCCAGCTCAAGTTCCTGCCTGATCCGTGTCATCCGTGTTCATCCGCGGCCCTTACCCTTCTTCCGCTCATTATCAAACACCATCCGCTTAAACTCCGGCTTCGGACCGAAATTCAGCAGCAGCCCAACCTCAACTTCCGTGGCTCGCAAATAATTCAGCAACTGCGCCTCGTGAGCCGGATCGATCGCCCGGCCAGCTTTCAATTCTAAGATCACGAAGTTCTCGACCGTGATGTCTGGCTCGAAGGTGCCAACGATCACGCCGCGAAACCAGACGTCCAACGCCTTCTTCGGTGGCACAAATAGACCGGCCTCGATAAGCGCAAGCCGCATCGAATTTTCGTAAACCGACTCCAAAAGGCCGTGGCCGAGCTCGTTATATACTTCGAAGAAGACTTCGATGATTTTTCCGGTCAATTGTTCATGCTTCATTGTTGGC
Organism: Pirellulaceae bacterium; assembly: GCA_036496265.1. Taxonomy (GTDB): domain Bacteria; phylum Planctomycetota; class Planctomycetia; order Pirellulales; family Pirellulaceae; genus CAYLLN01. The sequence goes on along the minus strand of DASXLL010000200.1, from coordinate 5,587 downwards.
TCCTTGGGTTATTACCAGAGATTATGGCCGCGGATGAACACGGATGACACGGATTTAGGACAGGAAACCGGCCATTCTGTCGTTTCCTGCGCGGCGATATGATTTGTGTCTGCGGCTTGCTCGTGTCCGCGTTCGATTTTGTGCTCGCATTCTCAAGGACGACCGATGGGTTCTTATCAGTACGACGTGATTGTGATCGGCACCGGCCCGGGGGGCGAAGGGGCTGCGATGCAGGCGGGGAAGCATGGGAAGAAAGTGGCGGTGGTGGAGCGGCATGAACGGATTGGCGGCGGTTGCACGCATTATGGGACGATTCCGAGCAAGGCATTGCGGTTCGCGATCTTCAAGATGATTGAGGCCAATAACAATCGGCTATTTCGGGAGGCGGGACTGTCGGCGGAGTTCGAATTCCAGGAACTTCGCAGATCGGCGGAGTCGGTCATTCGGCAACAGGAGGATATGCGGCGGGGCTTTTATGAGAAGAACCGCATTCCGCTGTATACGGGCCAGGCGCGGTTTGCCGATCCGCATACGGTTGAAATCGGCGAGGCGAAGGGGGCGCATGAGCGACTGACCGCCGAGAACTTCGTCATCGCCGTCGGGGCGCGGCCGTATCGGCCGGCGGATGTCGATTTCAGCCATCCGCGGATTTTCGATAGCGACACAATTTTGAGTCTGGGCTTCACGCCGTGGTCGATCTCGATCTATGGCGCCGGCGTCGTCGGTTGTGAATATGCATCGATGTTTCGCAATCTCGGCTGCAAGCTCAACCTGGTCAACACACGCGACCAGCTGCTCGAATTTCTCGACGACGAAATCTGCGACGCACTCAGTTATCACCTGCGCGAAAAAGGGGCGCTGATTCGGCACAACGAGCAATACGAAAAGATCGAAGGCGTCGATGATGGCGTGATCCTTTCGCTGAAGAGCGGCAAAAAACTCAAGACCGATGTTCTGCTGTGGGCCAACGGCCGCACGGGCAACACCGACGATCTGGGCCTCGACAAGACCGGCATCGAGGTCGATAGCCGCGGACAGATTCATGTCGATGACGCCTACCGCACGAGCGTATCGCACATCTACGCCGTCGGCGACGTGATCGGATTTCCCGCGCTGGCCAGCGCGGCTTATATGCAAGGACGCGCCGCGGGTTTGCACATCCTGGGCGACAAGTGCGCAGCTCTCATCGCCAAGGATATTCCCACAGGCATTTACACCAGCCCGGAAATTAGCTCGATCGGTCCCACGGAGCGAGAGTTAACTGCGGCTGGAGTTCCTTACGAAGTCGGCCATGCCCAATTTCGCAGCCTGGCACGCGCTCAAATCACTGGGCAAACGGTCGGCATGCTCAAAATCCTTTTCCACCGCGAGACGATGGAAGTGCTCAGTGTTCACTGCTTTGGCGCCAACGCCAGCGAGATCATTCACATCGGCCAGGCGATCATTTCGCAGCCCGCGCCGAACAACACGCTGATGTATTTCATCAACACCACGTTCAACTATCCGACGATGGCGGAAGCATATCGGGTGGCGGCGCTGAATGGGTATAACCGGTTGTTTTGACGTGGGGCGGTAATGAACGATGCCGATAAACCGGAGTTAAACCCGTACGAATCGCCGCGGGAGCCGGAGCCGCTGACGACGGGGCAGATCGTCAAACGTGGGATTGGTCTGGGGGCATTGCTAATACTCACGCCGCTTGCTGTAGGTATCGCGGCCCTCGTGAGTTGTGGAGCAACCGGTGTCTTCGTGACGTCGGTCATTAAATGGAACTGGGTGCCAGCTGTGTTTCTGCCTCTAGGCTGGGTAATTTTTCTCACACCGCCGGCACTGACATTCTTCTTCATGCTATGGCTCTATTGGCCCGACAAAAGCGGCCACATTGGACCAAACAGGCGGGAATGACAAACAAAGGAGCTGCGACCGAGGGCCGCGGCCTTGCGAATTGCAAATGGCAGGCTGGAAGCCTGCCCCACGGGGCGGAACGCCACGGAGGGCGTACCCTACAGGGAGGCTCGGCGGGAGCCTCGCCCTCCCATGGGTAAGCCCTCCCAGAAAATTCGGCACGAGTCGGAGCCTCGGTTAGCGGCCCGCGCCGACGAGCTGGGCCTTTTTCTTTTCGGCGATGATTTCTTCTTGGACGCTGGCGGGGACCTTTTTGTAGCCCGCTAGTTCCATGGTGAAGGTGCCTTGGCCTTGGGACATGCTGCGGATGTCGGTGGCGTAGCCGAAGGTTTCGGCGAGGGGCACTTCGGCGAGAATGGTGGTGACGCCGTCACGCATGTCGGTGTTGACGATCATGCCGCGGCGGCTGATGAGGTCGCCGGTGATCGGGCCTTGGAAATGCTCGGGGCATTCGATTTCGACCTTCATCACGGGTTCGAGCAGGACGGGCTTGGTGTCTTTGAAGTGCTCGCGGAAGCAGTTTTCAGCGCAGGTCTGGAAGGCCCGGTCGCTGGAATCGACTTCGTGGTAGGAGCCGTCGTTGACGAACGCCTTCAGGCCGACGACCGGATACTCGGCGATCGGACCTTTGCCGATGACCGCGCGGAAACCTTTCTCGATCGACGGGACGAAGTTCTTGGGAATGCGGCCGCCGACGATTTTTTCCTCGAATTGGAAATTCGAATCCAGCTCTTCGCCTTCCTCATCGGTGGTTTCAGTAATCGGCTCGAACCAGCCGACGATGTGGGCGTATTGGCCGCTGCCGCCGGTTTGCTTCTTGTGCTTGAAGTTGAACTCGTACTTCTTGGTCGGCGATTCGCGATAGCTGACCTTCGGGGCGCCGACTTCCAGCTCGACTTTATACTCGCGGCGAATGCGCTCGACGTAAATATCGAGGTGCAGCTCGCCCATGCCGGCAATGATCGTCTCGCTCGTTTCTTCGTCGTTGAAGACGTTGAACGTGGGGTCTTCCTTGCGGAAGCGCTGCAGGGCCTTGCTCATCTTGTCGGCATCCGCACGGCTGACCGGCGTGACCGACATTTTGATGACAGGCTTGGGCACGAACATGCTCTCGAGCGAGCAGTACTTGTTCTCGGAGGCATAGGTTTCGCCGCTGGCGCAATCGATGCCCATGATGGCGACGATGTCGCCGGCTTCGGCGGTGTCGATTTCTTCACGCTTGTCGGCGTGCATCTTCACGATGCGGCTGAAGCGGTCTTTGCGCTGCGTGCGCTGGTTATAGAGCATTTCGCCCTTGGTAACCTTGCCCTGGTAAATCCGCATGAACGTGAGCTGGCCGTACGTATCTTCGACGATCTTGAACGCCATGCCGACAAACGGCTTGTTCGGATCGGGCTCAAGCTCCATCGTCTGTGACGGGTCGTCCCACTTGCGGGCCTTTACTTTGCGCTCCAGCGGGCTGGGCAAATAGCGGACGATGGCATCGAGCAGCGGCTGCACGCCCTTGTTCTTATAAGCCGAGCCAACGAACACGGGCGTGAAGCCCTGTTGCTGGACGGCTTGCTTGGTGACTTTGTGAATCAGCTCGATGGTCGGCTCTTCTTCCGACAGGAGCAGTTCCATCAGCTCGTCGCTGTACATGGCGAGCGTTTCGAGCATCTGGTGGCGATATTTCTTGACTTCTTCGGCATACTGAGCCGGCACTTCCTCAAAGCGGACCTTTTCGCCGTCGTTGCCGTCGAAATAGATGGCTTGCTTCGTGATCAGGTCGATCATGCCGGCGAATGTCTCGCCGCCGCCCATCGGATATTGCATGAGACAGGCATCGACGCCGAGCTTCGCCTTCACGTCGTCAACGATCGCGAAGGGGCGGGCACCGGTGCGGTCCATCTTGTTGATGAACGCGAGGCGCGGGATGTGATAGCGCTTCATCTGACGATCGACGGTCATCGACTGCGACTGAACACCGCCGACGGCGCAGAGGACGAGCACCGCCCCATCCAAAACGCGCAGCGACCGCTCGACCTCGATCGTGAAATCGACGTGGCCGGGCGTGTCGATCAAATTCATGTGCGTGTCGATCGGTTCGCCCGTCTCGTCCTTATACGGACCCTTCCAATGCAGGTGCGTGGCGGCGCTGGTGATCGTGATCCCGCGCTCCTTTTCGAGCTCCATGTGATCCATGGTGGCGCCGTCGCCGCCGCCCTTGACCTCTTCGATCTTGTGAATGCGGCCCGAGTAAAACAGGATGCGCTCGCTGAGGGTCGTCTTGCCCGAGTCGATGTGCGCCGAGATGCCGAAATTGCGAACTTTAGAAAGGTCCATGAAACACCTGGAAAATCACCGCAACTCACGTTGCGGACAACCCGCTACCGCGACCAAAATGGATCGCGGCACTGTATTGACGCTACTAGTTTGTTTTGACGCTCGTTGCGCGGCAGGAATTCCCTGCCGCCGCCCATGTGTAACAAAAAACGTACCGGAGAGCCCGGCTACTCACCAATCCGGCCCTAAGGGCCAATGCCCCTGGCATTTGCGCCTTCTCAAACCCCGCCAAACGTGCTTACCGAAAGCAACGCCAAAGCGGCATGAGAGACCGGCGCGGCTGCCGCTTCATTGGGCCGTCAGCCGGAAAGGCGGGAGAGCATCCATTCGTCGCGGTGGCCCATTTGGCCGCTATAACCGTTAAATCCGTTGACGGTTAACGCTCCTAGCTTCCAATCATAGCCGGTAGTTGCCAGCTGGAAAGGTCAAACGCGCGCCGTTAACTGTTCCATCGGCGAATTCACGAGAGTTTTACAGTTATGTCGGTTTTCTGGGTTAGGAAATGGACAGGGGACTGAGCGTTGCAGGTGATGATCTGCCAGTTTCTGCGTGATTGTTACCCCCCCCTGGTTATGCATTATGCATTTGTTTTTTGAGGGCCGTTTTTAGCGCCATTTATTTGAGTTAAGTCATTGTCATTAAATGAGTTGTTGTTATGCATACGCGATGCATTGTTATGCGGTTTATGCATCGGTAATTGCTTATGGTTGGGAACTGAGCGGACGCGGGGCGGGATAGTGTACAAATTGGCAATACTTAGACGCGCAGCGGGAGTGGTTTATTGCTACGCGGCGTGTTGAAAATTCCGCCAAACCTTGATCGCATGTAATGTATCCTATAGGATACACATCAATGAGACGCGTTCTTGAAACGGAAGTCTACCGTGAGTGGATCAACTCGCTAAAGGACAAGGGCGCTCGCGCGCGGATTCAGGTTCGCGTGGACCGCCTGGTTCACGGCAATCCGGGAAAGCACCGGAACTTGGCTGAGGGCGTTTCTGAATTGAAAATCGATGTCGGCCCTGGCTATCGCGTTTACTACGTGGAAAGGAAGGATGTATTGATCGTTTTGCTTGCAGGCGGCGACAAATCGACACAGCAAGAGGACATCGAGATTGCGCTCGAACTGGCGAGAAGTCTAGGCGAACTGGAATAAGCAATTATGCCCAAATCAATGAGCAAAAACCGAATTAAGACCCAAACCATTCCTTACGATGTCGCCGAGCAGCTACGCACGCCCGAAGAAATGGCGGCCTATTTGGATGCCTGGCTTGTCGAAGCGCCCGACGACGCGGCAGGCATCGCCCGAGCCTTGGGCGACATTGCCCGTGCGAAAGGCATGTCTCAAGTTGCCAAAG
>DASXLL010000199.1:0-22538 GCA_036496265.1 Pirellulaceae bacterium | reverse complement strand
CCGTCCGAAATAGTCAGCACCAAGCGCAAGCGGATGCGCGGCGCGATAGAGGATCGCATGAGTTGCACCAGCCACGTCGAGCGGAACAACTTGACGATCCGCACGTTCATGCGGCGGTTCACGCGGCTGGCGATGGGCTTCTCGCGGAAACTCGGCAACCTAGAAGCGGCGGTAAACCTGCACATGGCGTATTACAATTTCTGCTGGCGGCCGGGAACGATGAAGTACACGCCAGCGGAAGCGGCCGGGCTGACGGGCCACGGCTGGACGTTTGATGAATTGATGGCCTAAACCAATCGCAGCTATAATTGGACTGGGCTCGACTATCCGCAGCCTCATTCCGGGTCGCTCGCGGCAGCACTTCGGGTGCTGGACGGTGTGAATAGCCGGGGCTTTTTCATGCGACGCCAGCTAGAATCAGGGGCATGAGGTCGCACTTTCTCATCTATTTCGTCGTGGTGGCCGTCTTTGTAGTGCCGGCGTTAATCGGCTTGTCTATTGGCAACAACCTTGTTGCTTTAATAGCGCCATTTGTGTGCGCTGGGACGTTTTATTTTTCCGTGTGGTACATATCGCGAATCGACGATGCCAAGCGGAGTCGGCCGCCGTGGGAGCAGGACTGAGGCATGGAACAGAACCCATACGAGTCGCCGAGAGAGGTCGAATGTGTTAAGCGGCCCAAGCCGCAGAAGGCCTCTGTCGGCGTCCTTGTGGCCGCTGCGATTATCATCCCGTTGGCGATCCTAAACCTCATTCGCGCTTTCTGGGTTATGTTTATCGACACGAGGTAGTGTCGCAGACGCGGGGAAGCGATTGTCCGCGTGGACGTAAAAACCGCCCTGCCTAATTTACTGCGCAGTCGTTTTTGGTTTTGGTTGGGCAAAAAGCATCACGACCCGGGGAGGGACGAGGGGGCGAAGGGGACGGGCCCTTTAGGCAGGACGGCTTTTTTCGTCGTCTTGAATGCGCTTCATTAGCGCGCGAATGACTCGCGTTTGGACGGCGATGAGGTCGGCATCGGTCCAACTCTTGGACGATTGGAGCGTTGCTAAATAAGCGGCGACGCGACGGAACGGATCGCGCTGGCCGAGGGCGAGGGCCAGGCAAGTTTCTACGGCGTCTGTGATCTTGGCGGCCCTAGCGCTCATGGCGGCGCGCGGCGGCTTGTGGCGAGGGCACCCGATTTGTGAGCTGGCATTCCTCAATCATAGTCCATAGTCGCCCGGCAAATTGGAGTGCCACGGGCAGGGAGTCTTTCAGGTACAATGGAATGAACACCGTTGGCCGCCCGTTCGTTGCCGGCGTCTCTGAAGCTCTCGGTTATTCACATTCAATATTGGGAGTCCCGTGATGCCAGAAATCAGCGCTGAAAAACGCGAACAGGCGCTTTCCTTGATCCGGCTGTATTGCAACCGCCCGTTTCGCGATCACGGTAAGAAACGCACGGATGGACCCTATAAGGGCTGGCACCTGCACGACTGGGGACATGTCGTGCAGCGAGTCTATCGCATTTTCTTCGATCTGCCGCTCGATATTCCCAGCGCTACCGTGGCCGCGAAGCCAGTGCGGTCCGAGTTTCCCAATCGCAACGACTGGGAAAAACGAGTCCACGCGCCCGGCGCTCAGACTCGGATGCTGGAGTTGATCGAGGAAGGCATCGCGCCGTTTGCCGCCCCTGCGCCAGAGCAACCGGCGGCAACCTAAGTGAACCCGCGGAGTAAGTTGACATACTAATCCGAAGCGTAAGCGAGGGACCGCGATTTCCCCTCGCTTACGCTTCGGGTTAGTGTAAGTCGCAAAGCGGGTTCACTTAGAGACTGCGGCCCCTCGCTTTCGCGGGGCGAGGGCGAATGACGTAGTGCCGCGACTGGATGATTCACGGATCGTTGTTCATGTCATCCACGGCTTGGAGTTCGCTGTTGTATTCGTCCATCATTTCTTGGCGGGTGTGGCCAGCGCCGGTGCGCCAGGCGGCCATTTCGGAGAGCCAATTGGAGAGAGAGGAGCAGCCGGTGGCTGAGAAGAGAGCGGTCAGTGCGAGTTAGAGGAGCAGGAGCCGCACGGACGGCTTGTGGCTCAAGTGAATTGGTGGGTCAATTGAAGCTGAGGGATTCTCGGCGCGACTGCGAGAGCGGAATGACACGGAGTTGACGACGGCGCGGGAACGAGGAATCAACAAGCTAAGCGATGTCCCTGTTACGCTGCCCAAAACAGAACCATCCCGCCTGGGGGACCGCGAGATTCGTTCTGCCTGAGTGAAGTATAATTTGCCTATGCCAACGCTCAGTGAAGCTTTTGCTATTGCCGTCCAGCACCAGGAGGCCGGGCGGCTACAAGCAGCCGAAGAGATTTATCGCCAAATATTGGCAGTCGATCCAAACAATGTCAACGCGCTTCAATTGCTGGGACACCTCGCACTAAATGTAGGCCGCCTTGAAGACGCGGCCACGTACATCAGTCGGGCGATCGAGTTGCACGGAACCGAATCTTTGTTCCACCTCAACCTGGGCTGTGTATTCAAGGCCCAGGGTAAGCTGGACCCCGCAATCGACTGCTTTCGGCGGGCATTGGAGTTGCAACCAAATTATGATTCGGCAATCTACAACCTGGGCACGACATTGCTAGCGCAGAAAAAGCTCGATGAAGCCGTCCTTTTTTTGCTGCGGTCGATTGAAATAAGGCCCGACCATGCGAAGTCCTACGACAACCTGGGCACTGCTTACCTGCATCAGGAGAAGTATGACGAAGCAGTGGGCTGCTACCGCAGGGCAATTCATTTGGAACCGGGAGATGCCCAAACCCATTTTAACTTGGCAGTTGTTTTGCAAGCGCAGGGAAACTTTGATGCAGCGTTGGCTTCCTGCTGTCGAGCGTTGGAACGAAAGCCCGATTTCACGTATGCACGGCTCAGTCGCTCGCTTTTAAGGCTGCTGCTTGGCGATTTCGAGCATGGCTGGTCGGAATATGAATGGCGTTGGAAAAGCAAACTGAAGGAGCGCGGATTTCCTCAGCCTAAATGGGACGGAAATTCGCTGGAGCAGCGAACGTTGTTACTGCACGATGAGCAAGGCTTCGGCGACACCTATCAATTCATTCGCTACGCCTCGCTGGTGAAAACACACAATCCGAGGGCAACGGTTATCGTGGAATGCCAGCGACCTTTGGCAAAGCTGCTCACAGGATGCCCCGGGATCGATTGGCTCATAGAAATTGGAGACAGTCTGCCGCCGTTTGATGTTCATTTGCCACTTCTCAGCCTCCCAGGAGTATTTCGGACGACGCTGGAGGCAATCCCAGCAAATGTGCCGTACTTATTCGCCGATCAACGACTTGTGGAAGAGTGGCGCGAAAGGCTGGCAGGCATAAGCGGCTTTCGGATTGGAATCAACTGGCATGGGCGGCCTGACGACGGCGAACGGCGGTCTGAAATTTGAAATGCAATCGAGGGCTGGCTCGAGGTGAGGTTCTGCAAAGCATCGCTGGGAGTTTCCAATGGGTGTGCGTGTAAAAGCACCTCTTGGGAACGGAGTCCCAGCGATGGCTTGTCATCTTACGAAGGAAGAGCGTGACCGGATAGCGCAATTGCACCATCGTCAGTTTTCTCAACAGCAGATTGCCCAAGCGGTGGGACGCGATCCCGGGACGATCAGCCGCGAGTTAGCACGGAATCGTGTGGGGGGTGAATACTTCGCCGCTCAGGCCCAGGAGTTGGCTCAGCGGCGACGACGAGAGCGACCGCGGCAGCAGAAGCTGGACGATCCGGAACTGAACGAGGTGGTACGCCGCAGCCTGGTCCAGAACTGGTCCCCCGAGCAGATCGCTGGCGCTCAAAAACGCGCCCATCCTCAGGAGCCAAGCCGCCAAGTGTCGGCACGCACCATCTACACCTGGATCGAACAGGATCGGCACCGCGAGCACTGGAAATCCTTTCTGCGGCGACGTGGTAAACGCCCTTGCCGCCGCAAGAATTTCACACCGTGCGCCGCGGCTCGTATTCGCAACCGCCCCGAAGTCATCGAGCGCCGCCTCCGCCTGGGCGACTTTGAAGGGGACACGGTGCTAGGACCAGCCGGCACCGGGGGCATCGTGACGCTGGTCTGTCGCCGCTCGCGATTCACGATCATCACCAAGATTCAATCCAAGGACGCCGACCACGTTCACGACCGGATCAAGCAACGGCTGAAAGAGCTGGCCGAGGAGCAACGCCGTTCGATCACATTCGACAACGGCACTGAGTTCGCCCGCTGCCAACGGCTGGAACAGCACCTGGGCCTGCAATTATACTTTGCCGATCCAGGGTGCCCCCATCAACGCGGCACCAACGAGAATACAAACGGTTTGATACGTCAATATTTTCCCAAGGGAACCGAATTTCACACGGTCTCACACCAGCAAGTGCGCGAGGTTGAAAATCTACTCAACAACCGACCCCGCGCCTGCCTCCAATTTGACACCCCAGCCGCCGTCTTTCACAGAGAAACCACGCCCAGCAATTGCAATTGAGTTTTCAGACCGCCAACACCTCAAGCGGGATATTCCGCTAAAACACTTTGCAGCCTTGGCCCAGCTCCCAAACGTGAGTCTTATTAACCTCCAAAGAAGCTCCGCATCGGACGCGCGGGACAGTACAAGTGAGGGCCTGACAATCGTTCATTTTGGCCCAGAATTTGACAGGGTTCATGGCGCCTTCATGGATACCGCCGCGGTCATGATGAACGTGGATCTCGTCATTAGCTCCGACACGGCAGTTCCGCATTTGGCCGGGGCGTTAGGTGTGCCCGTTTGGCTGGCATTGCCTTTCGTGCCCGACTGGCGGTGGTTGCTCGACCGCTCAGACTGTCCTTGGTACCCGAGCATGCGTCTATTTCGGCAACGAGCACTTGGCGATTGGACGGGAGTCTTCTCAGAGATTCAAGCTGCGCTTCTAGAGTGCCTTCGCAGCTTCGATTCTAGCCGTCGCGTCTCTCCGATCCCGCTCGCCCGCTAATAGCGACGGAATTGGTCGCTAACAAAGAACTTTGCCGCTTCCGAATAGATTGTGGCGAGCGGGGAAGTCCTGGCCGCGGCGACCAATTCCCGCATCTCACGAGTCAGAAGCTCCAACTCCGCGTCTTGGAAAAAGGTTGGCAGCGCCGATCACAGCCAGATGCTGAAGTAGCGCGTCTCGCCGCTGCGTGTTGCGTTCGAGATTCAAAAAGACGCCGCGAAACATGGCAAGCCTCGGATGGACCACTCGATACGCTACTTGGGCATCGGGAAACTGCGAGCTTCATTCCGGCCTGAGTGACGTATAATTTGCCATGCCAACGCTCAGCGAAGCACTCGCGATTGCCATTCAGCACCACGAGGCGGGGCGACTGCAGGCTGCGGAGCAAATTTATCGGCAAATCCTCAGCGTCGATCCTGATCATATCGACGCATTGCATTTGATTGGAATAGCAGCTTTCCAAACAGGTCAGCACGAAGCGGCCGTCGAGTACATTAGTCGAGCTATTGAGCTGAACGGCGCCGAAGCCTCGTTCCACTACAGCTTAGGCAATGTGTTCAAAGTCATACATCGGTGGGACGACGCGATTCGCTGCTACGGCCGAGCATTGGAACTGAGACCCGATTTTGCTGAGGCATATAACAGCTTGGGCGACACGTTCCGGGAAAAAGGGGATCTGGACCGGGCCATCGCCTGCCTCTGCCGAGCCGGGGAGCTAAAGCCTGATTTTCCGGAAGCGCACTTTAATCTCGGCTTGTCGTACCTGACTCAGCGAAAGCCCGATGAGGCGATCGCCGCTTATCGCCGAGCGCTGAAACTGAGACCCGATTTCGTGGAGGTCCATAACAACCTGGGCAATGTTTGGCAGGCGCTGGGCGATTTGGATGAAGCGGTGACTTCGTATCTTCGAGCTGCGGAGCTAAGACCGGATCTTCCCGAGTCCCACAGCAATCTGGGAAGCTGTTTTCATCGCCAAGGAGAATTGGACAAGGCTATCGCTTCCTTTCGCCGGGCACTGGAGCTCAAGCCTAACCTGGCCGCGGCGCATAGCAACTTGCTGTACACGCTGTATTTTTGCCCGCGGCGCGACGCGGCGTCGATTTTTGAAGAGCACCGGCAGTGGAACCGGCGACATGCCGAACCATTGGCAAACCTCATTCGTCCGCACCTTAACGATGCCGCGCCCGATCGCCGGCTGCGGATTGGCTATGTCTCGCCTAATTTCCGCAACCACGCGGGGTCGTTTTTCCTAGCGCCGCTGTTTTCCGCTCATAACCACAAGCTGTTCGAGATTTTTTGCTATTCGGATATCGTGGTGCCGGATGCGATTACCGCGAAGCTGCGGTCATACAGTGACGAATGGCGTGAAACAGCCGGGCTGTCCGACGAACAGGTCGCCGAGCTAATTCGGGCGGACAAGATCGACATTTTGGTAGACCTGACGATGCACATGGCGGATGGCAGGCCGCTGCTGTTCGCGCGAAAACCGGCGCCGGTTCAAGTCTGCTGGCTGGCTTATCAGGGAACCACGGGGCTGTCCACGATGGACTATCGGCTCACCGACGCGCACCTCGACCCGCCAGGCCTTTTTGATCACTATTATTCTGAAGAGTCGATCCGCTTGCCGGATTCGTTTTGGTGCTATGATCCGCTGACGGATGAGCCGGCGGTTAACTCGCTGCCTGCCTTGGAGAAGGGCTATGTCACATTTGGTTGCCTCAACAACTTCTGCAAGGTGACGGACGACGTTTTGCGACTTTGGGCCCGCGTGCTCAGTGCTGTCGATCGCTCGAAACTTATTTTGTTGGCTGGCGAAGGCTCGCACCGGGAGCGTGCCATCCGGTTCTTGGAAAGAGAAGGAATTTCGCGGGAGCGAATAACGTTCCAGGCGTTCCTGCCGCGTCCAGATTACCTGCGGCTTTATCACCAAATCGACATCGGGCTGGATACGTTTCCGTACAACGGACAGACGACGACCTTGGATGCAGTCTGGATGGGCGTCCCCGTCGTCACGATCATTGGCCAAGCGACGTCAGTCGCCCGCGCTGGAGCTTCGATATTGCGTAACCTGGGAACGCCAGAACTGATTGCAGAGTCAGCCGATGAGTTTGTGGCTATCGCTGTGGAACTGGCTAATAATTCCGGCCGCCTTGCTGAACTTCGCACCTCGTTGCGTCAGCGGTTGGAGAAATCGCCGCTCATGGACGCATCGCGTTTTGCCGCGAACGTTGAGGCGGCCTATCGCGGGATGTGGCGACGTTGGTGCGCCGGGCGTCACGGTTTACTCAAGACATGGTCGGGCAACTGATTTCGCCCCCAATTGCATGCCATGGCCACGCATTCGGAACTCTTCGCAATTGCCGTCCAGCACCACGAGGCAGGGCAACTACAGGCTGCGGAGCAAGTCTACCGGCAAATACTAGCTGTTGATCCAAACCACGTCGATGCGCTGCAATTACTGGGGCTCATTGCCCTTGCGATGGGCCAGCTTGAATCGGCGGCAACGTATATCGGTCGGGCAATCGAATTGCACGCGACCGAACCTTCCTTCCATAACAATCTGGGCAATGTGTTCAAGGCTCAGGGAAAGCTGGACCGTGCGATCGACTGTTTCCGCCGGGCTGTGGAACTGGAACCGGGCTACGACGTGGCACTTTACAACCTAGGTACTGCCTTACAAGCGCAGGGGAAACTGGATGAAGCGATCGTTTTTTACCTCCGGGCTCTGGAAGTAAATCCCGGCAATGCTGCGACGTACGACAATCTGGGCACCGCTTATCAGCTCCAGGAGAAATATGACGAAGCAATGGACTCCTACCGCCGGGCGCTTCATTTGAAACCTGGGCATGCTCAGACACATTTTAATCTAGCAACTCTGTTGCAGGCCCAAGGTAAATTCGACGCAGCGCATGCTTCCTACCTTCACGTGTTGGAATTAAAGCCAGATTTCTCCGATGCACGTCTCAGTTGCTCGCTCCTGAAGCTGCTGGATGGCGATTACCAGCGCGGCTGGCAGGAGTATGAATGGCGTTGGCAAACCGAACAGAAGACGCGCGGATTTCCGCAGCCCGCGTGGGACGGAAGTCTGCTGGAGCAACGAACCCTATTGCTGCACGCTGAACAAGGCTTGGGCGACACAATTCAGTTTATTCGCTATGCCGCGCTGGTGAAAACACACAACCCGAGAGCAACGGTCATCGTGGAGTGCCAGCGACCGCTGGCAAAGCTGCTCGCGAGATGCCAGGGGATCGATCGGCTCATCGCCGCTGGAGACAGCCTGCCGGCGTTTGATGTTCATTTGCCGCTGCTCAGCTTGCCAGGGATTTTTCGGACGACGGTGGACGGAATTCCAGCGAGTGTGCCATTTTTATATGCCGACGAAAGCCTTGTTGAAGAGTGGCGCGAGAGGTTGGCGGGCATTCGCGGCTTTCGAATTGGCATCAACTGGCACGGGCGGCGTGGCCAGGGCGAGCATCGCAAGCGCGATATTCCGCTGGAGTACTTTGCGGCCTTGGCCCAGCTTCCGGGGGTGAGTCTTATTGGTTTGCAGAAGAGTCTTGGAATCGACGAGCGGGGCAGGACGAGCGGTTGCAACCCAATCGTTGATTTGGGCGCCGAATTCGACACAGGCCACGGGGCGTTCATGGATACCGCCGCGATCATGATGAACCTGGATCTTGTCCTTAGTTCCGACACGGCGGTTCCGCATTTAGCCGGGGCATTGGGTGTGCCGGTCTGGGTGGCTTTGCCCTTTGTGCCCAACTGGCGCTGGCTGCTCTACCGTTCCGACTGCCCGTGGTATCCAACGATGCGGCTATTTCGCAAAAAGGCGATTGGCGATTGGGCTGGAGTTTTTGCAGAGATTAAAGCCGCGCTCCTTCGGCTAACGCGACACCCGGCTAGCAAGTGAAAGCGCAACTGAGGGCAGAGTGGGGGTAGGACTTCATTTTCCGATTGTGGTTCGAGGCCGCTATGGGAAAAGGGCGCTGCTCGAATAGCGGCCCGTGCGCTGGGGGCACCACGGACGTAGCGCGGTGCGCTGACCGTGGTTCGCTTCGCGACCCACGGCCACCCTGCCGTTTAACGCATAGCCGAAGGCGTAGGCGTCTAGAGATTTGCGGTCGCCTCCGGCTCCCCGTTAAACGACGACTGTAAACGACGACTGGCAAGGCCAGGGGACCAATAAATTACAGCAGCCATTCGAGGCCGGCGTAGGCGGTGAAGCCGGGGGCGAAGGCGTTGGTGATGCCGCCGGGGGTGACGGCGGGGCCGCGGAGGCGGAGGTCGAGGTGCTCGATGTAGTTGCGGTTGAACATGTTGTCGATGCCGCCGACCAGGTGGAAGTTCTGGCTGAGGTTGTAATAGCCGCGGACGTACGAGGTGTAGAAGCCGCCGGTGGGTGATTCGACGGGCGTGCTGGTGGTGGCGCTGAAATCGTCGCGCAGATAGCCGATGCGGTGTTGGGCGGCGACGAGGCGGACGCCCCACTCGAAGCCCCATTGGCTGCTGGCGGCTGGGTCGGCCCAGCGGACGCCGAGGCGGCTTTGCAGCGGATAGATTTGCGGCAGGTTCCGGTGGATTACCTGGTCGATGCCCTGCACATATTGGGCGGAAGCAAAGAAGGTGGTGATGTCGTCGTAGCGATAGTCGCCGTAGAGCTCGCCGCCGCCCAGGGTGGCGAGGGCGGTGTTCGAGGCCAGCAGGAGCTGAGCGCCGGTGGGCGGATCGACGCCGAACGTCGTGTACGTGTTGTAGTTGTCGATCCAACTGTAGAAGGCGGTCGCGCGGGCGTTGACGTAGCCGTAGTTGGCGATCACGCTCGTATCGACCTGCGTCGCCCGTTCCTTTTTCAGCGACGGGTCGCCGATGACCTTGCTGAACCCGTTTTGCAAAATGCCGAGGAAGACGCCGTCGGCATAGCGATTGACGAGGTCTGGGACGCGCTCGGCGTAACCAAGGCCGCTGCGAATCGTCCATTCTTGGGTCAGTTGAAGCTCGCTGGTCATGTAACTGGCCAGGAGCACGTCGTTCTGATTGAAATTGACGTTGCTGACGCCAGGGGCGCCGGGCGTGTTGTCGTATTCCGACTGGCGGGGCTTGGTGTTGACGTAATCGACGCGGCCGCCGAGGGCGGTCTTGAAATACGACGTCCAGGGCGTGCCCCATTCGGCGAACATGCCCGGATCGATGAGGACGCTGTGCGGCTGATTGGTCGTAAACGTTCGGTCTTCGACGGGGACCGTGTTGGTCGGGTCAATAATATTGAAGCGCTCGAACGTGCTCTGCGTAACGTAGCGGAAGTCGGTGCCAAAACGTTGGTAGTCGCCCGTTGCTTCGCCATAGGTCCGCACGGCCCGCGCGCCCGCGGAGGTCAGGCCGCCGTTGACGAAGCCTTGGAACTGATTGGCGTTTAAGGCCGTTCCAAAATCGTTATTGAGGCCGTTGACGATTCGCTGGCGGATTTCGTTTTTGTCGGCGCCGGTATCATTGCCGTTGAATTTCGTTTGGTTCCACCAGACCTGGGCGATCTGGTCCGCGCCGCTCACCTGATCGGTGCCGGCATAGTTCAGATTGAAGCTGTCGGTTTGCAGGCTGCTGACATCGAAGAATTGCAAGGCGTATTCGGTGTTCCAAAGGTCATAGCGGCTATAGCGGGCCTCGACGCGGCCGTTGGCGGTGTCCCAGCCGAGCTGCAGCAGGGCGTTTTGGTTGTGGTAGCTGGAGGGAATGAGCTGGCCGTTGCCCGAGCGGTAATCGCTGCCGGTGCGCAGGCCGTAGCCGGAGATGAAGCCGTAATTTTGGCCGCCGCCGCTGAGCGTGTCTTGGCCAGCGATCTGGTTACCGTTGCCGCGATACATGAGGCTCGCGCGATTGTTCCAGGTCGGGCCGCAATTGCTCCGCGGTGTATCGATGAGCGTGATGTCGATGAACGAGAAGCCGGGGCCGTAGCGCAAGCCATACGGGCCGGGAATGACCGTGACTTGCTGAATCAAGTACGGATCGATCTTGCTGAGCATTGAGTCGAGATCGAGCCGGACGGGCAGGAAATACTCGCCGGCGGCCTGGCTATAGATTTCGCCGAAGCGGTAGCCGCGGATGTGTGGGTCAAAGGCGACTTGCGACCGCCGCTGCGTGCCGACGGTCTGCACGTCGTCGGATTTTGAGAGCAGCGAGCCGAGATCGGTGGCGGCTGTCGTTGCCACTTGGCCGCGGCCGACGACGTCGGAAGTTGGCGGGGCATCGAGCTGGGCCAACTCGCGGAGGTTTTGTGAGGAAAGGCTCGCGCCGCGCCCTTGATCGGAAAGGGCGCTGAGATCGGCCAGACGCGGCTCGAGCTCCAACGGCTGGCGGGCGGATTCGATGGGCTGAACCGAGCGCTCGACCTGGCTGACGAGCATGATCGGGCTGGGCTGGAGGCTGATCCAATCGTCAACCGTTGGGAGGGTGCCGATGAAGGAGGGCTCGGCCGGTACGTGCTCGATTAACAGAGGTTGCTCGCCGGTTGGCGGGAGGGAGACCTCCGGTCGAGGCAGCGGCGGGGTCGGAAAACCCGCGCCGAACTGGACTTGGTCAATGAGCGGTGGGGGCTCGGGAGCTGCTGGTTGGGAATTGGCAGCCGGTGGCTGATCGGCGACTGGCGGCGGTTCGTCAGCGCGAATCATCGGGCACGCCATGAGCGCGCAGGCTGCCGCCAATAGCAACCAGCAGCAGCGGCGATTCCGACGTCGCATGGCGTTTCCTGGTATTCCGCAGTCCATAGCGGCGGTATGACAAGCAAGGCCCGATCAACCGCTGCGGCTGACAAAGCAAGCATTGCTAGTATTCGCGGCACAACCGACATGGCCGCTTCCATCATCGTCGGCAGCACACGCAGGCGTTCTTCACGCTTCGGCACAAGCGGAAGCGAGTAATAGACCCAAACGGCCATTTCGGTTACCGAGACGGCAAAGTCGGCGGTCGGGAGTCGTTGGCAATGACGCTAGCTTGGAAGCGGCGGCTGACGGTGGATGCGCGAGGGGGTCGGGAGTCGATTGCGGTCACGGTTGTCAAAATGGAAAACGCTTGTCGCAATCGACTCCCGACCCCTTCTTGGTCGCTAGCGGACCAGACCGGCGGGGATTGTGACCGCGGAATCCGCCGTGCTTGGTTGAGGAGCGCGGTTGGCGGGCGGCGGGAAGCTTTGCCCGGCCGGATCGGTCGTTGAGAGGTGAATGAAACCCGTATCCGGCTCGGTCTTCGTCATGGGTGATGGTGTCGGCACGGGCACGAATCCTGGGGCGGGGACATCTTGCTGCGGCCGAGGCACTTCGCCGGCTGGCGACATGCCCTGCACCGGGTATGGGCTGTCGATGGCCATCGTGTTACCAGTGCTGACGATCGGGGCACGGCCGCGCGGTCGCCAGAAGAAGCCGCGGTTGGCTTCCTTGCGAGCGGCGTCTTCGTAAGCGGCTTCGGGCCACGGACCTTCGGCGGTGGCAACACCGAGGTAATCGAGCAACGTGCCCTTCTCGAAGTGGACGTTTTTCAGGCCGACGCCATACTCGGTGCGGGAGCGATAGTATTGAGCTTCGTCTTCGGCCAGGCGGCGCTGAGCGTCGAGCACGGCGATGAACTGGATGCGGTCGTCTTCGAATGCCGCTTGCACGGCCGCCACCTGCTCGCGGGCGGCGATCATGCGGTTGTAGTTGGTCTGCAAGACGACAAAGCCGCGGTCCATTTCGGCTACTGCTTGAGCCAGATCGTACAGCACTTCCTGTTCTTGGGCCTTCAAGATGGCTCGCTCGCGGGCGAGGTGCAGCTCGGCGTTGCGAACGGCGACGGCGGCCTGGCGGAAGCCGAACGTCATCGCGAATTCGAGGCCGGCTCGCCATTCCTGGAAGTTACCGGTCGTCAAATCTTGATAGGCATTGCTGAATTGACCGTCGCGCTGCGGGTCGAGCAGGCTGTCGCCGAACCCGCGGAAACGATAAAGGCCAGTGACATCCAGCCGCGGCCGCATGAAGTTGCGGGTTGCCAGCAGCTCCATCTCGCGCTGCTTGATGCGCCAGCGTTGGCGTCGCAGCTCGCTGCGGCGGGCCAAGGCCTCGCCGGAAATTGAGCCCCAATCGAACACGACGGATGCGGGGAACGGCTCATCAGCCGGACGAATGATCGTGCTCTGCTCGGGCGTGATGCCCATTAATAGCCGCAAGCGACGTTCGGCGACCAACACACCCGGCAAACCGCGCATCGTTCCGGGCCGGCTGCCGTTGTTGGTGCGAGTGCCATCGAGCGGGCGGCCGGCGAGCGAATCCTGCACATCGGATTCAAAGCGGAAATATTGCTCGCGGGCCTGGGCCTCTTTTTCGGCCTCGCCGCCGCGGCGACCGGCCTCGTTGAGAGCCTGGATGCGCCGCCAGGTTTCGAGGGCGATGTCGCGGGCCTTCAGCTTGGCGTCGAGGTCGCGATAGGCGTAATACAAGTCCCAATAGGTGTTCTCGACGTTGCTGATGAAATCGCGGAGTCCGATTTCGAATTCGGCGATCGTGATGTCGGTGCGAATGCGGGCCAGCAACACGCCGTTATAGACGCCGGGCGTCGCACCAGGGCCGGCGATGCGGTTGAACATCAGGCCGCCGCCTTGCAACAGCGATTGCCGGGCTTCGGCTTCGTACCAGACGTTCCAGGCGTCGTCGGGATAAACAAATTGATTGCCCGGATTGTTGTCGCGCGACGAATCGACGTGCTGGCGAATGGCAAAGCGGGTGCCCATTGCGTTTCGTTTCGCAATTTCGGTATCCCAGGCATCGACGTCGCCCTGCAGGAAGCCAAGTTGGCCCAAAAAGCGGTTATTGACGCGGCGGTCGGTGCGTTCGGAGTTGAGCGTCGATAGCAAGGTAGCGTCGAATGCACTGAGAGCCCCTTCGACGCCGAACCGCGGGTCGGTTTCGGTCAAAGCCGGGTCCTGCGTTGCGATCTGCGTGTCGGGCGCCCGCGTGACGGCGCCGCCGAGGTCGCGGAGGATCGGCGAATTAATCAGCGCCAGTCGGACGGTGTCTTCGAGCGTTAGATCCCAGTACTGGACGTTCGACAGGTCCCGCAGCGTTCGCGGCGCTTCGACCGGGAATTGCGTGATCGAGCTGGGCACTTCGACATCGGGATATTCGATCCGCGTCAGCGCAACTCCGAGCGCCGTATCCGAGTACGGCGCAGGCGAGGGCTGCTGCTGCTGCTGACGACAGCCTGCGGCCGCCAGCGCAATCACGAGCCAAATCAGCAGTTTGGGCTGCTGGGACATGAGTGCGAGAGAGCGTGTTAACGGATGTGCGGGGTGCAACGGTTCTATCACCTGGCGCAAAAACACCGTCCGTGCCGTGCGACACGGTTGTGCATAGAATGTTGAATCGAACGATTGGCGCGAAAATGCCAGAAATTCCGTCCGGTGGGACACACTTGGGACCGATTCTTTCACTTCAACGCTAGCGAGAAACCCGCTAGGCTAGCGGTAATGCCATAGTGAGAGGTTCTGCGCGCCCGTTGGTTTCGCTTTTTTCCGTCCTGTCATGCCCGCTTCTTCCACTGCTGTCGATCTTCAAGCGCGCGACAGCTCGCGGGCGGTAGATGAGATTGTGAACGAGATCGAGCGGCTGGCGGCGAGCGATTTGAGCGAGCAGGATTTTTATGCGGCGCTCGTGGCGAAGATTGCGCTGCTGGGTTGTCCTGCGGCGGCCGTTTGGACGGTGGAAGGGACGGACGCGGCGCGGTTGGCGTGGAGCTCCGTCAGTGCGGCTGCGGAGCAGAACGGAGATGTTGGGCGTTATGAAAACGATGTCGTCGGCGCGGTTGGCGATGGTCATCCGAAAGTGACTGACTCGGCGGTGGCGGCGAATGGGGCGGGCGTAATTGCCGGCCGGTCGGTGATTGCTCCATGGAGCTCGGCAATTGCGACTCGCGGTGCGCTGCAGACATGGCTGGCCGAGCGGGCCAGCACCGCGGCGATCTCGGGCTACTTGCGCGTTTTGTCGGGGGTTGCGGACATCGTCGGCGGGTTTCTCGATCGCCAACAGCAGCGGCGTGCGCGGCGGCAATTCGAGTTAATGTCGCGACTGGATACGTTTGTTCGCGGCTTATATGAGAGCCTGGAGCTGAATCAAGTCGCCTACAAGATCGCGAACGATGGGCGAGTTTTGATTGGCTGCGATCGTTTGTCGGTGCTGAACAACCGCGGCGGAAAATATAAGGCGATCGCGGTCAGTGGGGCGGATCACGTACACCGCCGGGCGGAATCGATCCACAAGCTGGAAAAACTGGCGATGAGCGTCGCCAAGGTCGGCGATCCGCTGTGGCAAAGTGGGCGTGAATTAACGTCGCCGGAGCTATTGCCGCAGATTCGCGATGCGCTGTCGGATTATCTCGATGTTTCGCCGGCGGTTGCGTGCGCGGTGCTGCCGCTGACGGCGCGGGGTGCTCAACAAGATTCAAAATCGCTGCCGCCGGCAATCTTAGTGATCGAGCAATACGCCGCGCCGTTCGATTCGGCGGTCCAAGATTTGGCGCCGCTGGTCGCTGAGCATTCGCGACTGGCACTGGCCAACGCGCGGCAGCTGGCGGCAATTCCTGGGCATCGCTTTTGGTTGCGAGTGAATCGTGAGGGCTGGCTCAGCCGATTGTCGGCGAAAGTCGCGGCTGGCTGCCTGGCAGTGGCGGCAATTGCGGCGGCGCTGGTCCTGATTCCGGCTGACGTGAAGATCAATGCCCGCGGGGAGCTGCAGCCGGTGGAGCGGCATGATGTGTTTGCCCCGCGCGACGGCGTGGTGACGGCAATTCACGTCGATCACGGCCACTCAGTTGCTGCTGGAGATGCGCTGTTGGAAATGCGCTCGCCGGAGCTGGATTTGGAGGTTCAGCGGGTCGATGGCGAGTTGGAGACGGCCCGGAAGCGACTGGCGGCCGCTCAATCGGAACGATTGCAGACGCGGCCGACGGATAACGACGCCCGCCTGCGTCAGCGGCGGCTGACCGCTGAAGAGGAACAATATCAACAGCAGGTCCGCGACCTGACCAATCGGCAGAAAATGCTGGCCGAGCAGCGAAAAGACCTGATTGTTCGCAGCCCGATCGCTGGGGAAGTTGTCACGTGGAATGTGCAGCAGCAGTTGGCATCGCGGCCACTCAGGCGGGGCGATGCGCTCGTTACCGTCGCGGATATCACCGGCCAGTGGCAGCTTGAATTGAAGGTGCCGAGTCGCCGTGCCGGGCGGTTACTCGCCGCTCGGCAGAACAATTCCGATGCACAGCCGGTCTCGTTTGTTTTAGCCACCAGCCCGGGACACTCGCTGAGCGGCGCCGTTCGCGAAGTTGCCTCGCGGCTGGAGCTGGATGAGGCTGGCGACAGTTACATCATGGCGAAGGTTGATGTGCCACGCGACGAAATTGAGAATCGTGCGCCTGGCGCGACGGCTTTGGCCAAGATCGACTGTGGCCGCGGCACACTCGCCGAAGCCTGGTTTCACGATCTGATTGATACGATTCAACTTTGGCTGCCGTTTTGAGTTTTTTTTACCGCTGCTACGCGGAAACCGAATATATGAATGTTCTCCCGCTATTTATCGCACTAATGGGCGTCGCGGCCGATTCGCCGCCCGTCGAAGTCTCTTCCGCCGTGATCAAAGTGCTGGAGGAAGTCGCCGTTCCCGCCCGCGATGCCGGCGTACTAGAAAAAATAGATGTCAAAGAGGGCCAGCTTGTCGAAGACGGCCAGACGGTAGTTTCGCTACTCGATACAGACGTTCGCCTCGCCGTCGAGCGCGCGCGGCTGGGCGTCGAAAAGGCACTGCGGGTGGCGAAAAACGATACCGATATTCTGTACGCCCGCAAATCAACGGAAGTTGCGAAGGCGGAGCTGGCTCGGTCGCTCGATACAAACGAAAAATATCCCCGCACCGTGTCGAATTCAGAACTTGATCGCCAGCGCCTCTTGGTTGACCAGGGCGAGCTGCAGATCAAGAAGGCAGAGCACGAGCGCGACCTCGCGGGACTCGAGCATGAAATCCGCGTCAACGAGCATCAAACGGCCCGCGAGCAGCTCGATCGCCGCACAATCGTCGCTCCACTTCGTGGAATGGTTGTTGAAGTGATGCGCCGCCGGGGCGAATGGGTTCAGCCGGGAGATTCAGTCGTTCGCATTGTTCGGCTGGACCGATTGAAGGCGGAAGGCTTTTTGCCCGTTCGTCACGCGGGGCTCGAACTCGTCGGCAGCAAAGTGAAGCTGCGGGTGCTCGCAGCCGGGGATCAGCCGGTGGAAGCGACCGGCCAGATCGTGTTCATCAGTCCCGAAATTGATCCGCTTAACGCGCAGGTGCGGTTTTGGGCCGAGATTGAAAATACCGATTTGAAATTGCGACCCGGCATGCAAGCCAATTTGACGGTTGAGATGAAATGACCGCTCTCAAGCTTCGCATGCGGCCCGATCTGGTCGTCACGGCGCAAGGCGCCGCTAGCGATCGCCGCTGGCTCGTCCACGACCCGGTGACGCTGGAGTTTTATCGCCTCCGCGATGAAGAGTGCTCGATCCTGCGGATGCTCGACGGCCGGGCGTCGCTGGAAGAGATTCGCACTAACTTCGAGCGCCAATTTGCGCCGCTGCGACTCGGCGTTCAGCAGTTGCAAGCGTTTCTTTATCGCCTGCACGAGTTTGGTTTGGTGCTGGGCGATACTTCTGGGCAGGGCGAAGTGCTGAGTCGCCGCCAGCAAAAGCGCCACCGTACGTCATTCGCCGCCGGGATCAGCAATCCGCTGGCGATCCGACTGCCGGGCGTTGCCGCTCGGCCGGTGATCGACACTATTTATCCTTGTGCGAAATGGGTATTCTCGCCCACCGCCATTTGTCTGTGGCTGTGCCTCGTCGCGAGCGCGATTGTGCTGCTCATCGTCGAGCTTGGCGCCATTCAATCGCGGCTGCCCGATTTTGCGACGTTCTTCAACGTCCGCACTGCCTGGTGGTTTGCGATCGCGTTGATTTCGACCAAAGCCCTGCATGAGCTTGGCCACGCTCTGACGAGCCGACATTTCGGCGGCGCCTGCCGCGAGTTCGGCCTGATGCTTTTGCTCTTTATGCCGACGTTCTATTGCGATGTGTCGGACGCCTGGCGATTGCCCAGCAAATGGCAACGAATTCTCGTCTCAGCCGCGGGCATGCTCGTCGAGCTCGTCGTCGCAGCAACCGCGACCTGGCTATGGTGGCTCAGCGCGCCTGGCGCGCTCAACGCCATCTGTCTGCGGATCATGTTTCTCTGCTCGGTCAGCACGCTGGTCTTCAACCTCAACCCGCTCTTGCGCTTCGACGGCTACTACATTCTTTCCGACTGGCTCGACATCCCCAATCTCTGGCAAGAATCGCGCGGCTTGTGGCGACGGTTGACGTGGAGTTGGCTGTCGAAGACCGAAGCACCGCCGGACCCCACGATTCCGCGGCGAATGTACCCAGCGCTGATGATTTATGCCATGTTATCAGCCGCGTACGGCCTTCTACTGGTGCTGGGAATGATGTGGTTTTGCTGGCGAATACTGGAGCCACAAGGACTTGGCTCTTTGGCAATTGCCCTTTCGATTGTCACCGTCAGCGGAATGATCGTCGCGCCGGTGTATCATGTTGCCAGCCGCTGGTCGCGACCCACGTCTGGCCGCGGCGTCGATCGCGGCCGGGCGATGCTGGTCGTGATTGCCGCGGCTGCGCTATTAGCCGTCATTGCCCTGGTCCCACTGCCGCATCGCATTGCCGCTCCAGCGTGGCTCGAAGCCGACGGAGCGGAAACGGTATATGTTTCTGTTGCGGGGCGAGTTCAAGACTCCATTCGGCCTGCCGTCAATGTGAAACGAGACGAACCGCTGGTTCATCTGCAAAGCCCCGAAGTTGCTATCCGCGTCACGGATCTGGAAAGCGAAGTCGGCCAGGAAAAGCTGCGACTGACAAACCTACGAGTTCTCCTTAACGACGATCCAACGGTCGCCCCTCTCGTTCCGGCCGCCGAAAAAACGCTCCAAGATGCTCAGGACCGCTTGCAACAGGCTCGCGAGGACCAAGACCGCCTTATTCTTAAGTCGCCGCGCGATGGACTAGTCCTGCCGCCGCCGGCAATCGCCCCGCCAGCCGCCGAATCGCGCCGTCTCGCCACTTGGCATGGCACTCCGCTCGACGAAAGCAATCGTGGCTGCTTTCTCGAAACGGGCACGGCGTTTTGTCAAATCGGCGACCCGAATTTGATGGAGGCGATGCTCGTCATCGAGCAATCGGAGATTCCATTCGTTCGCGCGGGCCAACGCGTGCGATTACGAATCGATCAAGGACCGGTGGGCGTCGTCGTCGGAACGGTAAGCGAGGTCGCGAAGACTGACGCGGGCGATATTCCGGATTCACTGTCAAAGCTGCTCGACTTGCCGCTTCGGCGCGACGCGAAAACGGGCCTGAAAGCCGCCGCGACGTATTATCAGGCTCGTGTTAAACTAGAACCATGCGATTTGCCGCTCGCCGTCGGCATGCATGGCCAGGCGAAAATCCTGGCCGATTGGCAGCCGCTCGGCACCCGCCTGCTCCGCTGGTTACAGCTCACCTTCCGCCTCTAAAGGATTCGACGTGCCCGACTTGCCTCGTAGGGTGGCCTCTGCCCACCACTCTTTGTTTTTGCTGGCCAGCGGCTGTTTGCTGTTGATTACTTCCGCTCGCGCCGAAAACTGGCCCGGCTGGCGCGGACCCACGGGCGACGGAGTCAGCCGCGAGTCGAATGTTCCGGTGCAATGGAACGGAAATACCGGCGAGCATGTCGCCTGGAAAGTTCCGACGCCAGGCAATGGCCACTCGTCGCCCATCATTTGGAACGACCGCGTCTTTCTCGTCGGCTGCGCGAAAGACGAAAACGAACGCGTCCTCGTCTCGTATGACTGCAAAACGGGCCAGCAGCTTTGGCAGCGCACCGTGCTGACTAGCCCGCTGGAAACGAAGCACGCTCTGAACAGCTTCGCGTCCAGCACGCCCGCCACCGATGGCGAGCTGGTCTATGTCTCGTTCCTCGAAGTTGATGGCCACACGGTCCCCTCGCCGAACATCGATAAGCCGCGGCCGATCACGCCTGGCAACATGGTCATCGCTGCGTACGATTTTGACGGCAACGAAAAGTGGCTTGTCAGACCGGGCGAATTCATCAGTGCGCACGGTTATTGCTCGAGCCCCGTGCTCTACAAAAACTTCGTCATCATCAACGGCGACCACGACGGCGATTCGTATATCGTCGCCCTCGACAAAAAAACGGGCCGAACCGTCTGGCGAGCGCCGCGCCGCTACCAAACCCGCAGCTATGTTACGCCAATCATCCGCGAGATCGACGGCCGAACGCAAATGGTGTTCTCCGGCAGCAAAGCGATTGTCAGCCTCGATCCGAACGACGGCTCCAGCCACTGGAGCATCGAAGGGCCGACCGAGCAGTTTGTCGCGTCGATGGTGTATGACGATGACGACAAGTTGTTTTTCATGACCGCCGGCTTTCCGACATTTCACGTGCTCGGCATCCGACCCGACGGCAGCGGCGATGTGACCAACTCGCACGTGGCCTGGCATTCGACGGGCGCCAAGTGCTATGTCCCTTCGCCTGTCGTGACGAATGGATATTTACTGGTCGCCGATGACCGCGGCACGGGCAACTGCTTCGACGCCGCCACTGGCGAGCGGCTGTGGCAAGAGCGGCTCGGCAGCCATTTTAGCTCGTCGCTGGTCACAGTCGGCGGCCTGGTCTATTTCACGGCGGACGACGGCGGAACCAAGATCGTAAAGCCGGGGCCGAAACTGGAAGTCGTCGCTGAAAACCAACTCGGCGAATTTTGCTATTCGTCGCCGGCGATTTCCAACGGCTGCATCTATTACCGCGGCGAGAAGAATCTGATCTGCATTTCCAATGAACCGCAAACCCCCTAGGCTTTCACAATCTTCTCACGGCCGTGCGAGACATTCCGCGTGGCATTGCGGGTGTCAACGACAAGCTGCGCGTGCCGCACGATGAATTCATAGTCGTAGGCGCTATGATCCGTCGCGATCAGCACGCAATCTTGCGCCGCAAGGTACTCGGCAGATAGCGGTTGGCTTTCCAGCTGTTTGAGCTGGGGATAGCGGCGCATCGTGGGCAGCTTCGAAATGTGCGGGTCGTTGTAAGTCACCTCCGCGCCTTTTTCGATTAGCAGCTCCATCAGTTCAAAGCCCGGCGATTCGCGCGGATCATCGACATCGCGCTTATAGGCCATGCCGAGAATCGCAACCTTGCTGCCATGAATGGCCTTGCCTCGCTGCTGAAGCGCTTCCTCCAGTCTGCCGACAACATACGCCGGCATACTCGTATTCACCTCGCCGGCCAGCTCGATGAACCGTGTCTGCATCCCGTGCTGCCGCGCTAACCAGCTCAAATAAAAGGGATCGATCGGAATGCAATGTCCGCCAAGTCCCGGCCCGGGATAAAACGCCTGAAAACCGAACGGTTTCGTTTTCGCGGCCTCGATCACTTCCCAGACATCGATGCCTAGCTTGTCATAGAGCACCTTCAGTTCGTTGACGAGTGCAATGTTGATCGCGCGATACGTGTTCTCCAGAATCTTGCACGCCTCGGCGACTTCCAGCGACGAAACTCGCACCACTTGCTTCACGACCGCGCCATAAAGCGCACTGGCCAGCTCGGCGCTCGCCTCGTCCAGCCCACCGACTACCTTCGGAATCGAGGTCATCGAGTGGGCTGGATTGCCTGGGTCTTCGCGCTCCGGGCTAAAGGAAAGAAAAAAGTCCTCACCGGCTTTCAGGCCCGCTTTCGACAGACGCGGCAATACAACTGTCCGCGTCGTCGTTGGATATGTCGTGCTTTCCAGCACAATCAGCTGGCCGGGCCGCAGCGATTCTGCAATCGCTTCGACCGAATTAATCACGAACGATAAATCCGGCTGCTGATCTTCGGTTAGTGGCGTAGGAACGCAAATGATGATCGCGTCCGCCTCATTCAGTCGCTCGAACTGAGCCGTGGCTTCAAATCCCTGCTGTCGCATGGTCGCAGTGACAGCGTCTGAGATGTGCCCGATGTAACTTTCGCCGCGATTGAGCCTTTCAACTTTTTTCGGATCAATATCGAACCCGAGCACGCGAAAGCCAGCCGCCGCAAACGCCCGAGCCACCGGCAGGCCGACATAGCCCAGGCCAATCACGCCGACGACAGCAGTACGCTGCTGAATCGCCGCGCGAAGCTTTGCCAGCGGTGTTTCGCCTTCGTGCATAAAGAGTGCCTAAAATGTCGATTGTATCATCGTGCTGGCAGATTCACCGGCTCAAAATGTGCGTCGAGAACCGTCATGCCGCGAATCGTCGGTTACGTTTAGAGGCACGGCTGCGCGCGTCTGCCTCGAATCGGGCACTGCCGCCATGGCAACCGTCAAACACGGATTAGTTTCTCATTCAGCGGAAGGAGTCCCCCATGCGTCTGATCGTTCTTTCGATCGCCGCCGCTTCGGTCCTACTCGTTAGCAACGTCGGGCAAGCGCAAAGTCCCGA
>DASXLL010000198.1:0-6408 GCA_036496265.1 Pirellulaceae bacterium | reverse complement strand
CCGATTGTCAGCTACTGCGTCTTTGACCGCGCAATTGGCTTCGTGCGTGTGCGTGCAGTCAGGAAACCGGCAATGGCTGACGTAAGGGCGAATGTCGCGATACAAGGCGGCGACTTCTTCGGGAACGATATCCCAGAGCTGAAATTGGCGAATGCCCGGCGTATCGACCACGAAGCCGCCCATTTTTAGGGGAATCAGCGATGCGACCGTTGTCGTGTGCTTCCCTTTTTCATTTTCACGACTGACTTCGCCGACCCGCAAACCCAGTTCCGGCTCAATCGCATTCAATAGCGATGATTTGCCAACACCGCTTTGCCCCGCGACCACGCTTTCCTGCCCGCCGACGAGTTGCCGTAGTCGGTCAATCCCTTGGCCGGTCGTCGCACTCACCAGATGCACCTGATAACCCATCTGCCCATACACGCCAACAATCGGCATCAGATCGGCCGGATCGATGAGGTCGATCTTGTTGATGCAGAGAATCGGCTCAATTCGCATCCGCTCCGCTTCGACGAGGAAGCGATCAATCAGGTTCGGCTTCAGGTTCGGCTCGGCGGCGCTCGCCACAATCACGAGCTGATCGACGTTCGCCACCAGAATCTGCTGCCGGTTCCGACTGGTGCGGCTAAGTATGTGGCTCCTCGGTTCGATGCGTTCGATGAGCGAGTCGCCGGTCGCTTCGGGGCGGAGATATACAATGTCGCCAGCCACAACAACATGCCGCAAATCGGTGCTCAGATCCTTGAGCAGGCCGCGGATTGCGCAACGGAACTGGCGGCCATCGTCGGCCTGGACAACGCTGGAAAGCCCATGCACGCTGAGCACGCGGCCGCGGACCGAAGTCTGGGCAACATCGCGCATAACGCCGAATCCGGCCGCCTGTGGGTCCGATTCGACGCCCACAATCGTCCGCTTCCGCGTCAGCTCTCCTTTGCCGGTCAGCCGCTCCGACTTCAGCGTCCGATCCTCCGCCCGATCATCGCGAGCAAAATCCCGCGTCAAATCCCCCTTCCGCCGCCGGCCTTGGTGCTGCTTGCGGAAGTCCGTGCGAATTTTCTTCTTCCGGGCCATGCCGCTATTGTATCAGCGTAGTACTAATCCGCGCCGGCGACTTTGCGTGGCCTATCATGCCGTTAGTCCAACAGACCGACCTTGATCTGTATGGTTCGAGCGTAAAAGCGAGGCGGACAATTCATGTCTAGGGCGCGTATCGTCGCTTCCCCGACCGGCGTTCGCGGCAATATCAATCCAGATTGGTGGTCGAGCAGAAAATGGATGTGCCAACCAAACACCGGGGGATCGTACGCGCGCGGATTGAAAAGCAATCGGAGCTCGCCAAGATCGTCAACCTCGTGCGTTTTCTCGAGTTTCGAGAGGTTACAACCAGGGCAGGCCAGCGCGAGATTCGTGGGCATCGCTTTCCCACCGCGCGATCGGGGAACAATGTGGTCGATGTGGAACGTTATCCCCGTAGCGACTTCAATAAGGCGGCAGTATTCACAGGCACCGCCCGCTCGTGCGGTAACGACGGGTCGAAATCGCTCGCAGCCGCCCTTCATCGACTAGCTGTTTGAGGAGTGACCCACACAGTAACCGGAACGGCGCCGGCCGGAGGAGTCTGTCCCTCAGAGAGTTTGAGGAGTTGTTTGGCGTTGAATACCGCAAGCTGTTCCGCCTCAGTCACCAATTGCTTTAGTTTCTTTTTCTCGGCCTCGGTGATATTGCCTTCGCAGTACTTGTCAAGCAGTTGATCGAGCCGCCGCTGTTTTGCAGCTGGAAACTTCTTAATCGATGGCAGTGATTTTTTGTCCATAGGAGCTGTTGCAACCCCATTCTACCTCACGCGCCGAAGCAAAGAAACCAAAAACCGACGGCATTACTTCGGCCGCTTCCCCTCCGCCAACTCCTGCTCCCACTGATCCATCAGCGGCCAATCAATCGCGCAAGTGCCGAAATCCGCCATGTGCAGATAACCTTCCAGCCGGGCGATCGTCGTATCGAGCAGGGCATTGTCCTTGCGGAAGTAAGGCCCATGACTTGGCAGCAGCCACTTCACATCGCTTTCGCGGATGCGGCGAAGTGACTTGATAAAAGACGGAATATCGCTGCCGTGGTGGGCATCGATCGCCCCCACGCAGCCATCGCGATAAATGTTGTCGCCGGAAAAGAGGATATCGCCGAGACGGAAGCTGAGTTGGCTGTCGGTATGGCCGGGTGTAAGCCAGACCTCGAGCGTCAGGCCGCCGACTTCGATTTTGTCCCCGTCTTCCAGCTTGCCGTCGATCTTGACCGGCGGCATGGCCATGTCGATGTTCTGGGCTTCGATTTGCGCGAAGGTGCGGAGCTTGTCGCCCGCTTCGAGCGGCCCAATCGCCTTCGGATGCGCAAAAACTGGGGCTTTGAGAAGCTGCTTGGCCTTCGCCAGGCCCTGAATGTGATCCACGTCGGCATGCGTCGCGATCAGCATCTTGCATTTGCTCAATGGGAAGTCAATTTGCCGAATCAGCTCGACGATTTCCTCGACCGTGTCTTCCAGGCCGATGTCGATCAGCAGCCAATCGCTGCCGTCAAAAACCAAATAGACGCAACAGCCCAAAACCTCCCCCGCCTGGAAGTTCATTTCGATCACATTCGGAAAAATCGGCTTGCGAGCTAGCATGAGCCAGTCCGGCGGGAGGAGCGGTCGATAAGAGTTGGCCGAAAGGGGCTGAGCGGCCCGTGGCCAGCGGGATTGTAAGTGCCGGCTGGCAGGGCAGCAACGCCCAGCGAACACTTGCCGAGCCGTAAAACCCATTGAAGTAAGCATTTAGCAGCCCGAGGCGTAATGTCGCCGCAATCGGCATAGATTCCCCAGCTTGCGTGACTTCTGGTCTCACGGCTAATGCTCACTTATATTGACCGATCGAATTGCAACTCCTTTTGTGGACTTCAAACGATGACTCGCAGCCGGCTGCTGGTTGTGTTTTCCCTGTTCGCATCGTGCGGACTGTTTATCATGTCGACCGGCTGCGGCGGCGGTGCTGGTCCGCAGCCGACAACCGAGACGACACCGGTAGTCAATAAAGCCGGCCCAGCTCCTGACTCTTCGGCCGTTCTAGCAGACGACGAAATTCTGAAACAGATCGACGACGCTCTGGAATACACCTACGACCGCCGCCGACTATCCGTTGGTTCTACTTCCAACGATCAGGCCGCGTGGCAGATTGTCCACGGGGCGTTGGCATTCAAGCGAGAGTTTCTGGTGAGCGACGGCTCGCGCGACATCCCTGTCGTCGATTACATTCTCACTGGCGGCAAGATGAAGGGCCTCGATCTACGCCGCGGCGACTTGCTCGACGAAGCAACCAAGCGCTATGGCATCGCCACCGTCGTCGCGGAAGACAAAATGGGCCAGGGCCACGTCGACCAATGGCTCGGCTATTTGTCCGATTGCCACTTGCCGCTCGACGAACCAATCACGGTTGAAGGCGAAAAACACACCATCGCCGACTACATCGATCAGGCCAAGCTCGACGTGCATAAGAATGCGACGCAGGAATATAGTTGGACGCTAATGGCGCTCACGGCTTATTACCCTACCGACTATACCTGGAAGGCCGGCGATGGCAGTGAATGGAGTATCGAAAAACTCGTCGAAATCGAGCTCGGCCACAGTCTCGACGCCAGCGCCTGTGGCGGCACGCACCGCATGACCGGTCTGACCATGGCTTTTAACCGCCACGCGGACGCCGGCCAACCCGTGACTGGCGTCTGGAAGAAGCTTTCGGAACGTATCAATGAGTGCATCGACAAGGCCAAGCAGTATCAGAACTCGGATGGTTCGCTATCGAGCAATTATTTCGCTCGTCCGGGCAAATCGGCCGACCTCGCCGTCTGCATGGGATCGGCCGGACACGTCATTGAATTCCTCGCGACGGCGATGGACAAAGACCAACTCGAGCAGCCCTGGATGAAGCGGGCCACTCTTGGCATGTGCAAGACGTTTCGGAACACCAAGTCTGTTGATGTCGAATGTGGCGCGCTCTTTCACGCTGCCCACGGTCTGGTGCTGTATCGCGAAAAGGTTTTCGGCTCGCGGACGTTTGCCAAGGACAGTCCGGCGGCCGTTACGGCGAAAAAGTAGTCGGCAGACTGTAGGGAACGCCCTCTGTGGCGTTCCGTCTGCGGCGTCGGTCGTGTGCGGTCCCTGGCTTTAGGGGCGACGAACAAACAACGGCCAATGATGGATGAAGTAGCTGTTTTTGAACTTTTATGGCCGAAATTCTGGCTGAAAAACGCTAGCAGGGGGTGTATAATTCACCACTGTGAGCATCCGTCATCTTATTTTTAAGAGTCGGTTCTGTAACACCTTGGAAGGTGCGACGGACCAGGATGTGGCCGAATTTGCCGAGACGCTCGAGGAGCTCTTTCCCCTCCGGCCGGAAGTGATCGATCCGCTGAAAGTCGCCAAGAAACTGCCGCGCGTTGAGCACCGGTTTATTGCACTAAGGCGAGCGGTAGAGTGCGTGATCAACAACTTGCTCATCCGGAATATGGAGCAAGGCGAGAAGGTCGAGTTTCAGTAAACCATGTCTTTAGCCGGACCAAACTTGTTCGTAACCGTTCGCGCCAGCTGGGAAATGCGAGTAACGAATAACGTCCATCAAGTGCTCCCCTCTCACCCCGGTACTCCGGGGGAGAGGGGCTGGGGGTGAGGGGAAAACCGTTCAGGGCAGCATTCATGCCTTGTTCTCAGCAAAGATTTGGCCGCTCAATCGGCGGTAGTGGCAGACGCAAGCGACGATTTCTTTCGCGCTTTCGAAGTTTCGCACTTTTCGCGATTCATCAGCTTGTCGTTCCCCTTTTGTATCCCTGACTCGCCACGAATCGCGCTGGCATGAACGGTTACACTTGTTCTCTAGCCGGGACCAAACTTGGTCCCGGTGAACCGGCGGTGGATAATCTTTTCGCGTTGTTAGCTCCCGGCTAGAGAATCATTTAGCGCCTTCGGCCATGCGGCGGATCATTTGGCCGATTTCAGCTTCGTCGATGACGCCGTCGGAATTGGCGTCGAATTGATCGAAGGCTTCTTTGAGTCTTCCCGACGCTTCGTCCTTTGAAATCTTGCCGTCCTTATTGGCGTCGGCTTCCTTCAAGCGTTGGCGCATTTCTTCTGGATTCCCGCGTCCCCGCTGGCCGGGACGACGCTGGCCCTGCGGCGCGCCGGGAAGACCCTTGCCGGGCTGACCGACTCCACCGGGTTGGCCGTCGCCCGGACGACCACGCATGCCGCCGGGGGGCGGACCGCCAGCGAAGACTTCGTCCGGCGTGATTTTGCCGTCGCCGTTCTTATCGAGCTTGAGCAGCGCGGATCCAGCGCCGACGATCTCAGCCGTGGAGAGTTCGCCATTGCGATCGGTGTCAAGCGTGCCGAAGAGTCCGCCGCCGGGTCCGCCCGGCGGAACACCAGGAGCGCCATCGGGCCGACGTGGCGGGCCGCCTTCGGGCCTTTGACCGGCGCCGTCAGGTCGAGCACCTTCGGGACGCGGAGCGCCTTCCGGCCGTGGAGCGCCGTCAGGTCGCGGCTGCTGACCGCCGAATTGAGCCATCATTGCCGTCATGCCGCGAACGAATTGCTCTTTATCGATCGAATTGCCGCCTGAACGCTCCAAAATGCCGCGCATACCCTGGCGCTCTTCGGGAATTTCGTCCTTGGTTAACTTGCCGTCGCTATTCGCATCGGTGCGGTCAAACAATGCTTCGAGATCACCGCGATTCATCGGACCGCCCGGGTTGGGACGCTGTCCAGCCGCTGGGGGAGCCCCTCCGCCTTGCGACAGATATTGCTCCTTGGTGAGGAAGTCTTTTCCCGGATTCAGCCGCTCGACAACCTTGTCAAAGGAATCGCGTTTTTCCGCTGGGACTTCGTCCTTGGTAATCTTGCCGTCTTTGTTGGTGTCATTCAGCTCAAAAGCTTTCGCCTGATCGTTCTGAGGCGGCGCGCCGGGAGCTCCTGGCGGCCGTTTGCCATATTGGCGGCCGATTTGGGCGAATTCTTCCTGGGTAACAACGCCATCGCCATTCGTATCCATGCGAGCTAAGTTGTCACGCATCCGCTCGGGCATTTCGTCCTTGGTCAGCTTGCCGTCTTTGTTGGCATCCATTTGCTTGAAGAATTCTCGCGGGTCGCCCTTCCCGCCCTTGGGCATCGGAAAGCCAGCGCCGCCACCCGGCAGCGGTTGCCGCGGCGTTTCATCGGGCCTCAGGCCGGCTTGGAACTCGTCTTTGCTGAGCTTTTTGTCACCGTCTTTATCCGACGTGCGGAGCATCCGCTCGTAAAGAGCCTTGGAATTCTCCGGAACTTCGTCCGGAGTGACAAACCCGTCCTTGTTCGCATCGAGCTTGCTGAAAAGGTCGCTGCTTTCCTGG
>DASXLL010000197.1:0-42707 GCA_036496265.1 Pirellulaceae bacterium | reverse complement strand
TTACTCAGGAAACCGCTTTTCTGACCCGATACGTGTCCGTAGCCCCACGGCCGCGCGAGACCTGTGAGGGGTCTTCGCGGGCCGTTGGTCTCACCTTAACCAACCCCAAAACCTGTCCAACAATTGGGGTCCACCTCAAACCACCGGGCATCGCGATCGGTGACGGCGTGATCACCTTGTGGTGATGATGATGATGACGTCTGCGGGCCGCGAGGATCGCGGCTTGCCGCGCGGTGGCCGTATTGGCTTTGGCGACCTTGGTCGCCCCACCGGCCGGCATGGCCGAGACTCCGAACAACATTCCAAGTGCAACAACGAACGCAAGCGAGTGACGTAACATGGCTGCCTCTCTGGGGGCTGCGACTGAGGAACACGCGCCCGGCTCGCGCTGAGCCAAGCATCTATCGCATAGTACGCACGGCCCGTTCAGGAGTACTCCCGCACAGCGCGGCAGGCATTACGTTCGCGCAACCTCTCGCGATCGTTATCCGAGCATTTATATGGTCTTGATGCGTCGCACGCCTGGTCCGCTCGCCAAGAGAATTGCTTCTCATGCGGCCACTGACTTCGCGTCTCGGAGATTTCGGTCGCAGAATTGCAATTTGGAGCCGAGAAGAGCGGCAAGTCCGCTGAGCATTGCAAGAATTGCAGCTTACCGGTTGATTGGTCCGTCTGACTATTTCACCTTCTCCGGCTGGTTCGCATACGTACGCCCGATAACCTCGACGATTGCCTTCTTCACCTCGGTCGGTTCGATCGCATTGCTCTGCCGATAGATGACCTTGCCGCCGGGAGCGATGAGGAGCGTGTAGGGCAATGGGCCTCGCCATTCTTTGTCGAGAATTTCGGCCAGCTTGTCGGGACTGGCAATCGCGGAAATGTAATTAGTCATCGAGGCGTGGTCTTCTTTCAGCAGCTTCAGCGCGGCGTCTTTTTGCTCGAGCTGATCGAGGCTGATCGTGACCATCTGGAACGGCCTCTTTCTATACATCCGATGCATCGTGACAAACTCGGGCAGCTCCGCGACGCAGGGACCGCACCAGGTGGCCCAGAGATTGACGACGAGCAGCTTGTCCGTTTCGTTCTTGGCCAGCCGGGCCAGGTCGGCT
Source organism: Pirellulaceae bacterium (assembly GCA_036496265.1). GTDB lineage: Bacteria > Planctomycetota > Planctomycetia > Pirellulales > Pirellulaceae > CAYLLN01. Next base: position 41,598 of record DASXLL010000197.1, on the reverse strand, counting down.
TCGTCGATCGGTTTTAAGCCCACTGGCTCGGCGTCCGCCCGCTCAAGCCACTTCACGGCGTCGGCACGCTTGTCCGACCATTTGGTCGAGCAGCCGAACGTTCGAGTTTTTTCGACCGGCACCGACTTTCCTGCCAGCAGCGCGTCGATGGCGTTGCGGGCGTCGTGGCTCGTCACCGTCTTTACATCCGAATCATCGATGCGGCCGACGTAGCGCAGCTTGCGGTCTTGATCGAACAGATAGACCTGTGGCGTCGCGAGGACGCCGTAAGCCAGCGATGTTTTCTGCGTGTCGCCGTCGTACAGATAGGGAAACGTGAAGCCACGCTCCTTGGCCGCTCGCTTCATCTCTTCCAACGAATCGCTGTACTCCGTGTAGCCCAGTTCATCCAGTCGCAGCGCCTGGGGATCGTTCGGCGAAATGGCCACGAGCGCGACGCCTTTGTCTTTGTAATCAGCATGAAGCTGAATGATGCGGTCTTCGTAGGCCTGCGCCGTCGGGCAATGGTTGCAGGTGAAAATGATCGCCAGCAGCCTGGCCTTCGCGAAATCGTCGAGCGAATAATTCTTGCCATCGACGCCCGGCAGAGAGAAAGCCGGCGCCTTGTCGCCAATCTCCAGCGTCTTGAAGCCGGCGGGATCGGCGGCAAGTATTGGCGATAAAGAAACCACCGCGGCAATTGCCAGGCAAAAGAGCAACATGCGGCGCATTAGAGTGCTCCTGAGACGAAGTCGTGAGCCAGACGAAGCAGTTAGTCTAGCGCCGATGGGCCAAATGTCAAAGGACTACGCCGCCGGCTGCCAGAGTCGTGGCCGATTAACGCCGCTGCCCGCGGAGTGATAGGCAAACTGCTCATCCCAGGCACGGTCGAGCGTTAGCAAGGCTTCGTCGATGCTCACCGCTCGCCAATGGTCAGAAGTTTGGCGAGCCAGGCCAAGCCGCCCGAGCTTCTCCAGCGCGTCGCCGATTTCAAAATCCGCTTGAATCCCGCAGCGCCGCGTCAGCCACTCTTCCGCCGCCGCATCAATCTGCTCGGCAGTGGCGCGGGATAAGCCGCCTCGCCACAAAAGCCACCAGGCGAGGACAATTTCGCGAAACTCTTGCTCTTCGGCTTCCGCCAGCAGGTGATAAATGACACCGGCGTTGTTATCGAGATTCTGATAATACAGATTCCGCGTCAAGCAAAGCTGATGCTTCTCGCGGGTTCGCAGATAGCTGAAAAATGACCGCACCGCGTAGCCGATCGCGCCACTGACAAGGCCCAAAAACGCGATCAGCCCGTACATGCTCGCAAACGCCACCGCGGCAGCACCTTTGAGCAGCTTCAGCACCGTCAGCCCCACGCCGGAGACCGTCGGCAGAACAATCTTCGCCTGCTCGAACAGGCCCATGCGAATGTTGGCGCCCGGCAGCAGCGTTTCGATGTCCTCCTGCGGGATGTCCTTGAACAATTTGAGGACGACTGAGTCCGTGTCGAGCGGATCGGTGAGGGGCGATCGCTCGCGGAGGCGAAAAATAATCGCTAAGCGTCGGTAACTCGGCACGATGGCTGATTCATCCCTCCACAGCCGCCGCCACGACCGCGTATGCCGCGCCAGGTCGCAGTTGCCGCGGACATAGACCTCCAGCCGCTCGAATAACGCGAGATCAAGTTGTAGTCTAAGACCGGTTTGGTTCGGCGACCGAATCGCGCGCTCGATCTCCTCGCGCGACAAGCGGCGGTAGTTGGCCCGCATCAGAAGCGAGTCGAAATCGTCGAATAATTGGCCGCAGCGGTTTCTGCGTTCGGCGTCCGTCAATTGCTCGTGCCCGGCCGAATCGCCGTCTGGATCGAACGGCGCGTAATCGGCCTTCAACTGGGACAGCCGCGAACGAAAGTCATTGTGGATGGTGGCTTCGATCAGCTCGCACAGTGCGCGGAATTGCTCGCGCTCGAAAATCGTGACGCTTGGCTCGTCGCCGAGCTTGCGAACGAGCTCCTGCGGCCGCAGCGGAATAAAATGGTCCTGCATTGCTGTCAAGAACTCGCTAGCGGCCGAAGCAATACATCATTCTTCTTACATCGGCCAGTCGTCAGCGATAAAAAAGCAACAGCCGATCCGTCTATGCTCCAACCACCCCGCCTTGCGCATTTCCTCGCAACGCGAGACAATAAGTCGCTACGGAAAAATGAACATAAGGAAACGAAGGTAACAAAGAGGGAGAAGCGAGGCGACGGCGATTAGCAGGCCTCTTCGTTTCCTTTGTTGCCTTTTGTTCGAATTGAATCGGCTCGATCAGGCTTTGAACTCGGAACTTTGAACTTTGAACCGAAACTCGCCTCGCGCTGTCGTCTTCGATCTCGACGGCCTCATGTTCAACACCGAAGAGCTCTATCAGGAGGTCGGAGCGGAGTTGCTTCGCCGTCGCGGCTACGAATTTACACAGGAGCTGCTCGATCAAATGATGGGGCGGCCGAGCCAAGTTGCACTGCAGATCATGATCGACACGCACACGCTGACGGCGACCGTGAGTGAGCTATTGGCCGAAACCGACGAAATCTTCCCTGGCATTCTCAAAGAGCGTCTGGCGCCGATGCCCGGCCTGATCGAGTTGCTGGCAGCGCTCGAAAAGTACGTCATTCCCAAAGCGATCGCCACCAGCAGCCGGCGGACGTTTGTCGAACATGTTCTCGGCGTCTTCCATTTCGCGCCGCGTTTTTCGCCGATCCTCACGTCTGAAGATATTACGCATGGCAAGCCGCATCCCGAAATCTATCTCAAGGCGGCGGAGCGACTCGGTCTGCCAGCGCGCCAAATGCTCGTCCTCGAAGACAGCCAAAACGGCTGCCGGGCCGCCATCGCTGCAGGCGCTATCGCGGTTGCGGTACCGGCCGCTCATAGCCGCAATCATGATTTCACCGGGGCAACGCTCATCGCCGACACGCTGCGTGATCCGCGGATTTACGAACTGCTCGGTTTGCGCTAGCTTGCCGTAAAATGGCCGCGGAGCACTGCTCGAACCAGGCCAATGCCTGCCGGCTGCCGTTGGAAAGCAGACTTTTTAGCTCGACGGCCGCAATGCGGTGGCTAGACGATTCGACGACGATGCCGTCGCTGTATATGGCCGTGGGCAGGACGATTGTGTCGCCAGCCGCTGGCCGAAAATCATTTTGCATGGCACAACCCCTCCAGCCGAGATTTCGAGCGAACTACATAAGTCGCTCTATTTCACGAGCTTCAAAGCGCAGAAGAATGTCCGTTGTTACAGGCCGCTGGTTACAAGTTCGGCCAGTTTTGCCGACTTTTTCGATATTCGCGGCCTGGTTTGCCTCCAGCCGGTCTATGACCTAAGTTTTCGCTGGCGGCATAGGCTTTTCTCCTCAGTTTTTCCGCTACAAAAGCGAATAAATCGCTGAATTCCCTGAGAAATTGACAATTACTGGCCAATTCGCGGCCACGGCACGCTCGGTTTTAAAACCACTGTGAAAAGGACCGCCCGTTGTCCCTCGCGTTGACCCAGCCAGCGGCGTTTTCCCCTCGGCCCTTAGCCGAAACCACGGCTGGGTTTCGCGAGCAATGCGGCCAATTCGAGGTGCTGGCCAGCGAGCTATATGCCGACATCGAACGTCTCGGCGACGAGCTGATTCACAAAGCCGACGAAGTCGAGCTGGCTCGCCAGCAACTGGAAAAACGCGAACGCGAGTTGAGCGAAGAGCGGCAGGAAAATTCGCAGCTCAATGAACTGATCGAATCACAACAAGCGCTGCTACAACAGGCGATTAACGAAATTCAAACGCTCCGCCGTCAGTCAACCGAAGAGCTGGCCGAGCTGAAACGACAGTTTGCCGCAACCCAAGCGCAACTTGGCGATACGCGAACACAACTGCACGAAGCCATCGCCCGCGCGGCCGAATCCGCCAGTCAGTTGTCCATCGCCAAATCGGGGCCGCCGCCAATCAGCGACGACACCCGCGCCCGCCTCGCCAAGCTTGAGCACGAGCGCCGCGACCTGGAAGAAGAGAATAAGCTCCTTCGCGCGCGGGCGACGGCCTTGCAAGAAACCGTCAACCGGCAGCGCCACGACCTGGCCGAGCAACAGACGGAAATCTCGACCGAGCTGAAACAGCTTCGCGGCCTGCTCGCCGAGCGCGAACACGAGTTGCAAAATTTCGATCACCAGGTCGTCACCCTTGTCGCTCCTCACGGCGAATCGGTCGCCGAGCCGGACCCCGTGGTCAGCTCCGTAATGGCCCAGTTCGCCCGCCTGCAAAAAGACGTCGCCCAACGGCGCAAGAAAAAATAAACCGACTTCGCCCATGAGACGATTTGATCCCCATTCACTGAATCACTGGCTGCTCCTTGTGGGCGCTGTCGCCGTCGCTGGCGGCTGGCTCGCCGGCTATTGGACCTTCGGTGCGGGCCTTGGCTTCACGGCCCTCTGCCTCGTTGGCGCGCGCACAAAGCCGCGGCAGGCGCCCGATCAATCCTCCATTGCGGCGGCTCAGTTGGCCACGTCACAGCCGCCCGACGGCTCGATCGTGGATCAGCTCATCGATCAGGGTCGCACGGCACTGCTCCTTCGCCCGAAAATCGCCGCTACGCTGCCCGTCGCCGACCGCGAAGCCGCCCAAACAGCGCTCGACGATTCGATGGCGATGGTCCCGTCCGGCCTCGTGGCTATGCACCCGCGGCTGTCCGACGGCGCCAACGAAATCGTGACCACCGAAAACATGATCCCCGTCGAGGGGCTGTTTCTTGATCGCTACGCCGTCACGAATCGCGAATTTCGCGCGTTTGTCGAAAGCGGTGGCTACGAGCAAATGTCGCTGTGGGACGAGGCGATCTGGCCCGCCGTGTTGGGGTTTGTGGATACGACCGGCCAACCCGGCCCGCGATTTTGGACCAATGGCACGTTCCTGACCGGCGAGGAAGAACACCCGGTTGTCGGCGTCTCGTGGTACGAAGCCGGTGCCTTCGCCCGCTGGGTTGGCAAGCGACTGCCGACTGATGCCGAGTGGGTCAAAGCCGCCAGCTGGCCTGTTTTTGCCGAAGGTGACCAACCTGTGCAGCGGCGATTTCCCTGGGGCGACGCCATGGACCGCAAGCGAACGAATATCTGGGGCAGCGGCTTTGAACGGACAATTCCCGTTCGTTCTTTGCCAGCCAGCGCGAGCGCCAGCGGCATTGAGCAGCTTGTCGGAAACGTCTGGGAGTGGACGAGCACGGCGTTTGGTATGTGGGACGTGCCCGGCGACCGACTCGAGTCCCCCCAGCCCCTCAAAAGCATTCGTGGAGGCGCGTTCGATACGTATTTCGAGTCGCAAGCCAATTGTCACTTCCAAAGTGGGGCCTCGCCGCTCGACCGCAAACACAACGTCGGTTTCCGGTGCGCCCTGGGCTTCTGTGATGTGTTCAACATGGATGAGCCACAGACCGCGATACACCAACCCGACGCGCAAGCGAGGGGCGCTTCGTTTATCAACCCACAACAAGCACTCTCCCTAGCACCGCTGCCGGCCTAATCAACAAAGAAGACGCCGCATGTCAAACTACGGAACAATCGAGCTCGAATCCTATCGCCTGGCCGCTTATACGGTGCCGTGCCCCTGCTATATCTGCGGCGGCGGGAATAATTTCGATGCGGAGCTGTGTCGCCATTGCCATGCGCCGATGGCCCTGGCCCACCAGGCGAACGCACAAAAAATACGTCCCCGCTCGCTCGCCGTGATCGGCGGCTCCGGCTGTGGCAAAACCGTGTATCTCGGCCTGCTGACCGATATGCTTTCCCGCCGTGAGGACAACCTGCAGCTACTCGCCCGCGGCGCGTTCTCCATCGAGCTGCAGCAGCACACAATGGCCGCCCTAAGCCAGTGTGAGTTCCCCGGCAAAACCCCCGTCGAGCCGGGCCGCTGGCACTGGATCCATTGTCAAGTGCTCCGCAAGCGGCGCAAAGCGACTGAGCTGATCATGCCCGATCTCTCCGGCGAATCGCTGCTGGAAGAAGTCGATCATCCGCAGACCTTTCCAGTCATCCGCGCTTTTCTCACGAAGTGTTCGGCCGCGATGATCCTGGTCGATGCTCCGCTCGCGCAAGCCGGCGACAGCGATGAAGACTTTCACACCATGAAGCTCGTCAGCTACCTGTGCGAGTTGCATCAGAACAATGCAGCCGCCTGGCACACTCGTCCCGTGGCGTTCGTTTTCACCAAGGCCGACGAATGCGATGATTGCTTCGCTGATCCGGCGGCCTTTGCCTCGCGCCACACGCCGGGTCTTGCTCAGCAAGCCAAAAAGCGCCTCGGCAACCACCGCTACTTCGCCGTTGGCATCTCCGGCGGCACCGCAACACGCAACGAGCATCACAGCCGCGTGAAAGTGCCGCTTCGCGTTGAGCCGCGCGGCATTGTCGAGCCGTTTCAGTGGATGCTGGACCAAATGGGGTCCGGCTGAGATTTATGACGGCGAGCGCACGGCCTGTCGCATCCGCCACCATTCCTGAGCAATTAGCCGGGGGAAAATGACCGCATCTTTCGCATAGCGGGCGGCTAGCCGCCGCGGCTCACTGGCAACTCGATAGAGCCACTCCAATCCCGCCGACTGCATCCACAGCGGCGCTCGTGATCGCTCGCCGGCCAGAAAGTCGATCGTCGCGCCAACGCAAAGGGCGACTTTCGCCGTCAGCCGTCCGCGGTGCCTGTGAACCCAGAGTTCCTGCTTCGGCGCGCCGAGGCCGACAACGAGCACCTCCGGCTGAGCCGCTTCAATCAGGCCCAATATTTTTTCGTTTTCTCGCTCGTCACGCTCAAAACCGACGGGGGGGCTGTAAGTCCCCACGACATGAATCGCCGGCCACCGCCGCCGCACATTCAGCGCTGCCCGCTCTGCGACGCCCAGCGCCGCCCCGAGCAAAAAAACCGCCAGCGGCTGTTGCTCATCGGCGGCTTCAAAGAGCATAGGCACTAAATCCGAGCCCGCGACACGCTCGGGCAGTCTCTCCTCGGCGCAACACAAGAGTCGCGATGCCCACAGCACCGGCGCGCCATCGACCAGCACCATTCCCGCATCGCGATACGCCGCCTGCAGCCCCTCGTGATACTGGAGCATCACCACATGATCGACATTCGGCGTCACCACGAACCGGCACCGCCTATCGCTATCCGCCACCCAAGCGCTAATTTGCGCCACGGCCTGATCCATCCGTAGCGGATCGATTTCGACGCCAAACAATTCAACTCTGGCCGGCATAATCGAATCACCCGGTAGAAAACGATTAATCGGGACCAACCGGCCCCAAATCACCCATCTGCGGCCCCGCGGCGCTTGCCACGACAACTCTACCCCGTGGTTCGGAACATGGTGAAAGAGAGACCGGTAGGGCGACGCACTGGGCAGGAGTTAACGACTGGCTGGCCCGCTTGCCGGTGGTTCGTAAGCCATGCAATCGAACGCTTCGATGGCGTCGATGAGTCGCTCGCGTTCCGCATTGGGCAGGTCATGACATTCGGCGCGGACGAATTGCCATCCCCATGTTATTTCGGCGTGGCCACCGGCGGCACGAATGGTTAACAAGCCTGATATCTCTTCACTTTGAGCAAACTCCGCCTTAACCCGATCCAAAATTTCGCGCACCGGCAGATCGACCAGGCCATGCACTTCCTCGCCCCAGAGCAGCTCCCGCGCGATTTCGGGGGGTGAAAGTTTCACGTTCGGACCCGTTTTCCAGAAGAGGAGTTGCGTGCCTTCCATTCATTGTTTCCTGCGGTGCAAGGTATATTTGTCGCGTTGTGCGCAGCCGAACGTTGTGTGCGGCAAACACGGAGCAGCGGCGTGAGTGAACCCATTATCAGCGTTTCCGGCCTCCGCGGCATCGTGGGGGAGAGCCTCACGCCGCAGGTCGCTGCGCGTTATGTGACCGCGTTCGTTCAAACGCTTGAGACCGGGCCAATCGTTGTCAGCCGGGACGGGAGGGAAAATGGGCCGCTCATCAAGAACGCAGTAATTGCCGCACTCGCTGGGGCCGGTCGTCATGTGCTAGACGCTGATATTGCCGCCACCCCGACGCTCGGCGTGCTTGTGCGTCAGCACCACGCGGCTGGCGGAGTTCAAATTTCAGCCAGCCACAATCCGCCAGAATATAACGGCCTGAAGCTGTTCGGGCCCGAAGGGCGTGTTATTCCCGCCCCGCTTGGCCAAAAAGTATTGGCCAGGTATCGCCAAGGCGAAAAGACAAACACCGTAACACAAACCGGCAAAGTAGATGCCCTCGCTGATACGACGACGGATCATTTGGCTAAAATCCTGCCGACGGTCGATGCTTCAAGCATCCGCAAGCGACATTTTCGCATCTTGCTCGACAGCAACGCCGGCGCCGGCAGCATTCTCGGCATTGGCTTGCTGCAAAACCTGGGCTGCGATGTTGTCTGCCTCGGCAATCAGCCCAACGGCCGATTTTTGCACAAGCCCGAACCAACGGCGGAGAATTTGGCTTCCGTAGGGCAGGAAGTGGTCGTCGCCAATGCCGACGTCGGCTTCTGCCAAGACCCGGATGCCGACCGGCTGGCCATTATCGACGAAACCGGCCGCTACATTGGCGAGGAATACACACTATCGATCTGCGTCGATCGCATTTTGCGTCTGCGGAAGGGGCCGGTGGTCACCAACTGCGCAACCAGCCGAATGACGCACGACCTGGCCACGACGTACGGCGTGCGGTTCTTTCGCTCGGCGGTAGGCGAGGCCAACGTCGTCGATAAAATGCTCGCCGTAAGCGCCGTGTTCGGCGGCGAAGGTAACGGTGGCCCGATTGATCCGCGAGTCGGCCTAGTTCGTGACAGCTTTGTCGGCATGGCGTTGGTGCTTGACGCAATGGCGTCTCGGCAAAAGAAGGTCAGTGAGCTCGTCGCCGAGCTGCCGCAATATGAAATCGTAAAACGGACGGTGCAGTTGCCGCCCGAACGACTTCCGGCGGCGCTCCACGCCGTTGAAAAGCAATTTCATGAAGCCAAGGCCGATCGCCAAGACGGCCTGCGCCTCGATTGGCCCGACCGCTGGATTATCATTCGCGGCAGCAACACCGAGCCGATCGTCCGTGTCATCGCCGAAGCTTCAACCAAAGCCGCTGCCGAAGAACTGGTCGCCGCGACTTGCGAAGTCATTGGCCGCGTTTAAAGTAGTGCCAGGAGATTGCCTTGGAACGCGCCATCAGCTTCGCTGGTTACTTCGTCATGATCGGTCTGGCATGGCTATTGAGCGAAAACAAACGCCGCTTTCCCTCGCGCGTCGTTATCGTCGGCACGCTGCTCCAATTTGCCCTCGCACTGATCATTCTCAAAACCACGCCCGGTGAGCTCTTTTTCTCTGGCATCGGCGCGGCCTTCAATTGGGTTACCGATCTGGCCGATGAAGGCAGCAAATTCGTCTTCGGCGACGGTTTCAAAGAGCACTTCTTCGCGTTCAAAGTGCTGCCGACGATCATCTTTTTCTCGTCGCTCGCCGCGATGCTCTACTACCTCGGCATCATGCAATGGATTGTCAAATCGATGGCTCTTGTCATGCAACGGTTGATGGGCGTTTCGGGCGCCGAATCGCTTTCGGCCAGCGCCAACGTGTTCCTCGGCCAGACCGAAGCTCCGCTGCTCGTGAAGCCCTACATCGCCGGCATGACATTGTCGGAGCTGAACGCCGTCATGATCGGCGGGTTCGCCAATATATCTGGCAGCCTGATCGCCGCCTTCAGCTCGCTCGGCCTCAGCGCCGGCCACCTCGTCACGGCTTCGGTCATCTCCGCGCCGGCGAGCTTGCTGATCGCCAAGGTGCTCGTGCCTGAAACGGAACAGCCTGCCACGCTTGGAAGCGTCACCACCGAGCCGCCGCAGCAAGGCGCCAACCTCATTGAAGCGGCTGCCATCGGTGCTGCCGACGGTGCGCGACTCGCGATTAACGTCGCGGCAATGCTCATTGCCTTTATCGCTCTCATTGCGATGCTGGATTCAGCCATTCATGGTATCGGTTACGGCATTTCCTATTTGACACAAAGCGACCTCGGCGCCACTTGGTCGCTTTCGGTCCTGCTCGGCTACTTATTCGCGCCTGTAGCCTTTATTGTTGGCATCGACAGCCACGATTGCCTCGCCGCCGGTCAATTGCTCGGTAAAAAAATGTTCGCCAACGAGTTCGTGGCCTACAACGAACTGGCTCAATGGCAGTTAGCGGACTCAACCGTGCGGCTAAGCCCCCGCACCGTAACCATCATGACATACGCCCTCTGCGGCTTTGCTAACTTCTCCTCCATCGGCATCCAGATCGGCGGCCTCGGCGGCATGGCTCCGCATCGGCAGTCCGACATCGCCCGCCTCGGCCTCCGCGCCATGCTCGGCGGAACGATTGTGAATTGCATGATGGGATGTATTGCGGGCGTTCTGGTATAGGAGGGCAGTTGTCAGTGGTCAGTTGTCAGTGGCGAGAGAGAATGCTCCCGGCAACAAGTCACGAATGTTGGTTTCGACAAGCCGGCCTGGCCGATCAACGTCAATCAGCAAAACCGTTAGCTCCGGCGCGAATTCGGCCAGTACTTGGCGACAAGCCCCACAGGGCGAGGCGCCGCCGGCCGTCGCAATCGCTAATAGCTCAAATTTTCTCTGCCCCGCCGCCACAGCATTAAACACCGCCGTTCGTTCCGCGCAAATCGTTAACCCATACGAGGCATTCTCCACGTTGCATCCCGTAAAAATCCGCCCATCGCCCGCCAAAATCGCCGCCCCCACGAAAAAATTCGAGTACTTCGCATACGCCCGCTGACGTATCTCGATCGCAGCTTTAATCAGCTCATCACGGTTTGGCGCAGCCATCACAACCTCGCAGCAGGCATCCGGGGTGCTAAAAAAGCACCACGTCATTAAACTACAGAAGTGACCCGGGCGGTTAGCTCAGTTGGTTAGAGCACATCGTTTACACCGATGGGGTCAGGGGTTCGAGTCCCTTACCGCCCACTTCCCTCATTTTCGCACGGTTAATCCGGCCGTTTCGCCCGATCAAATCCAAACTCGCGGCCACTCATGCCGATGGTGTACTGCCCTCGAATCATGCCGGCGGCGGCTCGCGCGGGTCGATCATCATCCGTTCTGGATCCTTCCGCCAACGCAAGCCACGATTGATATAGTTCGGCGGCCGATAAATCGTTTCGACTGGTTTGGGACTGAAGGACGGCGGCAGCGCGCCAGTCGCAACGAAAAACGCATTGGTCCCGGTCCGCTCGCAGTAGACGAGCGTGTAACCCTTCTGCTCGCCTAGCTCCTTCAGTGCCAGCAAGCTCGCGCCAAAATAATCGGTTCCATTCCACACAAAGTGCGGATCGTAAAGTATCGTCCGCCGCTCGTCGGGTGGCACATGGGCGTTGTACTCAATGACTACCACCCGCGGTTGATACTCGATTGCCTTCCACACCCAATAGTCATTTCCATCGATGTCAATCGAAAGCAAGTCAAACGTCTGCGGCACGCCGTACTTCGCAAACAGCCCGTTGATGTTCTCCGCCGTGATGAATTCCTTGTGCACGACTGCCTGCGGGTTGCCCGAGACACCTGCGTCGTCCATCAACAAGCCCTGCCAGCCTTGGTCCAGTAAATACGCCGTGTTGCACATCGTGGCCTGCTCGCAGCCGAACTCCACGAAATACCGGTTTGTCGCGCCGATTGCCTTGAAAATCGCCGCGATGACTCCGTCTTCGCCGTTCTGCGAATAAGCTCTTCCCTCGTGTTGCTCGAGATTCTGAAGAGTCGCGTCCATGTCGTTCTTACCGCGTGACCAGCATACGGATTACCGCCCACTTCGCCAGGAAATCCGCAAATGCAGTTCGCCCAATAACCAACGCACCGGTTAGTTTTCCTTCTAATCCACATCCAACGAAGAAATCGCCAGTTGCGCGGCTGATTCCCAACTATAAGTCACATAATTCCGCACTTGAGCCCGCTCCAGTTTGAGGCGATTCACATCGCTCGGCTCGCCCGCGGATTCAATCCTCTTCTGAAACTCCGCGATAATCGCCCGCACGTGCGAACGGCCCTGATCGAATAATGCCTTCACCTCCGGTCCCCGTGCATTGACCGCCGCATCGAGCGCCGCAATCATCCCCGCCGGCGGCCGGCGGTCGCCTTGATGCTCAACGCCGGCGGAGAACTCACGCAGCCGACCCGCCAACAGCACTGCCCGCCGGTCGGCCTCGCCGAGCATCTCGCTCGGCAAATTTTGCATCAACTGCACCAAATCATTGAGCCCGCCGCTGTAATTGTATTTTTCAAACTTGCCCCAGGCGCTGATTTCCCACGCCAACGACTGCTTCGGCTGCTCGGTCGTCACAAGGCCGATCAGTCGCTGCGCCTCGTCAAAATCCTTGTGTTTCAACAGCACAATCGCACCGACGATCCGCGGCTCCGGCTGCTTTGGCGCGAGTTGTTCGGCATTGGCGATGAGGGCCTGCACATCCGGTTTGTCATACCGCTGCCGCGAAGCTAGTGCTGCCAGGCGGCGGATGACCTGCTTGGCATCGTCGCTCAGTCGCGGCGGCGTCGTATCGGGCATAATGGAACGCACGCGGCCGGCGTTCGATTCCGACGCCTTCAAAAAGTCGTTCAGCTCAGAAAATGTGATTTGGTTATCGCGATTCGGATCGGCCGCACCCGTGAATGCCGCTGGCAAGGCAGTTACCAGTCGCATGGCCGCAGCCGCGTCGCCGCTCGTCGAGTCATCAGCCGCCAAAATGGGCGTCGTCTTTAATAGCGGGCGTGAACGAGTGCCGCGAATGGAATCAACCATGGCGGCCGCATTGGGAGCAGGCAAGCTTCCCTCCGCCAGCGGCGCGAGATCGAGGATCACAAACTTGTTGGCCGTAGTACTTTTATCAACTTCCGAGAGCACGGTCGCCAGCGGCACGCCAGTAACATCGGCCCGGGCCTTGTCAAAATCCTTGGGTGCAATGACCGGCCCTTTGGGACCGGCGAAAGCGCGGCCGGCCACGACGACCAACAACTGTCCGGCCTCGCTGGCTTTGGAAACCGCGTCGCTCAGACCTTGTTCCAAGCGAATGCGGCTCGGATTGGCGAGTAGAATCGTTTGCTCCACGGGCACGGCATAGCGCTGCTCGAGCGTCTGCTGAAAAGTCGTCATTGCTGCCGTTGCGGCCGATAGCGGGGGAATCGACGTGTCGTCGAACTCGCTACAAACAATGAGCACTGCCCACTTGGATTTGTCAGGCGGCCGTGCCGCCGCGAGGCTAATTACCGACGGGCTAGCCGCATCTGGATCGTCATATTGCACCTCGAACTGATCGCCCCGCCGCAGGTCATCCAGAGCCGCATCCTGCCCACCGAGCGACACCTTGCAGTCCGGCGCCAGCACATACATCCGCTGTTGTCCCGAGCCGCCGGTCGTGAACGATTTCACATCGTATTGAATCGCTCCAATCGTTCCGCTCGCCGAAAAATGCCGCGACGCGGAAATGCTCACGATCTTCAGATCGCGACCGAATGAGACTTTGTCGCCGACTTGTAGATCAGCCGCGGTCAGGAGCCGATTGTTGATCAGTTTGCGGCCGTTCAGCGAGATATCCACTTTGTCGGCAAGCGGCCAGACCTTTACCGGCGCGCTTTCGTCCGCGCCTTCGGCAATCGAAACCTCGCGCTTGGCCGGATCGATCGCCCGCACGACGCCTTCGCCGTTGACCACGCGGACCGACGAGATTTTCAGCGCCAACTCGCGGTCCTGATCGCGATAATGAACGACGCGAACGCGATCACCGTCTTTCAAATCATCGATTTTCAGCGGCTTTCCGCCTAGCGTCGTACTTCCATTGAGTTCAACCGTTGTCTGGCCGCCGACGGCGACATTCAGTTGCTCGTCAGCGCCAGCCAAAGTCACGATGATCTCGCCGTTTTCCGCATCAACCTTTGCGATCGCTCCTCGGCTCTCTTGTGGCCGCGAGGCTTGAATCTCTTGCAGCGCCCGGCCCTGGTCATCGCGGAGCGTCTGAATCGACACCTGGTCAGCCTCTTTCAACTCTCGCAGCAAGCTGGCCTTATCATTGAGATACACCTTGTCCTGTTCGCGGACCACAACCTCCTTCGGCCCGCGGTTCATCGCCTGCTCGACAATCAGCGTCTGCCGCTCGGGGATAATCATCCGCACGACGCCGCGGACCGCCACTGGCTCTGGCGCAACAGCTTCTTTTTTCTTTCCGCTCGGCATCACAGCCACCAGCACGCTCATCAGCACGCTGGCCACCAGCGCCATCACCGCCATCATCCGCTTTTGGAACTTCTGCCGCTTCTGTTTCGCTTCGTCCTCGTCCTCCACCGGCAGCCCGGCCATGGCTGGCGCCGCACCGAGATCGGCCAATGCCTGCTCGGCCGTTTTATAACGCAGCGACTGGTCTTTCGCCGTCAACCTATCGATGACCTTCGCCAGATCGGGCGGCACGCCATCCAGCACCGACCCCACCGGCGGCAGCCGCCGATCGGCGGCTGCATGCCACATCATCCACGCGATCTGCCGGTCGCGGCCAAAAGCATCCAGGCCCGGGAACAATTGCTCGAAATGCTGTGGCCCACATAAAAGTTCATAGGCAGCGAAACCAAGCGAATACAAATCGCTCGCCGGTCCTACTGGGCCAAACTGTGCCGCGACCAGTTCCGGCGCCATATACCGTGTCGCCCCCTTCAGATAACTGCCTTGATCATTGGCCACGCGGCGGGCCAGGCCAAAATCACCCAGCTTCACGCGACCCAGCCGATCCAGCATCAAATTCGACGGCTTAATGTCGCCATGGATCACATGGCTCGCATGCAGCATCGACAGCGCCTGCAGGGAACCGCTCAGCGTCGCCCGCAGCAGATTCAAGTCGATAGGCTGCCCCTTGCCCGCGTCCAGCAGCGTCCCCTGCATCAGTTCCAGCACTAGCCAGCCTCGCGGCCGCACAATGTCATAAATCGTCATAATGTGCGGATGCGAGAGCGTCGCGAGCAACTGAGCCTCGCGCCAAAACCGCTCCAGTCGCCGCGGGTCGTTCATGTATTGGCCGTGAATTTGCTTAATCGCCACATCGCGGCCCAGTTCACGGTCGCGCGCGCGATAAACAGCGGCAAAATCGCCGTTGCCAATCAAACCCAGCACTTCGTAACGAGGATGCGGCTCCATGACTCACAAACTAAGCGATCTTCGTACAATTTGCGACCGTTAGGAACTTCCGATGCACTACGAAGTCGAACAAAAATTCCCCTTACCCAATACGGCTAATACGGAAGCAAAGCTCACCGAACTAGGCGCTAAGTTCGAACCGCCCATCGAGCAAATCGACCACTACTTCCGCCATCCCTCGCGCGACTTCGCAACAACTGACGAGGCTCTGCGGCTGCGGCAAGTGGGAAGCGAGAGCTTTATCACCTACAAAGGCCCCAAAATCGACCCGGCCACCAAAACCCGTCGCGAGCTGGAACTTCCGCTTCCCGCTGGCGCAGAAACCATTGAGCACTTCACGGAGTTGCTCGGCGCCCTCGGTTTTTCCATCGTAGCCGCAGTGACGAAGCAGCGTCGCAAGGCCACCATCATTTGGGATGGCTTTGAGGTCGAGTGTGCCCTCGACGATGTTGAAGGTGCCGGCCCATTTTTGGAGTTGGAAATCTCCGCCGATAACTCTTCACTTGAAAATGCCAAAAAATGCTTGACGAATCTCGCTGGCCGACTCGCGCTGGAGCAATCCGAGCGACGCAGTTATTTGGAATTAGTACTTCTGCACCGCGAGAAATGATTGTGCCGCAACTCTTTTTCTAGCAAGTATTTATGGCAATAACTCTCGGGTCAGTCGTCGATTCTTGAAAAAATATTCTCCGTCCGCGGAACATTCTGCCGCCTCCCTGGTTTTATCCTCTGCACAGGAGTTCGCTCCTGGGCCAAAAAACGACCCCCAAGCGATAGCCCGGCTGTGTTCGCCCCTCTTTTAGCGCACAGCCGGGCTTCTTCTTTTCTTGCAGTCTTTTGTAGGGTGGGCTGTGCCCACCATCGCTAACGCGTAATTCCCTTCTGAATCCCGCATTCTGAATTCGCCCCTTCGCCTGCTACCATCGCCGGAATGCGTAGCACCATCGTTATCCCTGCCCGCCTCGCCTCCACGCGTCTACCTCGCAAACTGCTCCGCACCGAATCCGGCAAGCCGCTCATCCAACACACCTACGAAGCCGCCCAAAAAGCGAATCGCCCAAGCGGCGTCCTCATCGCCTCCGACTGCGAAGAAATTGCCTCTGTCGTCCGCTCCTTCGGCGGCCGCGTCGAGCTAACCAGTCCCGACTGCGCCAGCGGCACCGACCGCGTCGCCGAAATCGCGCGCAAGTTGCCCGACGTTGACATCTTCGTGAACGTCCAAGGCGACGAGCCCGAAATCTCCGCCGCCGCCATCGACCTCGCCGTCGAGCTGCTCGAAAGCGATCCCACCGCCGTCATGAGCACGCTCGCCACGCCCATCCGCGATCGCCACAAGCTCCACGACCCCGCCTGCGTCAAAATCATCTTCGACCACCGCCAGCGCGCCATCTACTTCAGCCGCGCTCCCATCCCCTTCGCCCGCACCTGGGACGACAAACTCCTCACCGCCGATCCCCCCGTCTATCACCAGCACATCGGCCTCTACGCCTACCGCCGCGACTTCCTTTTGCAATTAGCATCCCTCCCCCTCGCCCCCATCGAGCAAATCGAATCCCTCGAACAACTCCGCGTCCTCCACCACGGGCAAACCATCCTCGTCGGCATCACCAATGAGCCGACGATTGGCATCGACACACCGGAGGACTACGCCCAATTTGTGAGCCGCACAAAGAGACACTGAGTCAATTTACAACAATCGACTTTGTAGCAATTCATTCACCGTGGTAGAATTAGCTGACTGCGAATGACGCTGCGGGAGTTGGCCAATGCATACAGCAAAAGAGGTAGCAAGGGAGGTCCTGAATTCCCTCCCCGACGATTGCACGCTCGACGATATTAGCTATCGTCTTTATCTTTGGCGGAAGCTCGAAAAGTCTGGGAAGGATATTGAAGAAGGGCGAGTGTTCTCGAAGGACGAGGCCAAGGAGATTGTACAGTCTTGGTTCACGTCATCTGGACTAACGAAGCCATCCGCGACCTAGCGGCCATCAAGGACTACATTACGGCTTCGTCGCCGGAAAATGCCGAGCGGCTCTGCAAGTCCTTTCTCGATGCTCCAGACCGACTCGAACGATTTCCACGCTCCGGTCAGGTCGTCCCCGAGTTCAGAATCGATTCGATTCGTGAAATTCAGTTCCGCGGTTATCGGATCGTCTACCAAGTAGCGGATGGTGCGTGCTACATTCGCGCCGTCATTCACGGCAGCCGGGACTTGCAGCGGCATATCGATCCGACGGTCTGGTCCTGAGACAATCGTTGGAACCTTCTAGCAGCTAGACGAGCACGGCGTTCTAAAATCAGCTAAAGACGCTGGACGGTAGAGGAGCTAGTCGAGCGGACGGCCGGTTATAATCCACCGAAGCCGAATCGGTGGGAAGACTTCTTGGATGCGCTGGGGGATGAGGAATAGGCGATGCGGTTCACGATTCGAGACATTCTCTGGTTAACGGTTGTGGCGGGACTAACCATCTCCCTTGGAATCTTGATCCAACAGAAACATGGACTAGATCAGGAACGTGAAAGGCTACTGAATTGGCAGTCGGTTCTGAATCTGAGGGAGATGAGGTACATCGCCAAGGAAATAGCCCTCCGTCGCGAATTGTCCAGAGTGGGTGGGCGAGAGGTTATCGGAGGCTCGTATAGCAAATCTCCTCAGGGCGACAAGTTGATCTATGAGATTGAATACGAATCGCCCAGCAACAAGTAGCCAGCAACACTTAATCACGCATGACCCGAAACTGTTTATATACAATTGTTCAAATAAATCACCCCGCTCGCGCATCTACTTTGCGGCCAACGCTCGTATCGAAATGAGCTTATGCATAAAAACGCATAACATGCATCGACGCATTTTTCGTAACCGTCGATGAAATAATGCTTTACGTAAATATGCACGTCAAAAAAAAGAAAACGCATACGCATACGCATAGCAATAAAAACCCCTCGAACCTACTTGTTCTCAGTCCCGCCGCGCGGCGATAGAATCGACTCTTTCGCTCGCTAGCAGGATGCTCAATGACCAAATTCATCTTCGTCACCGGTGGCGTCGTCAGCTCCCTCGGCAAGGGCCTGACCAGTGCCTCGATCGGCATGCTTCTCGAAGGCCGTGGCCTCAACGTCCGGCTGCAGAAGCTCGACCCCTATATCAACGTCGATCCGGGCACGATGAGCCCCTACCAACACGGCGAAGTCTATGTCCTCGACGACGGCAGCGAGACGGATTTGGACCTCGGCCATTACGAGCGTTTCACCAATTCCCCGCTGACACGCGATTCGAACTACACGACCGGCCAAATCTATCTTTCGGTCATCGAAAAGGAGCGCCGTGGCGAGTTTCTGGGCAAAACGGTCCAGGTCATCCCGCATATCACGAACGAAATCAAATCCTGCATCTCGAAGTTGGCCGAACCCGACGTCGATGTCGTCATCACCGAGATCGGCGGCACCGTCGGCGATATCGAAAGCCTGCCGTTTCTTGAAGCGATTCGCCAATTTGCTCTCGATGTCGGCAAAGAGAACTGCCTCTACATTCACCTTACGCTCGTCCCGTACCTCAAAGCCGCCGGCGAGCTGAAAACCAAGCCCACCCAGCATTCGGTCGGCCAGATGCGGCAAATTGGTATTCAGCCCGACATTTTGATCTGCCGCACAGAACGCTCCATCTCGCGGGAAGATCGCGAAAAGATGGCCCTCTTCTGCAATGTGCCCAAAGAAGCGGTCATCGAAGAAAAGGACAAAGATTTTTCAATTTACGAAGTGCCGCTTAGCCTCGTGGATGCGGGACTCGACTCGCTGATCGTGAAAAAGCTCGGCCTGGGGCTGAAAGCCAGCCTCAACGATCTCGATCATTGGCGGCATATTCTCCACGTCCTCCGCAATCCCAAGAACGAAATCAGCATCGCCGTCGTCGGCAAATACGCCGAGCACAAAGACGCGTATAAATCGATCTACGAAGCTCTGGACCACGCCGGCATGCACCACGAGTGCCAGGTCCGCGTCGGCCGCATTCAAAGCGAAGAAATCGAGCGCGAAGGCGCCCCGCCGCTCCTCGCTGGCTACGATGGCATCCTCGTGCCCGGCGGTTTCGGCGAACGCGGCATCGAAGGCAAAATTGAAGCCATCCGCTACGCCCGCGAACGCGGTATTCCCTTCTTCGGCATCTGCCTCGGCATGCAGTGCGCCGCGATTGAGTTTGCCCGCAACGTCGTCGGCCTGGACGGCGCCCACTCGACCGAATTCAACAAGAACACGGCGCACCCCGTAATTTGCCTTTTGGACGAGCAGCGCAATATTACCGATAAAGGCGGCACGATGCGTCTTGGGGCTCAGCCAGCAACTCTCGCCGTCGGTTCCCTAGCGCACGAAGCCTACGGCAAGGACCGAATCAGCGAACGGCATCGCCATCGCTATGAATTCAACAACGTCTATCGCCAGCAGTTCGCCGCCCACGGCTTCGGCTTCAGCGGGACTAGCCCTGACGGCAAGCTCGTCGAAATCGTCGAGCTGCCGGGCCATCCCTGGTTCTTAGCCGTCCAATTCCATCCCGAATTCAAATCCAAGCCCACGCTCGCCCAGTCGCTCTTCGCCGCCTTCATCGGCGCCGCCATCCAGCGCCACAACCAACGCGGCGAGCGCCACGCCGAAGCCATCTCATAATTGGGAGGGCGAGGCTGTTGCCGCCGGGCGGCACAAGCCAAGCGCCGAGCCACAACCTAACCAAACACCTGCCACACCTTCAGCGCCCCCAGCGCCACCGCTGACCCAATCCACGCCTGATATTCCTCGTTGTGCAGCCACTGCGCAAGCGACCAATTGCCAAAATTAGGCCGCACCAAACGATACGGGATGAACCGCGGCACCTTGGCTGAATAGACAGCCCAGTCCTTAGCAAAATATTTCGCCACGCGCTGCTCTTCGCTGCGAATCGTCTGCCAATAGAGCCAGACCAGTGGACCTGCGATGACCCACAGCGTCAGCGGATCGTGAATGAGCACGCCGAACCCAATCATCATTAGAAACGAACCAAAATAGAGCGGATGCCGCACCAAGGCGTATGGACCGGTGGTCGCGAGCTGCTTTTGCTTCCGCAACATGCCGGCCGCCCAGGCACGAATCAGCAAGCCGAGGATTACCAGCGCCAAGCTGACCATCGCCAAGGGATCAGCCGGCTTAAAAATGTCCCGTGGCCAACTATGAAAAATGAAAAGATCCAGGCCAATGAGTGCCGCGAATACCACGACGCTAATCTGCACTCGCCGTCGCACACACCACTGGACAAACTGCCCACCAATCGGTCGCCTAGCCGCAGCCGAGTTCGGTGACGTAACAAGCTGTGAGGCCATCGAATTTATTCCCATTGCGCTGGGCGCGCAGAATATCGCTAGCTGGGTAGATGAAAACGAGCCTTGTATCGCGGCTTGCCACTCCGGGCAAGCACAATCCGGTTACATTCACATTTTAAGCTGCCATTGCTAGCGACTCGGCGGTCCGGGAGGAGGCAAATCGGGTAAACGACTTCCTGGCGGCGGCAGTTCCAGCGTTCGCCCGCCCGGAGGCGGCAAATCCAACGGCTGCTGTGGCGGCTGCGGCAATTCTTCCGTCGGCCGTGGCGTCGTTCGGAAGCGGATCGGATCTTGGAGATCGAACACTTTTTCCGCCGCTTCCGTGCCAGCCGGATACCGGTCGTAGTTCGGCGTTTGCGGCGTCGATTGGGGATACATGCGAAGATGGCTCAGCGGCCCGACCGAGCCATAGCGCTCTTCATAGAATCGGACGCCATGCGTTTCCAAAATCGTACCCGTTTGCAATTCCAAATCAGCGAGAAGCGTGTTGTACTGCGCGATGGCCGCGGCTTCGTTCGTGATCGCGTTGCCCCAATCGGTGATGGCCTGCAATACGGGGATGTAATTGATCAGGCTCGAGCGAAAAGTCATCATCTGCACGTTGAGATTTTCGCGGGCCGCGATGCGGGCCTCTTTGAATGCGAGATACGTCTCATATTGCTGATCGAGGCTGCGCAGCGTTGTGGCCAAAAGGTGCGAGGCGGCGTGCAGACCCTGATCGAGATTCGCGCGGTCGCGAGCAATGATCAGCTCGCGCTGCCGCAGCGTCGCTCGCGCGGCGCGCAGTCCGATCGGCACGGAGAAATTGACGCCCAGCGTCCAATCGGCGAACTGGCCCGGCGCGGTGGCAATAATGCCATTGCCGTTGGGCAACTCGCCTTCCAGGCCATTCCAGCGATACAGGCCGTTGGCATTGAGCTGCGGCAGGGCGTTGTTATTGGCAATGATTCGCTGCTGCTCGTCGGCTTCCAGGACCAACTTGAGCTCGACGAGATCCGGCCGCCGCGCCGACGCCAGTTCGACCAACTCCTGCCAGTCTGGTCGGACGCGTTCGAGCACCGGCTCGGTGCTGGCGATCAGTTGCGCGTCATCCCAGGGTGGCATGCCGAGCAAGTTGCGGAGCGTGCCTTCTACCTGCAACACGTTCGCATCCGCGGCAATCCGCTGGGCGCGGAAATTGAAGAAGGACGTGCGGGCCTGTGCAGCGTTGCCCGCGTTGACCAGATCGGCCCGCATCTGAGCCGTTGCCAGCCGGGCCGCAAAATCGGCCTGAATTTCCTGCTGCCGGCGGGCCCAGGCGGCGGCACGGGCCGACACGAGGTTCCAATAAGTGGCGATCACATCGCGCACGTTCTGTTGCACGCCGTCCTTGAGCTGAAAGAACGAAAACTCCGTGTTGATGCGAGCCAAAATGACCGGCGCGAGGTTCGCGCGGCGGCCCGCGCCTTGTAGCAGTGGCTGCGTGTAACTGAGAAACGTATTGGCCGCCGTCTGCGGATTGAGCGGCAGCAGGCTGGGTGGCAAAATGCTGCCCGGAAATCGCTGCTCGGTCACATTGACGCCCAAGTTCCACTGGCCGCCCAGGGGATTCGTTTTGCTCAGCAACATGTTCATCCGGTATTGGTCGAACGGTGCGCCGAGAACAAACGAGCCTGTAGCAGGACTGAACGCGGCCTTGGGCTCATCGATATAGTCCCAGTTATTGTTGAGCTGCAGGACCGGATCGAAGCGGCCTTGGGCCTGATCGATCGCCGTGTTCGTCACAGCCGTGTCGTAGATCGTGCGGCCGCTGTTGATCGCATTGACACCTGCCAGCACACGGACCACGCGGCCACTGCCGAGTGATGTGCGAACGGCGTCATCGAGCGGAAAGAATCGTGTGTTGCCGCTCGGCGGCGCGGTCACCGTCGGCGGCGGCCCGCTCGGCGGCAGTGGGATGTCAGGAAACTGCGACGGATCGCGATAGTCGATTTCGAGCTGCTCGGGGTAAATGACGCGGTACGGATATTGCGCATGCGCAAACCTTGCCGGCAATAACGCCAGCGCAAAGATTGCCGCCGCTAGAAGGACCACCCGACATTCGCGCATGTCCTCCGAATTCGGTCCATCTGGCGCGGTCGTAGCAGAGATTCGCAATTTGCCGGATTAGCTTAAACGACCGGTTTTGCTTGGCGTGCGGAGTTTGCCGACTGTATCGCCTGGCTAAAATCGGCCGCTAGCA
Organism: Pirellulaceae bacterium; assembly: GCA_036496265.1. GTDB lineage: Bacteria > Planctomycetota > Planctomycetia > Pirellulales > Pirellulaceae > CAYLLN01. Next base: position 18,868 of record DASXLL010000197.1, on the reverse strand, counting down.
GCCAGTCCGACTGATTTCAGCCGCGACCACCCTCGCAGCAGGTCTCCCAAATCGTATGGCACCTCTCGCAAACGAGCTTGGCGCGGATTTCGATCAGCCGGCTGCCGCAGATTTGGCAAATCGCCGCACATGACGTCTCGTCGGCGTTTTTTGTCGGTGGTGTCGATTGCGGCTGCGAGGGCCGGCGCTGATCACTTTGTTTTTCCATCGGCCCCAGCCCGCGGAATGAAGACAACACGGACTTTTGTGCCGCGCGGTGGAATATGCTCCTTGTAAGCCACAAACATCAGCTCATCGTTCGCGTCGGTGCTCTGAATCGGCAAGTCGAGCGTCGCGGTGGGAAAATTCGAGACGCAAACCAAGTCCCCGCCATTGGCCTTATAGTGCTCTTTGCCCGTTTCGTCGTCCTTCCAGAAACCGCTGCCGGCGAACACCCAATCGTAAGCCATCTCCCGGTCTTTTTTGACATCCTTGATCCATTCCTGGGCCCGCGCCTGGTGCTTTTTGCCATCCTCATCTTGCCACAAGACATAGATATCGATGATTTGGCCGGCTGCGGGTTTGTAATCGGGATCGAACGAAACGGGTTTGCCTGGAATGGCGCCCGCCCTCAACAGAGCCGCATGAACTTCCTCCGCTTTGCATTTCAAAGATACAATCGACTCATGCTCTTTAGTCCCCTTGGGACAGGCAAACATTTCCAACTGTCCCTCGCGCAAGCAAACTTCGCCATCGACGACAACCGCGTGACGCTTGGCGTCATACCAGACATCACCCGTCGGCGACAATTTGGCCAACTCGCCCGGCGCATCATCGCCCACTGCGGCGTCCGATCGCGTCGCCTCTTTCGTCAATAAGAACAATGTCGCCGCCAGTAGTACGGGGACGCACTTTAACAAAATTGCTTTCATTCCTGCCTCAATAAGCCATGCACTTGCAGTTCGCCGCACTCGTGCTACAACCTTCGCCAGTCAAGCGAGCACAGAAAAGCGAAACACCGTGCCGCGACAGATTATATCGTCCTCGGATTTTGTAGAAAATGACAACCATTACGCCGTCACATCCCGCTCGCACGAAGACAAAACCCCAATCGCCTCGCAAAACGGCCAAACCGACGCCAACTGAAAATAATCGACCTCTCGACAAAATCGCGACGGTGAACGGTCATGCTGCCGACAAGCCATTGTTCGACTTCTCCCAAGACCCCGGCTATTGCAACGCCGATGCGAAACAAGCGCTGCTCCGCCGCGGCAAGCGGCCGCCGCATGACGAGCTGTCGGTCGATTTTTCGAACCAAGCTGCTCGCATTTCACTCGAGGCGGCTGGAAAACCCCTGCTGAGCGGTGAATGGGAATGGTCGGCCTCAGTTCGTGGAACGACTTTAGCCGCCACCGGCCAGTGGAAGGAAGTCGGCTGGCATCGCGAAAAATCGTGCGATTATCTCGAAATCGAACTGCCACTCTCCGAAGGCTACAAGCTCGAACGGCAGATGTTTTTCGCCCGCGACGAGTTGTTTTTCTTTGTCGCCGATTGCCTGATTGGCCCGCCGGATGCTGCCGCTGAAATCCACTACTGCCAAACTCTGCCGCTGGCCGGCAATGTTTCATTCTCAGCCGCCGACGAAACATGTGAAGGTTGGCTGAATGTGAAAAGCCGCCGGAGCGCGTGCGTCGTACCGCTGGCGCAGCCCGAATGGCGCTCCGACTTCCGGCACGCACGGTTCTCGCAATCCGAAAACAATTTGACGATTGAGCAAGCGGCTCAGGGACGCAGACTGCTATCACCAGTCTGGATTGACATCCATCCCCGCCGCATCAGGCGTCCAATCACCTGGAGGCAGTTGACAGTGGGGGAGAATCTCACAGCCGTGAATCGCGATGTCGCCGTCGGCTATCGCATTCAATCGGGCAATGAGCAGTGGCTCGTTTACCGCTCGCTGGCCCCAGTCGCCAATCGCTCTGTCATGGGCCACAACACCTACGGCTCGTTTGTCTGTGGCCGTATCAAGCCGGACGGCCACGTCAAAGACATTTTGACGATGGAATAGCCTTGGCTGCTAAGCCGGCCGCTTCACCACGAGCGGCAGGTATGCGATCGCGGCGCCAGTGAGCAAACCGACTACGTGAACCGTATTTGCCGTGCTCGGCAAAGCGCCCAGCATTTCTCGAAATGCCGGAAACTCCCGCAAAATGCACAGCACGAGCCAAGCCAGTGCCAGAAACGTCGTGCCTGGGCTGAGAAAATAGCGCTCGCGATTGTCGAACTGCGATTTAATGAGAATGTAGCCGAAGAGACCGTAGCAGACGCCAGAGAGACCGCCAAACAGCTGAATTTTGCCGCGAATCATCGCCTCGGTCGCTTGTCCCGCGTTCGACAAAACCGCGACTGCCAGGACGAACAGGAGCATAAATATGGCACCTCGCCGATTCTCGACGATGGAGCCGAAGCTGAAGAGCATCATCGCATTGAACGCAATGTGCATCAGCCCATAGTGGATGAAAATCGGCGTAACCAGTCGCCAGATCTCGCCTCGCTTGATGCTGGCCCACATATCAATCTGCGGCCGCAATTCGCCACTGGCTGACACATGGGCGTCGAGCGGATCGACAAAAAGCAGTGCCCGAAAAGTGCTACTCCATCCTTGGCTCGTCTCTGCCTGCTCCATCGTGTCGTTCCAGGTCAGCATCGCCACGACCGCGCTAATGCCGATCAGCAGCATCGAAATCGGCGCTTTGCGGCGGACGCCCGGCATTCCCGGCGTACCCCAACGCCCGCGCATCTCAACCACATTTCCTTGCGCCTGCTGCCGACGTGCCGCGTCCTCGCGCAACACCGCCTCAGCCGATTTTTCCGCCCCCTGATACTTGGAATCCTCCGGATGCTCTCGGAAATGCGTGAACTCGTCCCGGGCCTTCGCCAACCGGTCTTCCTCGCGGACCCAAACAACCCAGCCCGCCGGCTCTTGCTCGGCGTGCGCTTCGATCCGCTGCGCGAGCAGCCAAGCCGCGAACTTTCGCGCTGCTGCCTCCGTTTCCAATGTTCCGACTTGGCGCATGACGCTTAATGAATCCCAATTCCAAGTTTTTTGAATTCGCCTGCTTCGAGTAGCATCTGCGCCTTTTCGACATCCGCATAGTACTCGCGGCGAACTAGCAAACCGGCAGCCTCTTCATCGAAAATGCCGATCACTTCGCGATGCAATTGTAACGCCGATGCCGTGACTTGTGCCGTCACCGGTCCCTCCACCGTGTCGCGCACCGCCGCCGCCTTGTGCTTGCCAAAAGCGAGCAGCACACATCGCTTCGATTCGAGAATCGTGCCCACGCCCATAGTCACCGCCAGCCGCGGCACTTTATCTTCACCGCCAAAGAAGCGGGCATTGTCGCGAATGGTCTCGCTAGCCAGCGTCTTCAGTCGCGTCCGGCTGCCGAGCGAAGAGCCCGGTTCGTTGAATGCAATGTGCCCATCGCTGCCAATGCCGAGGATCTGCAGATCGATTCCACCAGCGTCGCGAATTCTGTCTTCGTATTGCTGACAATGCTGCTCGAAGTCGAGCGCCCGGCCATCCGGCACGTACGTCGATGTCAGCGGGATGTTGATCTTGTCGAACAGATTCATTTGCATGAACTGCCGGTAGCTCTGCGGATGAATGGACGTCAAACCAACGTATTCGTCGAGGTTGAAGGTCGTCACCCGCGAGAAATCGAGGCCTTCGTCTTTGTGCAGTCGGGCGAGCTCGCGATAAGTGCCCAGCGGCGTGCTCCCCGTCGCCAGGCCGAGAACGCAGTCGGGTTTCTTGCGAATGAGATCGGCCACAATCTTCGCCGCGCGGAGACTGCCGGTATCGTAGTCGGGCTGGATGATGACGCGCATGGAGAGGTCGCCGCGTTATTCGGGACGCGCTGTTTGAAACCGTTAGTTGAAAAATCGCCCCAAGGCAGGGCAGCATAGCATCCCGCACCCCTGCGACAACAACACGTCGGTGGTGCGACCAAATGGCGGAAGAATCGTTGCCATTACCTTAGTCTTAACGGCACGCCTCGCGTCGTGCGAATTACGCGGTTACAAAATGCTTTTCTCCTAACCCCAAGGGGTATAATAGTTAGCTCATCTTCAGTCGATTTTTCCGCCGCTTCTGGCGGCTGCTCCAATGTCTCAGGTTGTTACTACACCCCCCTCCGTGCCCCGATTGGCCGATGGCTCACTCGTCGGCGGCTGGTGGCACCGCGACGAATCCGACGCCGAGCGCATCGTTTGTGATCTGTGTCCGCGCGATTGCCACCTGCGACCCGGCGATCGTGGTTTTTGCTTTGTGCGCGAAAACCGCGATGGCCAAATGGCCCTCACGACCTACGGCAAAAGCACTGGTTTTTGCATCGACCCGATCGAAAAGAAGCCGCTCAACCAATTTTTCCCCGGCACCAGTGTCCTGTCGTTCGGCACCGCCGGCTGCAACCTCGGCTGCAAGTTCTGCCAAAACTGGTCGATCAGCAAGTCGAAAGAAATCGAACAGCTCAGCGAGAATGCCTCGCCCGAAGCCGTCGCCCAGGCGGCGCTGAAGCTCAACTCGCGGAGCGTCGCGTTCACTTACAACGATCCAGTCATCTGGGCCGAGTACGCCATCGATACGGCGAAAGCCTGCCGCGAGGTCGGCGTCAAATCCGTCGCTGTGACCGCCGGCTACATCACACCAACGGCCCGTCCCGCGTTTTATGAATACATGGACGCGGCCAACGTCGATCTGAAAGGTTTCACCGAGCATTTTTATAAACATCTAACGCTGTCGCACCTCGAGCCGGTAAAGGACACGCTGCGCTGGCTCGTTCACGAGTCGAATGTTTGGACCGAAATCACCAATCTGATTATTCCGCAGGAGAACGATTCGCTCGACGAACTCAAGGCGATGTGCGATTGGATCTTAGAGGCGCTCGGCCCTGACGTTCCTGTCCACTTCACCGCATTTCATCCCGATTTCCGCCTCCGCGATCGCGAGCACACGCCGGCGGAAACGCTGCTGGCAGCCTACGATATCGCCACAAAGTGCGGCTTGCACTACGCCTATGTCGGCAACATTCAAGCACCCAAACAGCAAACGACGTATTGCCCTGGCTGCAAGAAGCCGCTTGTCGAGCGCGTTGGCTATACAATCACGCGGTACGACCTGAACGGCAACCTCTGCCGCCACTGCGGGACAAAAATCGCCGGACATTACGATCAAGCGCCGGGGACGTGGGGCAGCCGCCGGCAGCCGGTGCGGATCAGCGAATTCGAAGTGCGGCCCAATCGCGAATACGGCATCCAGCCGGGGCCGCCAGCCTTGCTATCCATTTCTCCTTCAGCCCCTGCAACCTCCTCCACCCCAAAACCAGCGAGCCGAAACATGTCATCCGTCGAAACTCCCGCAGCTCCGCCCCCACCCGTCGCGCTGGATCAACTTTCGAGCGAGCAGGAATCGGCCATCGTTCGCGCGGCGGCGCGCGTCCTGACTGCGGCGACACAAGGATTGAACCCAGCATTGAGCGAGGCCGATCTCGCGGGGACCGGCCGACTGCCTGTGCTCGGAACCTTCGTGAGTTTAAAGCGTGAGGGCAAACTTCGCGGCTGCTGCGGCTTCCTGGGACAAGAAGTGCCGCTTGGTCAGGCATTAGTTCACGCCGCTCAGCGGACAGCGACCGACGATCATCGCTTTCCGTCTGTTGCACCGCGCGAGTTGGGACACCTCGATGTCGAAGTCTGGTTGCTCAGCAACCAGCAACCCGTGGCTGCTAAGGGTGAGGCTCGCCGCGATGTCGTCCAAATCGGCAAGCACGGGCTACAAATCGCCCGCGGCGAAAATCGCGGCCTGCTGCTGCCGGGCGTCGCCGTCGATAACGGCCTGAATGCCGAACAGTTTTTGGATCAAGTTTGCCTCAAGGCGGAGCTGCCCGCGGCGGCGTGGCGGCAAGATGACACGACCCTGTGGACCTTTGAAGGTCACTGCATCCACAAAAAACTGCAGGACTATCTCGATCCAGCGGCTGTCCCCAATTGGGTGCTACCCATCGATCCCAAGCACATGCCGGCTTTAGCCGAGTATTGCCGAGTGAACCTGCAAGCGTTCCTGACTGGAGCGACTCCGAACTACTATGCGACGGGCCTGCCCGACGCCAATGTGCATGGTGTGGTGCTCAGCTTGCAAACTGCCGACGGCGAGGAATTCCTGCAGGGCAATCGGCTCTCGTTCAAACAACTGCTGCCGCTGCAATCAACGCTGTTCAGCATGACCGAAGGCATGGCTCAAGCTTTCCGTCAAAACAAAGCCCTCCATGGCAACCGCAACATTAGCCTTGGCCTGGCCGTCCTGTATCAACCATCATTGCACGGAACCGTTGCCGAGCCGGATCTGCGCGGGGTCGATCCGCGGCGGCACATGACCGTCGTCATGGAGCGCAATCGCACCGCGGGGCTATTTGACCCTCAGCAATCGGCCGAATCGCTGGTGCAAAATGCTGCCCGCGAAGCTGGCGTTCGCATGCCCGAATTCGCTCAGGTCATGGCTCTCGAATGCATGACCAACATGACGAAAGTTCGGACGGTGAATGTTCCCGCGCCTGCCGCGGGCACGGAGGTGCGTCAGCCGGCGGTCGCGGGCAAGTTTTACCCGGCTGATCCCAATGAGCTCGCCCAACTCGTCGATCAGTGCCTTCCTAAAAAGAAGTCGGCGACCAAATCGTATCCGGCGATCATGGTCCCGCATGCCGGCCTGATTTACTCCGGGACCATCGCCGCGGAAACTCTCTCCAAAGTGAAATTTCCCTCCACGATCATTGTCATCGGACCCAAGCACACGCCGTACGGCCTCGAATGGGCCGTGGCCCCGCACGCGACGTGGTCGATTCCCGGCGCGACGATCGCCAGCGACTCGGATTTAGCCCGCCGCCTGTGCGAAAACATTCCCGGCCTGCAGATGGACGCCGCGGCTCACGCCCAAGAGCATGGTATCGAGGTCGAGCTGCCGTTCATTGCCCGCCTGGCACCGCAATCGAAGGTCGTCGGCATTGCCATTGGCGGCGGCGACCTCACTCGCTGCCGCCAATTTGCCACCGGCCTCGCCAAAGTCATGAACGAAATGGACGAGCAGCCGCTCCTGGTCATTTCCAGCGACATGAACCATTACGCCAGCGACGTCGAAACGCGCCGCCTCGACGAAATGGCGCTCGCCGCAATGGAAACCGGAGATCCCGAGCAGCTTTACAACACGGTGACGAGCAAGCACATCAGCATGTGCGGCGTCTTGCCCGCGGTCATCGCCATGGAAACGCTGCAGCAGCTCAAGAAGTTGAAAAAGATCGAGCGCGTCGCTTACGGCACTAGCGGCGACGTCAGCGGTGACAAATCCCGCGTCGTCGGCTATGCCGGGATGCTGCTGGGCACGTAACCTGCAAAATCCACATTCGCCCGGCAGACCCTGCTCGCCAGTATGGCTACATTGCAGGCGTCAACAATCTTTATCTGCCGCCAGGACGCAAATCCGTGGGTTTTGGACAATGGTTTTACCGACTGTTCTTCCTATTTGCCGGTTTGATTGTCGTCCATGTTCTGGTGACCACGGCTTTTTTGTCAGCCGGTATGGCGGGCGATGCGAGTGGTTCGCAACATTTATGGCCCTTGTTGCTTGTCGCTGGCTTGTCAATCGCGGTTGGTGGCGGCGTGACGTGGTTTGCCGTGCGGCAAATGATGCGGCCTCTGGCTGATCTGTCCCGGCATGTGCGGTCGCTTTCGGGCACGGCAATCGATCCGTCTGATGCGGTGGGCAATTACGATGAGCTGGGCGCCCTGGCTGGCGCGTTCGACCGGATGCAGCGTGATCTCGCCGATCGACGTGATCAGATTGAGGGTCACGCCGAACGGCTGCAAACGGTGCTCAGCAGCATGGCCGAGGGGGTGCTTGCCGTTGGTCCCGACAAGTCGATTCTGCTGGCGAACGACGCGGCTCGGCAGCTGCTCGATTTCGCAACGCCCAATGCGCAAGGTCGCTCGCTGCTGGCCGTGACGCGTGCCCGCCCGGTCCACGAGGCGATTACACACGCGCTGGCCAGTCCCTCGCCGATTATTCAGGAATTCGATTCTCCCGGGCCTACTCGCCGCAAGCTCGCGCTGCGTGCAAAACGCTTGCCCGGCGATCCCTGCCCCGGCGTCGTCGTCGTGCTCCACGACATGACCGAGCTGCGCCGGCTCGAAAGCCTCCGTCGCGAATTGGTCGCCAACGTCTCGCACGAGTTGAAGACGCCCCTGGCCGCGATCAAAGGATACGCCGAAACGCTCCGCCTCGGTGCAATCAACGATCAGGAGCACAACCTGCACTTCGTCCGCCGGATCGAGGAGCAAGCCGACCGCCTGCACAAGATGATCCTCGACATTCTGCAAATCGCCCGCGTCGAGTCGGGCCAGGAATCGTTTGAATTTGACGACGTTGCGGTCGCTGATCTGCTGCAGCGCTGCTCCGATCAGTTCACCGCCGCTGCGACCGCTAAACAAATTGAGCTGGCGATCGAGTCTCCGGACCGGCCGCTTTCCATCTATGCCGACGAAGAAGGCGCTCAGACCATTCTGAGCAATTTGGTGGATAACGCGATCAAATACACGCCCTCCGGTGGCCGCGTAAGAGTGCGGGCACTGGGGCAAGAAGCCTTCATTGTCCTCGAAGTCACTGACACCGGAGCGGGAATTCCGCAGCAGCACTTGGAACGTATTTTCGAGCGCTTTTACCGCGTCGATAGAGCACGCTCCAGCGAGCTGGGCAGCACGGGCCTCGGCCTCTCGATCGTCAAACACCTGGCCCAAGCCTTCGGCGGCAATGTCAGCGTCGATAGTCAGCCGGGCCGCGGCTCAACCTTCCGAGTCGAGCTGCCTCGCTCGGCGGCCGGGCCGTAAGGGCGCGTTTCGCGAGAGCCAGGCAATCACGAGCACTATCAATACCGCAACCACGGCCGCGGCTCGGTCGTTCTCTGCGTTGCCGACGGTGAGCGAGCCGGTTTATGCGCCGTCTGTTGGGGCGGCGTAGGCTGGGGCGGCGTAGGCTGGGGCGGCAGCTGTTGGAATGCCAGCTGTTGGGGCGGCACCGGCGGCGAATAAGTGCTGTCCGGCGCGTATCCAGTTCCAATTACCTGCGGCTGCGGCAAGCCGTTTCCGATAGGCGCCGCCTGCTGCGGTATCGGTCGCAACCAATCCTGGCTGGCCTGATTGACCGCTCCGCCGACCGAGTTCAATAGCCGCTGGCTAGCCCGATCGAGCTGCTGCTCGACATATTGAGAGCTTGCGGGAGTTGCTTCGATTATCGGCGGTGACGTCTGAGCGCCCCGCTGCTCAAACGATCGTGTGTTGCCGATCCACGGCTGCGGGGACTGGATCCGGAGATCGGTTGTTTGCAGCGGCAACGTCTCCAGCGGCGACTGGTTCGCAGAAACAGATGGCCGCAAGTTGATGCGCGGCAGCACCGAGACGATCGCTACGACCGCGGCGATCTCGAATAGCACGCTGAACGCAAAACTAATTGGATTCTTACTCGACATGGCGGCTCACTCCATTTCACCGTAGGCGTCACACTCCGCGTGATGTAGCCGGGCTTTCGTCTATTGCCTAATGCAATGCCAATACCGGATTCTGACTTTTTTGTTGGCAAAGCTCCAATACGTGATCTGCTAAGCTTTTAAGCGTTATGGCCGGTCAGTCGCTAGCGGACCGGCTTTTTCAACTTCATTGCAAATTCGGTCTTTGTTGCGTCTCAAGGCGAGAACGACCGCGCCATCAAAATGAAGCTCGCGCCCGCACTAGCGGCGACGCTAGCGGCGTTTAGAATGGGGTGCTATGCACTGGATTTTTACATTACGACCTCTTGTCGCGATTCCCGCCGCCGGCTTATGGCTCGCAGGCGAACAAACGGCTTCCGCTCAGACGCTGCTGGCTCAAACGGGCACGGCGAAAACCGCCATTGGTTGGGGAGTCGTGCTGTTGTGTATTGGCCTTGGGCTGCTCTTCGTTTGCCGCCCCAACAACCGGAATCCGCTCGAGAAAAAGAAGGCCAAAAAGAAGAAATAGCATCGGCTGACGTCAAACCGCGTTAGTAGCGCACGACACGCGTCATGAGCCACGCGCCGATGCCGCACAGGATGACGTTCGGTATCCAGATGATGTAGGGCGGCAAACTGCCGGCTTTGGCGCGATCGCAACAGCTCATCAGCAGGGGATAGTACGACAGCAGAATCGGCAAAAACGACATGCCGAATCGGGTCATGACATCGGCCCGCCTCAGCAAAATGGCAAGCGGCGCGCCAATCAGCACGAAGGCCAGCGTGCTAAACCCGTTGGCCCAGCGCCGCCAGGGCTCGGCCCGGAGCCGAAACAGCCGATTCCGCGCGTCGGCCAATTGCTTGCGTTTCGTCTTCCAGTTGGCCTCGCTTAGCTCTTGCAGGTCGCCCGTGACCAACGCCAGGGCTGATTGGGCCGCCAGCGAGCGTTCGATCTCGGCGATGAGGCGGATTTGAGCGGGAATCTCACTGGTGATCTGCCGCAGTGGCAAATTCGTCGGGCTGCCTTCGCGAAGTTCTTTGGCTGAAAAGAAATTGAGCGGAAATTTGCGCGTGGTGCAGCCGGGGCTAAAATAGTGAATGTTGGGCTCCATTTCGACCTCGCAATCGGTGAGCGTGAGCTCCATCACGTTTTGTTCGAGGTCGGAATTGAGCTCCGCTTCGGTGGCGGTGATGCGAATGGCCGGCATGTCGCCCGAAGCTTGAAAATTCATGGTCGGCCGAATCAGCTTCCGATCCTCCACACCTTTGACAATGATCGAAAACCGCTGGTTGGAATAGGCTTTTTGCGTCCGCAGCATGCCATAGGTGATTTCTTCGACCGATTGAATCACGACGCGCTGCGCACCGATGGCGCCCCAGGAAAATGCCAGGTCCGTCAGCCACACGCCGACGAGACTCAGGCCGAACGCCATCAGCCATGCCGGCCACAGCAGCACGACGGGCGTGATGCCGAGCGCCTTCGTCGCGATCACTTCGTTATCCGCACTCATGCGGCCATAGACGAAGCAGACTGTGAACAGCATCGCACAGGGCGCGGCATAGGCGACCGCCATGGGCAGCGAAAACGGCAGCAGTCGCAGCGTCGGTCCCAGGCCCAGATTCATCCGCGACGCTTCCAGCACCACCACCATGAGCACCAACACGCAGGTCAGTCCGACCAGAACGACCGCCAGCCAGCCGATCAGTTCGGTCGTGATATAGCGGGTGATGGAGGACATCGTGGGTCGAGAAGGCTAGCGCGGGAAGAAGCGACACAAACCGCTTGCCGCGGGGAGCAAGGCGGATTGCAAAAGATGCCAGTTTTTGGCGATCTAGGCCGGCCGCGGAAGTTTACCAAACGCTCGGTCATTGCCCAACCGCAATCGTTCGTTGGTGCGAAATCCACTGCTGGCGCAACTGGGCCATCGCTTGCTGGCGCAACTGGGCCATCACTGCTGGCGCAAGTGGCCATCACTGCTGGCGCAAGTGGCCATCACTGCTAGTGCCGAAGTTGCTAAAGCTGTTGCCCGCATCCGAACCGAATAGTAAGAATCACCCCGCGCGCAATTCCGCGCGCTATAGCCGTCGCTTGGAACAACACCGCGTCGTGTCACTGTTGCCGCTGCTCCTGATTCTGTCTTCGCCCGGCGAATTCTCCGGCGAATATAGTGCTGCGCCGCAGCCAACATTATTGTCGGAAACCCTCATCGAGCCGTTTCCATCCTTGCCAGGCCAGACGGCCAATTTGCCGCCACAGGCAAGCGACCCGCAGGCAGACCAATATCCCTCACTCGTCGTCACGGAAACGCCAGAAATTACCACGCTCGCCTCGTGGCAATCGAGTTACCTCGGGCTACTCGGCGACGACGGCAAGGCGCTGGCCGGCTTCTATGATCCGTTCAGCCTCCAATTCGCGTATGGCGACAGCGGCTATCAGCCCTATCGCCTTGGCTGGTATTCCTACAACGATTTCGTCCTCATGAGCAGTTCGCCGACCTCGATCGGCGGCAATTTTCAGGACCTGCAGTGGAACGCGTGGGTGCGGTACGCGCATTTATATCAAGCGCGACCGATTGTCTTTTCGTGGACCGGCTGGATGAACGGAAAGTTTTGGACAGGGCCAACCGGCATCAATTTGCCGCCGGGTGCGGCGCAGTTTATCTCCGATTTTCAGTGGGCCTCCGCGAATTCTGGTCCGTGGAACTGGCAAGTTGGCTTTACGCCGCAACTCAACGGCACATTTAACGACCGAATCAATTGCAACGCCGTAATGATCGACGCGCGGGCGGTTGCTTTGTGGCGGTCGTCGCCGCAATGGCTGTTGGCATTCGGCGCGGAATATTGGAACCGGGCGACCGATCATCTCATTCCCTATGGCGGGGCGATCTGGACGCCGAATGACCGCTGGGAATTTCGCTTTATGTTTCCACGCAGCCGGGCGAGCTACTACGCCGGCCGGTTTCGCGGCGCGGACACATGGCTCTATGCGGCTGGCGAATACAACATCGAGGGTTACCAAATCGACATCGAAGGACCTCGCCTCAGTGAACGGGCGGAGATGAGCGATTACCGTGTGGTCCTCGGGGCGAGCGCGACCACCGGGATTTGGACGGTGTTTTGCGAAGCGGGCCTGGTCACCGACCGTCATTTCCGTTTTCGCGGTCCAGTGCCCGATTTTACGATGGATAATTGCGCGATTCTGCGGACGGGCCTGCTGTTTTAGAGCTACGCGTGCTAGCAGATTGAGTGGCAGTTCTACTGCGGCCCTCTTTCGGGGAAAAACTGCCGTTGTGGCAAGTTCAGCGGTTGCTTTATAACCAACAACCGCAGCGCATGTGGAATGGATCTCCGCAAGCGCGATTTTGAGCGTTCGAGCGAGCGGCGGCCAGGGAATCGGCTGCTGGCGGCTTTCAGCCGGCTTGTTCAGCGCGAGGAATCGATTATTGGACCATCGCGGCCGCGCTAGTCGCATCGTGGCGAGCGATCTATTGGAAAAGGAGATCCGCCGATGCTCGTCTTGTCTCGCAAGGAAAACGAAAAGGTTCTGTTCCCCCATCTGGGCATCGCAGTCCAGATTCTTCGCGTAGCCGGCGGCAAAGCACGGCTCGGCGTCGAAGCCCCGCACGATGTCTCTGTGGTCCGCCACGAGATCGCCAGCCAGGAGCAGCTCGACGAATTTGCAAAACAGCTGACCCGTTCGGCCGAAGGCGCCAGCCATAAGTTGCGCAACGAGCTGCAAACGGTCCTCCTCGGACTCTGCCTGATTCAGAAGCAGCTTGCTTGCGGTCTGATCACTGAAGCCGAGGAGACGCTTAGCGATTTGATCAATCATATGCGGTCAATTGAATCGGCAGCCAGGCCGAGCGCGCGAGCGACTTCTGCCGCCGCTCGCCGCCGGGCGCTCGTCGTGGAAGACAACTCCAACGAGCGACGGTTGTTGGCCGGATACTTGGCGCTTTCCGGCTTCGATGTCGAAGCAGTCGATGATGGGGTCAAGGCACTGGATTATCTGGCGAGCCACGAGCGGCCTGATGCAGTTGTGCTCGACATGCAACTTCCACGACTGGGTGGCGCCGACGCGGTTGGCGTCCTGCGCGGTGATCCGCGGTTCCGTGGCTTGAAGGTCTATGCTGTGAGCGGGATGGATCAGCGGGCGGCTCGCGTCGCCATCGGGCCGGAAGGCGTCGATCATTGGCTCAGCAAGCCGCTTGACCCGCAGCGGCTCGTTGAATTGATCAATGCCGAGGCGCAACCGGTGATTGGTCAGGGTTGAACAGCCGCTCAGGTCCGTTGACTTTCAGCGCCGCGTCCTTCGTAGCGCTGCCTGCGCGGCGAAGTAGCCGCACATGCCGTGGACGCCGCCGCCGGGCGGTGTGGAACTGGAGCAAATGTAAATCTGTCGGTTCGGCGTTGTGTATGGTGAGAGCCGAACGGTGGGTCGCGTGAAAAGTTGCCAGAAGTCCAGCATGCCGCCGCTGATGTCGCCGCCGATATAGTTGGCATTGTGCCGCTGCATATCAGCCGGCGCCATGGCAGTCTTCGCGAGGATGCAATCGCGAAAGCCGGGAGCGAAGCGCTCGATTTGTCGCTCGATGGTGTCGGTCATGTCGAGTGTTGAATACGCGGGGACGTGGCAATAAGCCCAGGCGACGTGTTTTCCCGCTGGCGCGCGGGTGTCGTCGAAGAGGCTTTGTTGAGCGACGAGAATATACGGTCGCTCAGGATGCTCGCCGCGATGGACCTGGCTCTCGGCGGCGGTGATTTCTTCCAGCGTGCCGCCGAGATGAATCGTTGCGGCGCGGTGGCATTCTTTCGCGCGCCAGGGAATGGGTTGCGATAAGGCCCAATCGAGCTTGAATACTCCGGGGCCGTGGCGGAATCGCGTCAGTTGTTGACGGAACCGCTCGGGCAAACTGTCTTTGCAGATTTCCGCCAGGGAACTAGGCGAGGTGTCGAACAGATAGGCCTTCGCGGGCGGCAGATTGTTGAGGGATTCGACGCGGCAGCCGGTTAGGACCTCGCCGCCGAGTGATTTCAAATAGTTGACCAGCGCATTCGTGATGGATTGCGAGCCGCCGCGGGCGACGGGCCAGCCGACGGCGTGACCGGCGATGCCGAGCATGATGGCGACGGCCGCGGAGAGCCGCGCTTCGAGCGGCAGAACCGAGTGGCCGGCGAGGCCGGCAATGAGGGCTTTGGCCGCGGGCTGTTTGAAATGGGTATTGGCCAGAGACTGGGCTGAGCGAATTGCCAAGAGGCCGAACCTGGCCATCAGAATTGGATGGCGCGGTAGGCGCAGGGGGCCGAGTGCTTCGGCGAATAACGGTTGGGAGTGAGTCGTTAAATGGTGCATTAATCGCCGATATGCCGGGTCGTCTGTGCCGAGGCCGGTGGCGGTTGCATCGAGATCGCGCTCTAGGACTGCTGCGGTGCCGTCGTCGAGCGGATGGGCGAGCGGGGCGGGTGGGTGAATCCATTCCAAGCCAAAATTGGCCAGCGGAAGCGATGATAGGAACGGCGAGGCGAGGGCCATGGGATGAATGGCGGAGCAGATGTCGTGCAGGAACCCCGGCAGCGTCAACTCGGCTGTTCGGGCGCCGCCGCCGAGTGTTGGTTGGGCTTCGAGCACGAGGACGCTGCGTTTTTGCTGCGCGATGGCGATCGCGGCGGCTAAGCCGTTGGGGCCAGAGCCGATGACGATGGCGTCGAAGGAGCGGTTCATCGTTGCGAGGTTGGTGGGCACAGCCCACCCTACGGGTCGATCGTCTGTGATCATTCTGTGTCCGCCTTTGGCAATTGCCGTTTCGATAATTTCCAGTTCGCGGGCGGTGGGCAAACGAATGAGAGGCGCTTTTGGGTCGTGGGATGCGTTAGTTCGAGTCGCACGCAGTGGAGGGCGATGGCCTGGTCGGCGAAGGCTTGGCGATTGGCGTATTTGCGGTCACCGAGGATCGAACAGGCGATTTCGGAGAGTTGGAGACGAATTTGGTGCTTGCGACCGGTGAGGAGTTCGACCTCGACGAGTGTGCCGAGTTTTTCTTTTCCCAAAGTTCGGTACTTCAGCCGGGCGTGCTGGGCTCCGCGAGTGCGTGGCGGGACTATTTTCATGCAGCGGGCTTTGTCGTCTTTGAGAACCCAGTGTGACAATTCACCGCTGGCCGGCTGGGGCGGTTTTTCGACGAGTGCCCAATAGATTTTCTGGACTTCACCGGATTGAAATTGCTTGGTCAGTCGATCGGCGGCTTTGCTGGTGCGGGCGAGGACGAGTGCGCCGCTGACGGTTGAGTCGAGGCGGCTGACGACGCCCACATAGACATTCCCCGGCTTGGCGAATTTTTGTTTGAGGTAGTTCTTGGCTCGTGTGAGGACGCTGGCGGTTCCTTCGGCGACGCCTTGGGTTGCTAAGCCGGTGGGCTTGTTGACGACCAGCAGGTGATTGTCTTCGTAGAGGACTTCGAGGGGCATGGGGCGCGAAGAGGTCGGAGGTCAGAATTCAGGAATATGGAAGTCGCGGGGTCAGGAATTGAAAAAATTGACAGGGGCGTTGGTTCGGGTGGTTTTTACTGGACTGCATATGCATGCAGTTTTGATTTATGCAGGCCGCATAATTTGTGTAAATTAGTACACTATATCGAGTTAGGTCAATTTGGCTGGAATGATTTTATGCATCGCATGCATAATTGGCGTGAGCGGGTTTGTTGAAAAAAATGTTGCAGTGCGGGGTCGGGGCGGAGGGATGGCCCTGGCGGCGCGCAACGGAACAGATGTATAGATTCGCGGAGGGGGCGGAATATTGGCGCTGTCAAGCCTTAATTTGGACCGCGTTTTGGATGGGAGGAGTTTTCTCGGAGTGCGGCGACACCGGTCAGCTCTTATGCCCTCGAAGCGAGTGTACTGCATCCGACTAGGATTCCGGCGCTGGACAGTGCCGCGTATGTGATGGCGCGAATCTCCCGAAGGGAGGTGGCCAATAAGCAACTTGCACCAGCGAATACTAAGCTATGAAACCGATTCAGGCCCGCTTCAAACTGTTCCAGTCGAGTTTTAGCTCATGGGAAACGATGTCCCAGGAGGTCACTGAGTTTCTCACGATGCTAGGCCCCGGAAGGGTGATTGGCGTTTCTCACAGTCAGGAAAGTCATTACGGCGTGATTGCCGTGTGGTATTGGGAAGTTGACCCAACGGTTCAATAGAATCAACCCGACTTGCGGAGCGGCCGCCCGTCATCGTAGCCGACGTGACGATGTCCACCCGTCTCGCGGAGCCGGCCGCCCTAGCGAATGGCCTCCGGCAGCGTTGGCGAGTGTGGCCGCAAGATTTTCGGCCTTTTGTTGGCGATGGTGGCAGCGGTTAAGATTGGGGCATGCGATATCGCCTCCGCACGCTGCTGATCATCTTGGCGATTGGGCCGCCGATCCTGGCGGCAGTATGGCCAACGGTAAAGGACATGCTGTTTGCCTTAACGAGCAAAACCAAAACAAGGAGCTTCGCGATGAAAGGACTTCCATTCAAAGGTTTCTTCGCCGTCGGTCTCATGTTTGTTTGCACAATTTTCGCATGGTGTGGGCTTGCTTCCGAGGAAAACGGGGTAAAGCAGCCGATCACTACCGTTCGAGCGGAAGACATTGGAAAGACGGTTGAGATTCGGGGGAGACTAGGCTATCCGCTCGGCACATTGATTACGGTTCGCGGCAAGTGGACCGATCCCGGCTACAAAGACTCTCCGATTTTAGAAATCGGTCTTGTGAATGGAACGAAGCTTGATAAACCCGTAATGCTTACCCCTGGACAAGTGGAGCAAATAAATCAGTTTTGGAACGGGGGACGGAATGGAAGGGCTGGCGAGGTGTGGGATTGGCACTTCGACTGGAAGGGCAAAATGCCTGCACCACGTCCTGAGTTGGGACAAACGTGGGAAATGATTGGCGTCGAAACGGGAGCATTTGGCAGCTACTCGAAAGAGGCTCGCGAGGAGTTCGGCGGTGGCTACGTAGCGACGCCGTCTTATATGCACGATTTCTGGTCCCGATTTGAATTCATCGCTGTAAAGCTTGAAGACAAAAAACTGCGGTGAAGCATGTTCCGTTTCACGATCCGAGACTTGCTGTGGCTGATGGTGATCGTCGCTGTAGCAGGGGCATGGCTTTATGATCGCAAGGCAGACACAGCATGGCGCAATCGAGTGGTTGCCGGGGCCCGGCAGATAAGCCGAGAAATTGAGCGGGACTACGGACTGTACTTTCGATTCGACGAAGCCGACGGAGAATTTTCAATTGGCCGGAAATGAGCCAGCAACACTTAATCACGCATGATCCGATTTTCCATGGGAACAAAAGATGCGTTACCGCCTCCGCACGCTGCTGATCGTCTTGGCAATTGGCCCGCCGGTATTGGCATGGTGGGGTTGGCCAATTGCGAGGCAGTGGTTTGCTGCCCCAACTCCACCGTCGTCAGTAATCGGAGGTTTTCTACCACGGAGCAGTTCTGGGCGGTCGGAGCCGAGCTTTAAGGAGTTAGTTGCCGAGGCCGCAAGACAAAAAGCAGCGGGGCTCAAGCCTTACCCCGTTTCCGAGATTCCGCCTTATCCCCCGCCACAGACAGAACCGCTTGCTCCACAGAAGCAAGAGCTATTGCCGTATGAGGAAACAGTGAGACGGTCGGCAATACTTACTGACCAAGACCCCTAGGAACCTGCCCTCATGTTCCGTTTCACAATCCGAGACTTGCTGTGGCTGATGGTCGTGGTGTCGATTTTGTGCGGGTGGTGGCTAGAGAGGTCTTACGACCGGCGTCGATTCGTGATTGAGAAGAAGCAACTTTATGATGACCTCGACAAAAGCTACAAAGACGAGATACGGTGGCTCAGTGAATCAAACTGGAGACTGCTTCATGGATCGCCTTAGTAGCGGTCCACTTAACCGAACATCACCGAAAATTCCGCTAACTGACGCTGGCCGCTCAACTGCCAACACTTAGTCCTACACTACCCCCTGGCGATATGCTGAACACTTGCCCATCGCTGCTAACACGGATTGGCTGCCAGCACATCGTAAATCGTTGGCCGCGACAATCGCACTGCCTTGGCGATGCGGGTGATGGGCTTCTTCTTACGTTTCGCGTCGTATTCAACGATCACTTTCGGCGTTGGCCCTGTGAGCACCTTCGAATTGATTCTGTAATTTGAGGTGGACCCCAATTGTTGGACAGGTTTTGGGGTTGGTTAAGGTGAGACCAACGGCCCGCGAAGACCCCTCACAGGTCTCGCGCGGCCGTGGGGCTACGGACACGTATCGGGTCAGAAAAGCGGTTTCCTGAGTAAG
>DASXLL010000196.1:0-66786 GCA_036496265.1 Pirellulaceae bacterium | reverse complement strand
CGCATCAAGGGCTGGTTTCCGACGATGGTCGAGCACCGCTGCAGCGTCGGTGAGCGGGGGGGGTTCTATCAGCGGCTGGACCGGGGCACCTATCCGGCTCACATCCTGGAACACCTCACCATCGAGCTCCAGACGCTGTGCGGCAGTGAAGTTGGTTTTGGCCGGGCGCGGGCCATCGACGCGGAGGCCGGCTTATATCGAGTCATCGTCGAGTATGAAGAAGAAGAGCTGGGCAAAGCCTGTTTGGAAGCGGGGCGCGAGATTCTGCTGGCAGCGCTCAACGGTCAAGATTACGACGTGCCAGCCAAACTCGAAGAGTTGCGATCGCTGGGGCACGACGTCCGACTGGGGCCGAGCACCCGCTCGATTGTTGAGGCAGCGAAGCGTCGCGGAATTCCGGTGCGGCGGGTGAATGGTCAAAACCTCGTGCAGCTCGGCTACGGCGCGCGGCAGCGAAAGATTTGGACTGCCGAAACCGATCAGACCAGTTCGATTGCCGAAGCGATTGCCAAAGACAAGCAACTGACGCGGCAGATGCTGCAAACGGTTGGTGTGCCAACGCCGGATGGTCGCACGGTCAGCAACGCAGAAGACGCCTGGGAAGCGGCGCAAG
Organism: Pirellulaceae bacterium; assembly: GCA_036496265.1. Classification (GTDB taxonomy): domain Bacteria; phylum Planctomycetota; class Planctomycetia; order Pirellulales; family Pirellulaceae; genus CAYLLN01. Next base: position 66,173 of record DASXLL010000196.1, on the reverse strand, counting down.
AGATTGGCCTGCCGGTCGTGGTGAAGCCGCAGGACGGCAACTTCGGCCGCGGCGTGGCAACAAATCTGCGCACTCGCGAGCAGGTGATCAAGTCCTATGAGCTCGCTGAGCCCGAGGGCAACGGTGTAATCGTGGAGCGCTTTGCCGAAGGGAGCGATTTCCGTTTGCTCGTCATCGGGGACAAGCTCGTGGCGGCGGCTCGGCGCGAACCGGCCCATGTGATTGGCGACGGACAGCGCACGGTGCGTGAGTTGGTCGAGATCGAGAACAAAAATCCGCTGCGCAGCAATGGTCATGCGACCTCGTTGAGCTTCCTGCCGCTCGATGAGCTCTCGATTGAGGTGCTGGCTTCCCAGGGACTGACGACCGAATGCATCCCGGCCGCCAGTCAACGCGTGCTCATTCGTCGCAACGCAAATCTGAGCTCCGGCGGCACTGCGACCGATGTCACCGACTTCGTTTGCCCGGATATCGTCTCTCGCGCGGTTGATGCGGCGAAAGCGGTCGGCCTCGATATCTGCGGCATCGACATGATCGTCAAAGACGTGTCAAAGTCGCTGGAATCTCAAGGCGGCGTGGTGGTCGAAGTCAACGCGGGCCCGGGGCTGCGGATGCATTTGGCGCCATCCTCGGGCACGCCGCGGCCCGTTGGCGACGCGATCGTCGATATGATGTTCGGCGAAAGCCGCACCGGACGCATTCCGATCGTCGCGGTGACCGGCGTCAACGGAAAAACGACAACGACGCGGCTCTGTGCCCACATTTTCCGCACGCTTGGCCGCCGAGTCGGCATGACGAACACCGAAGGCATCTATTTCGATGGTCGCCGAATCGAAAGCGGTGACTGCAGCGGACCGCAGAGCGCACAAAAAGTGCTGGCCAATCCGCTCGTCGATGTGGCCGTGCTGGAAACGGCCCGCGGCGGCGTTTTGCGAGCCGGCTTGGGCTTCGACCGTTGCGATGTGGCTGTTGTGACCAACATCGGTGATGGTGACCATCTGGGGCTGAACGGCGTCAACGATCTTGAAATGCTGGCCAAGGTTAAGCGCGTGATTGTCGATGTCGTGCCGCCGCACGGCTTTGCCGTCCTCAACGCGGCTGATCCGCTCGTCGCCGCAATGGCCGAGAAATGCAGGGGCGGCGTGATCTATTTCGCCGTCTCGGCAGAAAACGAGATTATCCAGAAGCACCGGGCGATTGGTGGCCGCGCCGTCTTCATCAAACGCGATTTTGTCGTGTTGGCGGAAGGCGAAGTGGAGATTCCGCTGGTCGCGCTGGCGCATGTGCCGGTGACGCATGGCGGGCGGATCCGCTTCCAAATCGAAAACGTCCTCGCTGCGGTGGCCGCTGCCAGTGCCCTGGGTGTGCCGCGTGATTCGATTCGCACCGCTTTGGAAACATTTTCGCCACATCTCGATGGCTCGCCAGGTCGTTTCAACTTGCTGGAAGTCAACGGTGCGACCGTAGTCGTCGATTACGGCCACAACACGTCGGCCCTGGCCGCGATTGTGGACGCGTTCGCCCATTTTCCGCATTCGCGCCGCCGCGCGTTATATAGCGCCGCTGGCGACCGCCGCGATTGCGACATGACCGAGCTCGGTCGCATGCTCGGCGATCATTTCGATTCCGTCATCTTGTATGAAGACCGTTATGTCCGCGGCCGCGCCGAGGGCGAGATCATGCGGCTCATGCGGCAAGGCGTGAACGAAGGCAAACGAGTCTGCGAAGTCGAAGAAATCCGCGGTTCAATTGCTTCGGTTGAGCGGGCTCTTTCCCAGGTGCAGCCCGGCGAATTGCTGCTACTCCAAGCAGACGAAATCGACGTAACTGTCGATTATCTCAAGGGCTACCTGGCGGCCAATCCGCATGTGCAGCAGGTCAAGCTGCCCGACGCCGAACCGCCTAATATCGTCGAGATCCACGCGCCGATGGAAGTCGCTGTCGTAGAAATGCTGGCCGAATCGCCTCCCACGCTGCAAACCGAACAGGTGCTCGCGGGACAGGACTGCGGCGGCTAGAACGGATTTGCACCATTAAATCTCTGTAGGGAACGCCCTCCGTGGCGTTCCGTTTGCGCAGCACATTCAATTACTCCCGCAGACCGCCACTGAGGCCGGTCCCCACAACGCATTTGCGTTGTATAGTAGCCACATGAAGGTGGCCATCGTCAAAGAGACTTTTCCGGGCGAGCGGCGGGTTGCGCTCGTCCCGGCTGATGTCGCCAAGCTCGTTAAAAACGGTCTAAGCGTTATCATTGAATCCGGCGCGGGAGCAGCCGCCGGTTTTTTGGACGCCGCCTATCAGCAAAAGGGCGCCGAGCTTGCTCCCAGCCGCGATGCGGCGATTGCCGCCGAAATTATAGTTCAAGTCCGCGCTAATCAGCGTGGCAAGCAGATCGTGATCGGCATGTGCGATCCGCTCGGCGAACCGCAAGCGGTTGCAGATTTTGCCGCCAGCGGCGCGACGCTGTTTGCTTTGGAATTGATTCCACGCACGACGCGGGCGCAAGCGATGGACGTGCTGTCGAGCATGGCCACGCTCGCTGGCTATCGCGCAGTGTTGCTCGCTGGCATCGAGTTGCCCAAGATTTTTCCACTGATGATGACGGCGGCTGGCACACTTACCGCCGCCAAAGTGTTGATCATCGGTGTTGGCGTCGCTGGCTTATCGGCGATCGCCACAGCCAAGCGACTGGGAGCAGTGGTTCGGGCCTATGATGTTCGCCCCGCGTGCCGCGAGCAAGTTGAAAGCCTCGGTGCAAAATTCGTCGAGTTGCCGCTGGAAACGTCGAAAGCCGAAGGGGCTGGCGGTTATGCCCAGGTGCAGGACGAGGCGTTCTATCAGCGGCAGCGCGAGCTATTGGGCAACGTTGTCGCTGAAAGCGATGTGGTCATCACAACAGCCGCAATTCCCGGCAAGCAATCACCACTGCTCGTCACAGCTGAAGCAGTCGCCAAAATGCAGCCGGGCTCGGTCATTGTCGATCTGGCCGCCGAGCGCGGCGGCAATTGTGCGTTGACCAAGGCGGACCAACGCTTCGTCACCAGTGGGGTCACGATTCTGGGGCCGACGAACTTGCCGGGCGAAGTGCCCTATCACGCCAGCCAGATGTTTTCGGCCAACGTCACCGCCTTTTTGCTCAACCTCGTCAAAAAGGGAGAGTTGGCACTGAACCTGGAAGACCCGATCATCCGCGATACGCTCGTCGCGCAAAATGGGGAAGTCGTAAATCCGCGGATACGGGAACTGCTGCGGCTGGTGAAATCGGACTAACGGGAACGATATGACAAAAGCGAGCAATGTCGCGACGAGCCACGTTGTGTACTCCGTACTTAGTACTCAGTACGCGGCGCGCGTTTTTCGGCTTCTTTTCGTCGCCATGACGGCCGCGGCCCTGAGCCCGTCGCCGCTGTTTGCCGAACCAGCCGACTCGGCGCACACAGCGGGGGCAGGCGCCGACCTCCCCACGATGCTCTTCGTCTTCATGCTGGCCACATTTATCGGCTTGGGTGTAATTACTCGCGTGTCGCGGCTGTTGCACACGCCTTTGATGTCGATCACGAACGCGATTTCGGCGATTGCCATCGTCGGCGCGATTGCGGTGGCGGGTGGTGCGGATCATCCGTTTTATGTCAATCTGCTTGGAGCCATTGCGCTCTTTGCCTCGACGACGAATATCGTGAGCGGATTTTTGATTACCAACCGCATGCTCAAAATGTTCAAGACCCAGGAGCGGACGAAGTCGTGAGAGAATTTCTCGCCCGCTATAGCGTTACCGAGCTGATTTATTTGGTCTCGGCTGCGCTGTTCATCATGGCGTTGTACTGGATGAATAGCCCGCAATCGGCGCGGCGGGCCGTGCTATCTGGCGTGCTCGCAATGACCTTGGCCGTCGTTGGCGCTGCTCTTGATCCGCATGTCGTAAATTGGGGCTGGATCGCAATTGCCCTCGTTCTCGGTTTCGCCGTCGGTGTTCCACTTTCTCAAGTGCCGCTCACTGCCGTGCCACAGCGAACGGCTTTGTCGCACGCCTTCGGCGGACTAGCCGTCGGTCTTTTGGGCACCGCGAAGTTCTACGATTGGCTGTATTCCGATCCAGCCATGCTCACCCGGTTTACGATGTCCGCCATCGTGGCGGAGGTCATCCTGGGCTATCTGACCTTCACGGGCAGCCTGATGGCCGCCGGCAAACTGCAAGAGATCAAGTGGATTCCGCAGCGGCCGGTGACGTACAAGTTTCAGAACGAAAGCAACCTAGCGCTACTCGCCGTCGCGATCTTATGCGGATTGTGGCTCATCGTTTATTCAAGCTCGCCGGATCATCGGCAAATTGCGGCGCTCCTGTTTCCGCTGATCATGATTCTCGCGTTAGCTTTCGGCATTCTGCTAATCATCCCGATCGGCGGGGCCGACATGCCGACCGTCATTTCGTTGCTAAATTCTTACGCGGGTCTGTCAGCGGTCGCGCTCGGCTTTGTCCTCAACAACATGCTCTTGATCACCGCGGGCGCGCTCGACGGCTCATCGGGCCTGATCCTGTCAATCATCATGTGCAAGGCCATGAACCGCTCGTTCACGAACGTGTTGTTCGGGGCTTTCGGCCAGGTGCAAGCGAAGACGGCCGGCGGCGAAGCCAAAGCCGTGAAAAGCGAGACCGCCGAAGGCGCCGCGCAGATCATGGAGCAGGCCAACCTCGTCGTCATCATTCCCGGCTACGGCATGGCCGTCGCCCAGGCCCAGCATCGCGTAAAAGAGTTGTACGAATTGCTGACCAAGCGGTGCATCGACGTGCGGTTTGCCATTCATCCGGTCGCTGGCCGCATGCCGGGGCACATGAACGTGCTCCTGGCCGAAGCCGAAATCCCCTACGAAAAACTGGTCGAGATGGATGATATCAATTCCGACATGCCGCAGGCCGATGTGTGCCTGGTTATCGGGGCAAACGACGTGGTCAATCCTGCGGCCCGCCACGACAAAAGCAGCCCCATCTTCGGCATGCCCATCATCGACGCCGACAAAGCCCGCACGTGCTTCGCGATCAAACGCAGCATGAACCCCGGCTTCGCCGGCATCGAAAACGAGCTCTACAACGCCGACCACACGTACATGCTCTTCGGCGACGCCAAGCTCATCGTCGGCGAGCTCGTCAAAGCCCTCAGCGGCGGCGGGGGCGGACACTAGCACCTTGCTGACGATTTAATAGCCAGAGTGCAGAGCATGCGAGCACGGCATAGCTCAAGACGACGACGAGCGATATGGCCGCGACCTGCTCTTCCACGCCGGAATGGACGAGGCCGAATGCCCGGCGTGATAGCAGGTCGAGCCCTGGCGGCGTAACCAGGTGACACCACGCTAAATCGCCAGCGGCAATCGCGAATGCCATGATCCACGCCGACGTGATGGCCGGCCAGCGCTGGGGCGCCGCAATTTTCCAAAACACCCGCCACGGCGAAAGGCCGTCGAGTGCCGCCGCCGCCAAGACATCGCGGTTGAGGGTCGCGAAGCTGTAGCAGAGGAGCATAATCGTTAACGGCAACGCGCGGATGGCCTGCGCAAGGATGGGCGCGAGTGGTGTGTTGTCATAGAGAACCAGGAGCCAAGATTTGATGTCGCCATCGGCAATCACGATCCGCGGCGGAATGTCGTGATTGAATAAACCGATCAAAGCTATTCCCACGAGTGGCCCGGGAATGCAGAGCAAAAGGATTGTCAAACTGAGAGCAAGAACCGCTCGCCCGCCGCCTCGCCGCGCCAGCCACGCCAATGCCGCTGCGACGCAGATGGCAAGCGTAGCCGCACAAACAGCCGTTATTAGTGTGCCACAGATTTCGCGGCTGTAGCGACCCGGCGCAGCAGCAACTTCCGCGACGCATTTCGCGGCTGACCAAGAAGCGACTCGCTTGGTTCCGTCGTGTATTACCACAAAGCCTGCTTTCGAGATGAGATTCGCGATTGGTACTGCCAGCAAAAATGCGAGAATGAACCACAAGCAAATGGTGGCGACGAGGGAACCGGAAGCATGCAGCCGACGATTCAGTGGTATGGGCGATTCCGTCACATTGCGAATCGAACGGCTGACAACCCAAAGACCGGCTGCTGAGGCAAGCGACAAGCCGACTAGCGCCAGGATCAAGTCAAAACGCGAGACCGGTGACAAATTGAGCGACCACGACATGTAGAATCGCTCCGTCAGCGTCCATTCAGACGGATTGATCAGATAGATATTCGTGACGGTCATTTCGGCGATTGTTCCAATGATCGTCCACAATGCCGCGGCCGCGATGAACGGCAGTGTCTGCGGAAGCGTGATCCGCCACAGAACGATTCGCGGCGCGGCAACGAGCAACGCAGCCTCTTCTTGCGCCGGATCGATTTGTCGCAGGCCAATTCCAACGACTAGCGCGACCCACGGAACGGCTGCAATCCCATGCACAAAGATTGCGCCGCGCATGCCGTTTAGGAAAGGTTCAGCCAGCGAGCCGTGCGCAAGGGTCAGCCAGCCGAGCTTGCCGAGTGCGGCGTCCCAAGCCGAAAGTTGCACGTAGAGCGGCAAAAATAGCAGCACGCCGAGGCAAACGATCGCCAGTCGACGCCCAGGAACATCACACCGCGTGATCAGGAGGGCGAGGACAACGCCCACAGGCAGCGCGACTGCCAAGGTTCCCGCGGCTAATATCGTGGAATTGATGAAAGAGTTCATGCGACCGGCACTCAGTATGGAGTACTAAGTACACGGTACATAAACGCATCCGAGAAGCCACCGGTAGGAGCCGTGGCTCGCCTGCTACTTAAGGGCGGCGACGATGATCGAGGCGTTGTGCCCGCCGAAGCCGAAGCTGTTGCTCATGGCGTATTGAAACCGTATCTCGCGGGCAGTGTTCGGCGTGTAATCGAGATCGCAGTCGGGATCGGGATTGGTGAGGTTGATTGTCGGCGTAATTGCCCCGTGGACGAGTGCTTTGATGGTCACAACCGCCTCGATGCCGCCGCTGGCCCCGAGCGTGTGCCCGACCTGGCTCTTGGTGCTGCTGATGGCGACCTTTTTGGCGTGTTCGCCGTAAACGCGTTTGATCGCCTGCGTCTCGGCCTTGTCGCCCAGCGGCGTGCTCGTGCCGTGCGCGTTGATATAGCCGATATCGGACGGATTTAGCCCGGCGTCCTTCAAGGCGTCACTCATGGCGCGGCCCGCGCCATTGCCCTGTTCATCCGGCTGCGTGATGTGCCCCGCATCGGCGCTGGCGCCAAAGCCAACCAACTCGCAATAAATCCGAGCGCCGCGTTTTTTCGCGTGTTCCAGCTCTTCGACGACTAATAGCCCCGCGCCTTCGCTGAGCACGAAGCCGTCGCGATCGGCGTCGAATGGCCGACTCGCCCGCTGCGGATCGTCATTGCGGGTCGATAGGGCCTTCATGTTTTGAAAGCCCGCGAGCCCCATTTGCGTGATCGCGGATTCCGTCCCCCCGGTGATGATGACATCCGCGTTGCCGCGCTGGATTGCCTGCATCGCGTCGCCAATCGCGTTGTTCGCGCTGGCACAGGCCGTGGCCACCGAATAATTGATTCCCTTAAGGCCGTGGCGAATGGAAAGGTTCCCGCCGGCGGCATTGAGCATCATCTTGGGCACGACAAACGGGCTGACGCGATCGGGGCCCTTTTCGACCAACTTCGTGCAACCCTCTTCGATTTCATGAAGTCCACCGATTCCACTACCCAGAATCACGCCGCAGCGATAGGGATCTTCCTTCGCAAAATCGAGCCCGGAATCGAGCACCGCTTCGTATCCGGCGACCATCGCGAACTGCGAAAACCGATCCAGCCGCTTGATCTCTTTTTTCTCGGTGAACGAATCGGGCTTCTCAAGAAACGCGGCCGGCCATTTTTCCGGCTGCCAGTCATAGACGTCGCCGCCGAACCGCACCTTGAATCGATCGAGGCCGGGGATGATGCGCAGCGGATGAATGCCGCTCTCCCCATTTAGGAGGCGTTTGAAGAGTTCTTCGACCTGGCAAGCCAGCGACGTAACGCTGCCCAGGCCCGTAACCACGACGCGCCGCTTCATTCACCCACCGCGAGGCTCAAGAGTTTTGCGCTTCCTCGATGAACTTGATCGCCTGGCCGACCGTTTGAATCTTTTCGGCTGCGTCGTCGGGAATGTTGATGTCGAACTCTTCCTCAAGCTCCATCACGAGCTCGACGGTGTCGAGCGAATCGGCCCCAAGATCGTTCACGAACGAGGTTTCGGGCGTTATTTTCTCTTTATCGACGCCGAGCTGCTCGGCGACGATTTCTGTCACGCGTTCTGCAACGGATGCCACGTTCACCGACCTCCAAGAGGGGGAATTGCGACTGGCGGAGCGGGGGCTCCGGGGCCGCGAAATGTTTCAAAATCTGTTTTGACTTCAGGTTGGAATCTAGACTCAACAGGATAGAGGAAATCCGCAATTTGGGTCAAGACGAGGGAGGACCAGTCCAAAGTCCAAGGTCCTACGTCCAAAGTCACTTCCTTCCAACCTTGGACTTTAGACCTTGGACTTATCCCGTCATTCCCCCATCCACAGTTAGCACCTGTCCGGTGACGTAGCAAGCCGCGGGGCTGGCTAGGAATAATACGCAGGCGGCGACGTCTTCGGGGAGGCCGAGGCGTTTGGCGGGGATCCGCTTTTTGGCTTCCTCGATGATCATGTCGCCCAGGACCTTGGTCATTTCGCTTTCGATGAAGCCGGGACAGACGCAGTTCATCGTCATTTTTCGGCCGGCCAGTTCGCGGCTCATGCTGCGAGTGAAGCCGATTAGGCCCGCTTTGCTCGCCGAGTAGTTTGACTGGCCCGGATTGCCAATGAGGCCGCTGACGCTCGAGATGTTGATGATTCGGCCGTAGCGGGCTCGCATCATGTGCCGTGATGCAGCGCGGGCAAACAAAAATGAGCCGCGGAGGTTCGTGTCGATCACGTCGTCCCATTCTTGATCGCTCATCCGCGGCAGCAGCGTGTCGCGCGTCACGCCAGCGTTGTTGACGAGAATATCGAGCTTGCCCCATTTCTCGACGAGACCGTCGATGAGCGCATCGACCGGGGCGCTTTCTTTCACGTCGCAGGGAAAGGCTTCGGCCTGATAGCCGGCGGCGGTGATCGCATTGACGGTTTCTGTCAGCTTGTCAGCGCTGCGGGCTACGCAGGCGACCTTCGCGCCGGATGCAGCGAGCGCCGACGCAATGGCCTTGCCCAGACCTTGCGACGCCCCCGTAACCAGGGCCGTTTGGCCGCTGAGATCAACTTTCAACGATGAATAGGGATTGTCCGCCATGCAAAAACGTCCTTGAATGACCAAGCATCAAATCACAAGCAACTGCTGAAACACCAAATCACAAGCACCAATCATCAAACAAATTCGAAATTCAAATACGAAAATTCCCCAAACTAGATGCTGTTTCGGTTATGGCCTATTTGGTCCTTTGAATTTGTTTGTGATTTGATGCTTGGTGCTTGGTCATTCGAGTCAGCACTCCACTCCATCCGCTTCGGTTTTGCGATCGATTCGCTTCAAAAGGCTACGCAAAACTCGGCCGGGGCCGACTTCCCAAAAGGGAGCGTGGCCGTGGGAGAGCATTTTTCGAATTGAGTCTTCCCAGCGGACGGGAGCGACAACCTGCTGCACTAATAGTTCGCGAATTTGCTCGGGATCGTCGTGCGGTTCGGCATCGACGTTGGAAATAACCGGAATTCGCGGCTTGTTGAGCGTCACGCCGCCCAATGCATTTTTCAGTCGCTCGACTGCCGGCTGCATCAGTGGGGTGTGGAATGCGCCGGCAACGGAGAGCGGAATTGTTTTCATCGCGCCGGCTTTTTCGGCCAGCGGAGCGAATCGTTCGCAGGCCGTTTTGTGGCCCGAGACGACGATGTTACCGGGGCACAGATAATTGGCGATTTGCAGAATCTCGTTGCCGCGGGCCTCTTGGCAGGCAGCTTCGAGTTTCTCCGCATCGAGTCCGAGGACGCTGACCATGCCGCTGGGCACGGCGTCAGCCGCGTCTTGCATCGCCCGGCCGCGCTCTTGAACGACGCGGAGACCGTCTTCGAAAGTCATTACGCCGGCGAAGACTAATGCGGTGTATTCCCCCAGGCTGAGGCCCGCTGCTGCGGTGCAGCCTTCGACGACCTCCGGTTTGTTGGCCTTGAGCCATTCCAAGGCGGCAAGACTGGTTACGAATAGTGCGGGCTGGCTATAGACCGTTGAGTCGAGCTTTTCGGCGGGGCCTTCGAGGCAGACTTGGAGCAAGTCATAGCCGAGGATCGAGCCGGCACGCTCAAAAATCTGCTTCGCCGCCGGCGTCGTTTCGACAAGCTGCCGGCCCATGCCGACAGCCTGAGCGCCCTGACCAGGAAATAGGAACGCGGGTTTAGGCATAGATACACTAACCCGACGCGTGAGCGAGGGCCTAAACGTTGGCTAACCCGAATCACCCTCGCTTACGCGTCGGGTTAGTGTGGTTACTCGGCTTCCGTCTCCACGATCGTTCGGCCCATGTAGTAGCCGCACTTGGAGCAAACGACGTGCTGGGGCGTGGCTTGGCTGCACTTGGGGCAAAACGAAAGCTGCTTGGGCTTTTTGGCGTCGTGCGCCCGGCGTCGGCCGGTGCGGGAATTGGATTGTCGGCGTTTTGGAACTGCCATCTGGGCCTCAACTTACGGCCTATCCCCATTCTCCCTCTCCCTCTAGGAGAGGGCCGGGGTGAGGGTTCTGGGGATCGACGCTTACAACAACTATCGGCAACAAATACCCGAAGGCCGATAAGCCGTGAATTTCAGGTGAATCTCGGATGGTAAAGGCAGGCTGAAAAACTGTCAATTGGTGCAATCCTCCATCCTACCACGCCCGCCAGGGCGCACATGCGTTGCCAGGGACCTCAGTCCCTGGTAGCCGGCGGCCCCAGCAATTCAAAAATACTGGAAATCTTCCGCCGGATGTTTACGCTGGAGGCCAAGGTAGATGAGATTATGCGCATCATGAGTCAGTAGTCAGCGACTTCGCCCCACGGTTTTCCATGACATTTCAACTCATCGACTCCGGTTGGAACAATGTAATCGATAGGGCGGTCGCTACCGGACCCAGTGAATTGAGGGTGATTTGCCCGTTTTATCAAGAAATCCGTTGCGCAGCGACTTCTGCGGTCCGGGGCACCAAGATTGCTACAAATAATCACGCGGTACAATCTTGCCGACATGCACGAAGGCGTCAGCGACATTTCCGCACTTCGCTACTTGCTCGACAACGGGGCCCGAATTCGAGGGATCAAGAATCTACATTCCAAACTGTATCTCTTCGGCCAAAAGCAAGTCATCGTTACTTCAGCAAACCTGACCGAGGCCGCACTTGGCCGAAATCATGAGTTCGGATTCGTCGCAACTGAGGCGGAAATTGTCAAACGCTGTCGAAAATACTTCGACGATCTTTGGAAAGCAGGAGCAGTGAACCTTCTGGATGCGCAGATTTCGGCATGGGAAACAAAGCTCCAAGAACTGGCGGAACGTAATGGCGAAGCACGCCCAAAGAAACGACTTGGTGATGAAGGAAGGGAGGCTGAGTTTTCTCCGTTCGCCGAGGTCAGCGGCGCACCGGCTCCACAAGGTGTAAATGCGTTCGTGAAGTTCTTCGGAACGAGCGCAACCCGGTTGCCCCTCGATTCAGATGTTTTTGCGGAAGTCGAACGTGCCGGCTGCCATTGGGCATGCACCTATCCGAAGCGGCCCAGACAAGTTCAAGATGGTGATGTTCTTTTTGTGGCTCGAATGACCCGCAATCCTAGTGACATCATTGTGTTCGGCCGAGCAATAGGCAGCCGACACGTTCCGCGGCGCGACAAAGCGAGCCGGCAAGACATCAAGCGCCGAGCTTTTAAGAAAAAGTGGCCGTACTACATCCGAGTGAATAGCGCCGATTTCGTCGCGGGCACACTTGCGGACGGTGTCTCACTCAATCAACTCATGGCGGAACTGGGAAGCGATTCTTTCGCGTCAACACAGAAAAATGCCGAAAAGAAATCGGGAAATACGAACCCACGGAAAGCATATCGCAGGCAACCGCAAGTTGAATTGACTCGGGAAGCACAGGAATGGATGCATGCACACCTAGAAGCTGCGTTTGCTGAACATGGAAAGCTTTCTGAGGCCAGGTTAAAGAAGCTTGACTGGCCCAAAGTGATGGTCGCCGACTAGCAAGTAAAAGCATGTCGGCAGGGTGGCACGACTCGGCCGGTCTATTTGTCATGTCACTGGCCCAGGCCAGTGCTCGATCGAACCAGCAACGCCGACGCTGCCACTGACCGCTCCAACCGACTCTGCTGCAAGAGGCCGCCCCTCAAACTTTCTCCATCATCTCAATGGGTGTCCCGCGGTCGCATCTTCACGTTTACCCCGCCCCAAACCATCCTCTCAATTGGACCAGACTAGTCCGCCCGCCCTCCACCACCCAAAAATATTTCCCCCGCCGCTAACCCTTCTCTCCCAACAACTTGCGCCTCGCCAACCTCCTCCAACCCCACAATCCGCCAACAACTTCATTGACGACCTCGATTCTTTTTGAACAAATACGCACTAGTGTACACTAATATCGTTTTGTCAATCCAGAATCGAGGCCCTCCATGTCCCAAGAACTCGCCCCCGCCGCTTCATCCTTCAGCCCTCCACCTTCATCCTTCACTCATCCTCCTCGCCACGCCCAAAACCACACTCGCAATCTCGCCATCTTCAAAAAAGTCGTCCTCGAAAACTTCACCCATCAAGAAGTCGCCGCCGTTTACAACCTCGACAAGAGCCGCGTCACGCAGATCGTCGCCCGCGTCCGCCGCCGACTCGCTCAGGCCGACCGCGACGATCCAAATATCCACAACCCGCTCGCCCGCCAACGTCTCGAAACCCAAATCGAGCAAATGCGCCTCGAATTTATCCTGAACACCACCACCGATGCTCTCCTGAAACAGCCCACCAGCCTTTCCACCGTCAAGCAAGGCACCAGCGACTACAGCGGCACAGTCAATAAATGGAACGTCGTCACGACTCGCGACATCGCGCCCACGGCCCAGCTCATCAACGCCTATCTCCGCGTCACCCGCCGCATCGGCGAGCTCCGCGACAGCCAAACGAAAGACCACCCGATTCCTGATCACCTGCAGCAAGACGATCTGCTCCGCGCGATCTTCGAAGCCCTCAGCAATTGGCTCACGGCTTCAGCGAAATTCGCGGAGCAACCCAGCGACCAGTTCAAAACAGCCGCTAAAAACTTCCGCACTGTTCTCGGCAGGTACCTCACCAATCGCCGCGCCGGCTTTTCACCATCCGACTGCTGGCCCGAAATCTCCTTTCAAGAGATGCGAGCGCGGCAGAAAGCTGCCCAAGCACAACAGGCCGCCGCTGACCAACCCGCCAAGCCAACTGATGTCGCGGCTGTCCCGACCGACCCTTCATCCGTCACCTCGGGTGCCACTGCTGGCTCGCCCAGCAGTGCCCCTCCCCAAGAACTCACCAACGCTCACCACCCAGCGCCAAACACTCACCAACCCCTCACCGCCCCTCCCACCACTTTCCATCTTCCAACTTCAATCGCCCCCAGCACTTAGCGCCGCGCGTTTTTTTCACCGTCCCGCACTCACCACCCGAAACTACCAAGAAAAATTCGCTCAACGCCGGCTGCCGTTGAATTCACGCACAACGACAACGGACAGGTAATCGATAATATTTCGACGCCTTAGCGAACGCCGTATAATGAACGAAACGAGGCGAATATGCCGGTACATGACTGGACACAAGTGGATGCCAATTTGTTCCACGACTTTCATCAGACGTGGACTGTCAACATCCGCAACGCTCTAAACCGCGGTCTATTGCCGCCAGGCTTCTCCGCGCTCGTCGAACAACACGCCGGCGGGCTCGAACCGGACGTAGTGACACTGGAAACTCGCCAGCCGAACCGCCGTTCAGCGCGCGGCGACCGCGGTACCGGCGGAACGCTATTGGCAGCCCCGCCTCCCGCCGAATGGCAACGGATTGAATCGACGAACAAAGAACTGGCCCTGGCCCGCCGCGCCAATCGTATCGCCATTCGTCACTCGCTGGGCAAAGTCGTCTGCATTTTGGAAATCGTCTCTCCCGGCAACAAAAGCAGCCAGGCCGCTCTCTCTCAATTCGTTCGCAAGACAGTCGATTTTCTGACACAGGGCGTTCACGTCCTGGTCGTCGATCTTTTTCCACCTACCGTGCGCGATCCGGAAAGCATTCACAAGGCAATCTGGGACCAAATCGACGGCGGCCCGTTCGAATTGCCGCCCGATAAGCCGTTGACTCTCGCGTCGTATGTTGCCAGCGACCCCAAAACCGCCTATGTGCATCCCACCGGCTACGACGACGTTCTGCCCGACATGCCCGCCTGGCTCGACGAAGAATGCTACGTTCCGGTGCCACTGGAAGCGACCTATCAAGCGACGTGGGCGAGTTGCCCCGAGGATATGCGGGTGGTGGTTGAGAAGGGATTGCCGCCCGATGAAGACGAAAACTAAGCACAACCAAATCCAAATATGACCCACGCCATCGTCGGCCCGCACAAGGGAATTCCAGTTTCGACCGCGCGAGAACAATTCTGCGCGGAGCTGTTCGATATCCTCTGGGACACTTATCGACAGCGCGTTTCGTACGTGCAGACGTATGAAAAGGTGATCCAGCAAGCCGGTGCGACGTTCGTGAACGACCACATTGCGTTTCGCACATTCGCGACGCAGCAGCCGCTGGCGGGAATTGCGACGATCTCGCGGATTTTCGAGGCGCTGGGCTATCGAGCGGCGGGCAGTTATCACTTCGATGACAAGCAGCTTTCGGCGATTCATTTCCAGCACGCCAACCAGCAGTTTCCAAAACTGTTTATCTCCGAGCTGCGGCTGCCGGAACTGCCGGCTGATGCGCGAGCGATTATCGAGCGTACGACACGCTGCCACCGGCCGGCGATTAGTGTCGATGTTTTGGCGGCGCTCGCCAATCTCGACAAAGATAACAGCCCGGCGGCCGAACTGATTCCGCAGGCCGTTGCGCAATTTCACGAGCTTCCGTGGCTGCTGCCGGCGAAGGAAGATGTCGAGAAGCTCAACAAAGTCAGCCAATACGCCGCCTGGGTTCTCGTTCACGGTTATAACGTCAACCATTTCACGTCGCTGATCAATTCGCACGGCGTCCCAGCGCTCGACGACATCGAAAAAACCATCGCCGCGCTCGAAAAAGCGGGCGTGCCAATGAAAAAAGAGATCGAAGGGGAGCGTGGCAGCAAGTTGCGACAGACAGCGACGGAAGCCGTCACCATCGACGTTCAAGTTCATGACCGCGGCCTGCCGGTGGCGATGCCTTGGACCTACGCTTACTTCGAGCTCGCCCAGCGCGACACGGTCACCGATCCGACTACCGGCAAAAAGGTTCGCTTCGAAGGCTTTTTGGGTCCACAGGCTACGAATTTGTTCGAGATGACGAAGGTGAAATGAAGCAATATCGGCGGCAGCAATTCAATGGCCACAAGGAACACGAAAAGTCACAAAAATAAGCGAATCCTTTTCGTGTCGTTTTGTGTTTTTCGTGGCCATTCCTATCACGTCACATTCGCTTGGTCTTTCGTTGCCCTTGGCGACTGTCCGAGCATGGATAGCAGCGGCCCAAAGTAAGTGCTATAGCTGCCCGCAAACCCGGCCGAGAGGCGAATCGCGAGCGGGTGCGGCGATTGGATTTGCCAGTGGCCGCCCGTGAGTCGGCAGTTCGTCGCCAAAAGCTGGCGGATCGGCTCAGCATGCACCTCAGCCGCCTTCGCCGACCAAATCACTCGCGGCTGATCCGCGGCCGAAAAAAGCACGAGCCGGCGATCGATGCCGAGTAGCCACAGCGACTCAAACCGCACCGCGGTCGCCTGCTCATCATCGGCCCGCTCCAGTTGTGCCGGACCATACAAAAAAGCCGCTTGCTGCGGCGGCTCGCCGAGCAAATCGAGCGCGGCACGAGCAGCCGCCGCCGGCACGCGCCGCGGGAACGCCTCTGCCGGCAGCCGTTTGGCCAGCGTCGCCGCATAGTGCCGTTCGATAAGACGTTGCATTTTTTTGGCAGGACGCCGCAAGTAAGCAGCCACATCGACCAGGGTCGCTTCGATCGCCCCGGCCCGCGGCGGCAGCCGAGCATGCATGGCAGCGAGGTCATCGAGATAAATGTCCGCCAAATCGCTATCAGGGTCCAAATCGGGATGCTCGAAGAAATACGACGCCGTGTTCGTGAGCAGTTCCAGTCCTTCCCGCCGCTTTTCCCTCGGCAATTCCTCGAAAATCCGCGTCGATTCCAAAATCCGCGCCGCTTCGGGCGGCTCAAGCTGCTTGACAGTTACGAGAAAGCTCATCAGCGACGCAGCCGCATCGAGAATTTGATCGCGTACGGTCAGCGACGAGACCGCAGCGGCAATCGAGAGCTTGAGCCCCAGCCGCTGTTCCGCCGCTGACTTCCAGCGACCAATTCGATCGGCCGATTTGCCGTGAATGAACGTTTCTAGAAAACGCTCCAGCCGAGTCGCAATCGCCCGCCGCTCGTCCGCATTGAGAATCGATGCGGCAGCATAGCGTCCCGGGCGAACCGATTTGCCGTTCGCCAAACAGCGATACAAAAAAATACGGTCGTATTCGCTCCGCAGCTCCAGCGATCCGACTTCGCGGAGCGCATGCGAGAGGCTATCCCGCGATAGGGGAAACTCGCTAATCAGCTCGGTCAACTCGGCCGCATAAATCCAGTTGGCATCGCGATGCCGGAAATCGCCGCCATAGATTCCCGCGACTTCAAAACCGATGACACGGACCACGCTGCTTAGCAATGACAGTGCCTGCCGATTAATCAAATGCTGGGCAATCGCCTGCGCGCCGCGCGTGCCCAGATTTCCGACGAACCACCACGCGCCGAGCGCCAGTGGATTGGCCCCCAAAGCAAACCGGCCGAAATACCAGGCGGTGTTCACATAGGGCCAATATGGTTCGGCCGATTTGTACATGCGCCAGGTGTCCACGGCGCTGCGAACGTAGCCGTAGATGCTGCTAAAGCTTGCGTGCTTGACATCCAACGGCAATTCGTCGAGGACAACGAGCATTTGCAGGCTCGCCCGACTCAGTGCCCGCAGCACGCGGGTCAAACTCGCCTCCAGGAGCGGCTGCTCGACTGTCGGCTGATAAATGCGGGCGACTTTCGTAACCAGCATGACGACATCATCGCGAATCGCCGGCAGCGACACTCGGCCTTCGAGCAGGTATTTGTTCTGCAGAATGTTGTCGTAGAGGATTTTCGTCTCGGCCTTGAGCAATTCCATCAGCTCGCGGTCTTTTTTGGCCAGCTCGGCCAGGCGGGCATCATCGAGCGGCGTATGGCCCAGATTCAACGGCTGCGGAAATTCCATCCACTCGTGGTAAGTGACGAGCCGATCGGCCAGCGCCTGCTCCCGTTTGCCCAGCCGCCCCGCCTCGTCCTTCATATCTTCACGAACGGCCAATTGCAACTCTTCGAACTGCGCCCGCTCGGTCGCCAGCCGCGTTTCTTCGCCCGCCAGTCGCTGGCGAAGCGTTTCCAACTCGATTTCCGTGACGTTCAGCTTGCGGCGAAACCAGAACGCGGCAGCAATCGCGAGCGCGCAACCGACCCAAATCCATGCTTGCCACCAGCCAAGGACGCGGGCATTCATGGCGGTGGCCATTGCCACGACAGCGACCGCTGCGGCGACCAAACCGATCGGAATCCAGTGCCAACGATGTTTATTCATGCGGAAAAACAGCGACCAATCTCGCATGACTCATTGTAACTCGCTAGCGGTGCTTGCAGCTTGCGCGCCGCATTAAACTGCGAGTGGCGAATTGCAATTGTTATTCGCTTGTCCCTGGACTAAATTCCCCCACCCAATTCACGAGCCGCAAGCGGCCTAGGGAGAATTTTGCGATGAAGAGCATCTTGAAAGTGGTTACGGTCCTGTCCGCGATGGCGGTTGCCGCCGGCCTGATTGGTTGCGGTTCGTCCAAGCTGCCGCCGGCTGCTCAGCGACTGCCGGGCAAGTGGCGCGGCGAGATGATCGTTTATGAAGAAACGCAGGCCAAGATGGCAGCCGAGCAAGTCGCCGCCTTGTCGCAATTGCAGTATGACTTTGAATTCCGGCCGGATGGATCGATGGTTCTCAGCGGAACGACCAACGGTCAAGCATTTAATTCGCAAGGCCGCTGGGAAAAGACGAAAGAGGACGGCGACTTGCTGACGATCAAATCGACCGAAGAGTCGGGCAAGCAAGAGAACGTCCAGATTGAATTTGATGGAACGGATGTCTTTTATGTGCCGTTCAATGCTAAGCCGTCAGCGACGGCCGAAGTGGCGGAGCTTGGGGCGATGCGGTTTACGCGGATGCGGTAAATAAACATAAGAGCAAAAGCGGCTCAGCAGGAGCTTCGCCCTCCCAGCTCGCTTATTCATCCAGCGGCGCTGGGGCGAAGTCGCTGGGATTGACCCAGCCGGCTTGGAGCTTTTCGCCTTTCATGTACCGCTCGTAAAAGCCGCGCAGACCAGCGTCAGAGTAGGGATATTCTTCGAACACGCTGCCGCGGCCGAACATCCGCGGATCGTCTTGGGCTTTTAGCTCGGCGACCATTTGATCGGAGAGTTCTTGTCTGAGCTTTTGATGCCGCGGATCGCTGGCAAGATTCGCCAAGCAATCAGGATCGGCCTTGAGGTCGTACAGTTCCTCGGCGGGCCGCTTGCCAAAGCAAAGCTGCCAATAGC
Organism: Pirellulaceae bacterium; assembly: GCA_036496265.1. Classification (GTDB taxonomy): domain Bacteria; phylum Planctomycetota; class Planctomycetia; order Pirellulales; family Pirellulaceae; genus CAYLLN01. The sequence goes on along the minus strand of DASXLL010000196.1, from coordinate 47,367 downwards.
GAAGGCCAGCGGGCTTCGTCCGACCCTCTAGCACGACCGTCTTCGTCGCCCCGCCATCGCAATTGAGATAGCCGGTTTCGGGATTACAGGCGGGCCAGCGAGTCGGTTCGTAGTTGTGGAGGTATAGCACGGCGTTTTTCACAATGCCGCGAATCGGGTAGCCCCAGTCATGCGGACGGCCGATGTCGTGGCGCTCTTGGCCGATAAGGACGTGATCGCGAGCTGCATTTGCTTTGCCGCTTGCGGTCGAAGTGAAAACATCGCTCAAGCTGTGGCCGATCATCGGCTGCATGCCGCTATCAGCCCAAGCCAGTCCCGCCGCTTCCAAAAAGGTTGGCGCAAGATCAACGAAGCTGATGTAATCGTCGATCTTTCGCCCCGGCGACTGAATGCCGCGCGGCCACATGATCGCCAACGGCACATGGTTCGACGCCTCATACGCGTTGCCCTTCGCCCGCGGGAATGGCATGCCGTGATCCGAGGTGACGACGACGAGCGTGTTATCGAGTTCGCCGCGCTCGGCGATCAGAGCGAGCATTTTGCCCAGATGTGAGTCGAAATGCTCGATTTCCAGAGCGTAGTCGAGCATGTCGTTCCGCACGGTTTCGTTGTCCGGCCAATAGCCGGGAACGCGATCGATGTCGGTGAGCTTTTTCCCTGCCTTCGCCACGCCGGAACCGTATTCATACGTCCGATGGGGCTCGACCGAGCCATACCAGAAGCACCAAGGCTTATCTGCCGGCGCGGCTTTCACGAAGTCGGCAAAATTGCCGGCATAGTCGTTGTTGCCGATTGACTTTGTCGGCGGCTGCAGCTTTTTGGCGTCGAACGACTGACCGGCCATCAACCGCGGCTTGCCGGCTTCGTCGTTCGCGACACCTGGCCCCCAGCCTTTCATCGTTTTCCCGACGAAATAGCCGTGGTCGGCCAGAGCTTCGGCATACGTCTTGAACTTGGTCGGGAAAAAGCAGATGTGGTTGCATGCCGCTTCGAGCTGCCACGAATTGCGGCCGGTTAGCAGACAGGCGCGCGAGGGGGCGCACTTGGCGTTCGGCGTGTAAGCATGCGTGAACAGCAGACCTTCGCGGGCGACGCGGTCGAAGGCGGGCGTTTTGGTCCATTGGCAACCGTAAGCGCTGGCATTGCCATAGCCCCAGTCGTCGGCGATGGCGAGAAGGATGTTGGGTTGCTTACGATTTGCGGCCTGATTGTTGGCGTGGGCCAGCGGCGCGGCTAGACTAAGCGCCACGGCCGCCAAGACTGCGGCTCTCGAATGCATTGCCGACTCCCGTTTGAAGTGAAGTTATGCGTTTCGTATTCTACGAGACGTAGCGGACATTTACACCGCTCACGTTAGCGCCTTTATCGGAGGTTCCCATGAATCGCCTGCTGATCGGCTTGGTTTTGTGCTTGTTGTGCAGCCCTCTGTGGGCTCAACAGCCGCAGCGGGGCCGAATCAAGAGCTTTGACACGGAGAAAGGTGTGGTGAGGATCACGACGCAGGAAGGAACGGTGGTTGAGGCGGCGATTGCGCCGCAGACGATGTTTCGCGATGCGAGCAACCAAGACATTGCCGGCGCGAGAGAAAAAGGGATTCCGGTCGGGACGACGGTGATGTTTCGCGCCGAGGATCGCGGCGGAAAGATGGTGCTCGTGGGCATGCGTTTGCCCGGCGAGGGAGCCGGCCAACCAAAGGCTGGCGGACAACCAAAGGCTGGCGGACAAGCGAAGGCTGGCGGCCAACCGAAAGCGGGAGGTCAGAAGGGGAATTTCGCTCCGCCGCCACCGCCGCGCGATTCGATTGGCGTCAAGCCGTTAACGGAACTCGGCAGCGAAACGTACAAGGGCGAATCCGGCGGTCTGTATGGCAATGGCCGCAATGATCCGCCAGCGCAGCAGCAAGAGGCGGCGAAGAAAGCCATTGCGAAGATTCAGCCACTCGATGCGCAAGGCAAGCCGTCGGCGAGCGGCAAGATCGGTTTGGTGAGCATTGGCATGTCGAACACGACGATGGAATTCTCGACCTTCGCAAAGCTGGCCGATAGCGACGCACAAAAGTCGGACAAGGTTGTTGTCGTCGATTTGGCGCAGGGCGGAAGAATTCCGATGACCTGGAACGACCCGACAAGCGATATCGGCAAGCAAACCTGGGGTGTTGCGGATCAGCGACTGAAGGCGGCTGAAGTCTCGCATGAGCAAGTGCAGGTAGCGTGGGTCAAACAGGCTCTGGCTGGGCAGGCACGGTTCGGAGAATTCCCGGCTCATGCTCACCAACTCGAGAACGACCTTGTCACTTCGTTGCAAGTGATCAAAAAGCAGTTTCCGAATTTGCAACTGGCGTTCTTGTCGAGCCGGATCTACGGCGGCTATGCGACGACGGGGCTGAATCCCGAGCCGTACGCTTATGAAGGCGCGTTTTCGATGCGTTGGATCATCGACCGCCAGATGGCGGGCGACGCGGCGCTGAATTGGGATTCGTCGAAGGGCGACGTGAAATCGCCGGTGGTGCTGTGGGGGCCCTATTTGTGGGGTGATGGGATGACGCCGCGGAAAGACGGGACCGTGTGGACGAAGGACGATCTGACTGACCGCGATGGGACGCACCCGAGCCAGCTAGGGCAAAAGAAGGTCGCAGACATGTTGGTCAAGTTCTTCCACACGGATCCGAATGCCAAAGGGTGGTATCTGAAATGATGGTGGAAGAGAAAGTAGCAGTGGAAAATGTAGTGCCAAGCGGCGGGTCGCTGAGCGTGATGCGATCTGCCTGCTGGGTACTTGGTGCGCTCCTGACGGTTGTTGTTTTGGCGCCAATGCGCGCCCAGGAATATGCACTGCATTCATTTGAACGGCAGCAGCTCACCGACGTTTATTATTCCGAAGGCATTGCCGCGGGTGATCTCAATCGTGATGGCCACGTGGACATTGTGTATGGCCCATATTGGTTTGCGGGGCCGTCATTTCAAGAGAGGCACGAAATTTATTCGGCCAAGCCGCAGCCGCGGGAGCGCTATGCCGATCATTTCTTCGCTTGGGTGTATGACTTCAACGGCGATGGTTGGAACGACGTGCTGACGGCCGGATTTCCTGGGACGCCGGCGTTTGTCTATGAGAATCCAAGGGCGGACGGACATTGGCAGCCATGGCGAAAGCACCAGGTGCTCGACTCCGTGTCAAATGAGTCGCCGCAATTCGTGAATATCGTTGGCGACGAGCAGCCGGAGCTCGTTTGCACGCACGAGGGGTTCTTTGGCTATGCGACGTTCGATCCGGCACAGCCGTTGGTGGCGTGGACCTTTCATCCGATCTCGGAGAAGGTCGCCCCGGTGCCGTTTGGGCATGGTTTGGGTATCGGCGATGTGAACGGCGACGGGAAGGGCGACATTCTGATGAAGGACGGCTGGTTTGAGCAGCCCTCAAATCTAGGCGATTCAGTGCGTTGGTCGTTTCAGCGAGCCAAGTTCACCACCACCGGCGGCGCGGAGATGTATGCGTATGACGTGGATGGGGACGGCGACAATGATGTGATCACCAGCCTGGCCGCTCACGATTTCGGCGTTGTGTGGCACGAGCAAGTTCGCGAGGGGGACAAAATTGCGTTTCGTCAGCACACAATCGTCGGCGACGAGGTTGCCAACAATCGCTACGGCGTTCTGTTTAGCGAGCCGCACTCGGTCAACTTGGCCGATATCGATGGCGACGGATTGAAAGACATCGTCACCGGCAAGACGTATTGGTCGCACCACACTAAGAGCCCGCTGTGGGATGCCGGCGCGGTCGTGTATTGGTTTCGACTCGTGCGGGGGCCGAATGGCGTCGATTGGGTGCCGAACAAAGCCGACGGCGACTCGGGCATCGGACGCCAGCTGATTGTGCATGACATGAACCAAGATGGACTTCTGGATATTGCGGCTGGCGGAATGAAAGGCGCGAATGTGCTGCTGCACCAAAAGACGCCGGTCACCGAAACCGCTTGGAAGGCAGCTCAGCCGAAGGTCCGATTCGAAGTCGCAAAGCCGTATGTATTTACGCCGCCAACCCCAGCCAAAAAATGACGTTTAATGAGCGCTTGGCACTTGTGACTCGCCAGCTTTGAGGATGTAAGCGACGAGATCGAGAATTTCGTCCTTCGTGAGTTGGGAGAGAAGGCCGTTGGGCATTGGCGAAACCTTGGTCGGTTCGATACTCGTTATTACCGCGCGATTGATTTTGGTTCGCCGGCTGGGGTCGGTAACGTCGGTGTTGATTTCGATGGTGTCGCCTTGCAGATTGACGACGATACCTTGGATAACCTCGCCTTCGGTGGTGGCAATTACGAGGGGCACGTATTGCTCGTTGATTTCCTTGCTGGGATTGAGAATGTGATCGAGCAAGTCGCGTGGTGAATAGCGGCGGCCGGCGGTCGTGAGGTCCGGGCCCGACATGCCGCCTTGGTTGCCCAGGCGATGGCAGGTGTAGCAGGCCGCGGCGGCGAACATTTTGCGGCCGTTCGCTAGATCGCGATGCTCGAGATTAGCTCCGGTGGCTTTTGACAATTCGTCCAGCGTCCATTCAGTTCGCGGGCGGCCGGCGAGCAACGACGATAGTCCATCGAGCGGCGACGTGCGAATGGGCTTTTCATCGAGCACATCTCGTAGGGCCGCTTTTTGCTCGTCGCTGAGATTGGCGACCGCGTCATTGCGGATGAACTCGATGTACTTGTCGAAGCTCGCGCCGCCGCGGTAGCTGCTGGCTGCTTTGAGAAGCCAGCGGAAATAGGCCGTATGAGTTTGTGTCGTCCAGCCGGTTTTGAGCATTCGAAGCGAACGAGCGCATTCGATTTGCTCTTCTTGCGTGGCGGCGGCGGACAAATACGCGACGCCTTTTATCGCGAGCGCGGGCGATTGCAGGTAGGCAAGCGTTTCGCAGAGGAGCCAGTTGAATTCTGGCTCGGCTGCGGGAAAAAGGGGGGCAAGTTTATCGCTCAGACGCGCCAGTCGCTCGTCACTCGGCGGACCGAAGCGAATGAGCGTGATTTGAATCGCGCGGAGATACGTCAGCCGCTGTGCAAAATTCAGGTCCTTCCAATGGATCGCCGCGAGCACCTCAAACAGCTTTGCGCCGAGCACGGAATCTACGGATGGATCGCCCGGTTTCCGGTGCTTTGGATCAATGCCGCCAGCGCGGGCGAGCGCCAGTAGAGCCTCGACCTGCTTTGCCGGGTCCGTTTCCGATAGCGCCTGAGCTGACCATGCCTCAACCGGTTGATGTTCGACTGCAGTTCGAGCAGCTGAACGGATGAAGCGGTCGGAATCATTAAGCAGCGGCCAGGCTTTATCGACAGCTTGAAGAGCGTTAACGCCATGAAACGCCTCAAGCTGCTGGCGTAATTGCCGCCGATCGCTATTTGCGGACCTCACAATTGTTGGATCAGTTGATTCGCCGCCGACATAAGTCACGCGATACAACCCCGACTGAATCTTGCGTCCGCCGATTGTGAAATACATTGCGCCGTCATTGGGATGAATGATGGCATCAGTCAGCGGCAGAGGCGCGCCGGAGAGAAACTCTTCCTTTTCGGCGCGATAGCTCGCACCGTGCGGTTGCAAATGGACGGCATAGAGCTTGCCCCAGCTCCAGTCGAGAGCAAACAAAGCGTTTTGATACTTGGCCGGGAATTTGGCGCCATAGCCGAAAGTCATTCCGGTCGGCGAGCCGGGGCCGATGTCGATCACCGGGGGCAAGGTATCCGGATAAAACGGCGGCCACTTACCCGCGCCGTTGCGCCAGCCCCAGTCGGCGCCGCTGACGACGTGGCAAATTCGGGCTGGGCGATACCAGGGCAGATTCATGTCCCCTTCGTCGTCGGAATCGAATGCAAACAGCTCGCCGTCGCGATTCACGGCGGCATCGAATGCGTTGCGAAAGCCACTGGAGACGAGTTCGAAGTCTTTGCCGTCCGGCGAGACGCGGTAGATGATGCCGGCCGGCGCGAGCACGTCGCGCTGCCGCAGCCTGGGATCCGCCATATCAGGCAAAAGATGATCTTCACCCCACGATGGCGGGACGCGCGTCTTTGAATACTCCGCGGGCTTTGCGGCGTTGCCGCAGACGAGATAGAGCCCATCTTCATCGCGCGTCGAAACCAGCGCATGGACTGCGTGATCGCCTTGGCCCTTGAATTCCCGCAATAACTCGGCCTTGTCGAGTTGATCATCGCCATCCGAATCGGTGACGCGGTAGAGGCCGCTGGCGATCTTCTTTTCGTAGTCGTTTACGGCTACATACAGCGCCCCGAACGCCCATACCATGCCATTCACGGCTCGAACCGGGGCTGGAACGGCCTCGATCGACTTCGAATCCAACGGCTGATCTGCGGCTGGTGGCGGCAACCGAAAGAGGCCGCCGTATTGATCGCTAACCAAAATCCGCCCGCGATCATCGGTACACAGATTGATCCACGAGCCTCGCTCGTTGGCTGGCACGGAATACAGCAACTCGACGCGAAAGCCTTTGGCAACGTGAATCCGCTCGACGGGCGTGGCCCGATTTTCATCGGCGATTGATGACTGAATCAGGATCAGGCTGAAGCAAGCAGTGACACGAATCGATCGTGCCCAGGAATTGAGCATGGCAAAGCGTCCAGAGACAGTGTTCGCCTGCTCATGATACTTGCCAGTCAATGCATTTGCATGATCCTACCGTTCGGCTGCTGGTACTTAACTTCACGTTGCGTGGTGAGTGCTCGGGTTAGTTCGATTGCTTGTGCAGCGGGTGCGGCTCTTCGTGCGGATGCACAGCTGGGCCGGACGGTGCGTAGCTGCCGGACGAATATCCGCTCGTGCCCGCAGAGCCACAGCAGCAGCCGCATTTGTCGCAGACATATTCGACAACGCACTTGTAGCTGCACTTCTCGACCATGGTGGTCTTCTTGCCCGGCGTGACGGTTGCATAGACCTTGCCGCAGCACGGCTCATAGACCTTTTGGTTATGGGTGCAGCCGTCGCAGTCGGTCACGCATTCGGTGCCGACGCATTGGCTCTTGCCGGGCACGCAAATGTCGCCGCATTTGCAGTAGTACTCGACCTTGGGTGTCTTGGTGACAACCGGAACGAGCTTGCAAACTTTTGTAACGCCACAGCCGCAATGGGGGCAGCATCCGCAGCCGTCGCCGCCGCGGACGTTCCAGGCGAGTCCGGCGAGAGCGAGGACCAGGAGCGTCATGGAAACTTTGAATTTCATGTTTTCACCTGTTGGCAAAGCGGAGCTCCGCGGGCGTGAGTTCCCAAGCGGGCTCGGGAGCTAGTCGGTGGTCAACGAGGCGGTGGTCAGGCCGTGTTATGCTGCGCAAAACACAGCCACCCGTCGCCCTCCCATTTTTTCGGTAAGCTTAGAACTCAAACTGGAAACGAGCGGCGTAAATGTTCGTGATGCCGGTCGCTCCGAGCGTCGGGTTCTGGCTGACGTTGATGTAGTTGAACTGCACCCGCGTGTACTGGTTCCACCACCAGTTGAGCGCGAGCGTGGCATCGTTGACGATGCCGGGGTTGGGCGTATGGGGCAGGTTGGCGACGTTTACAACTGGATTGACGACGTTGTTGCTGGCCAGATTGACGTAGGAATAGCGAGCGGCGATTTCCCACGCGCCCCAGCCGCAGAACCATTGATCGCGACCGAGGCCGAAAAACTCCCGGAAGGGCTTGACGTTGTAATCAAGGGCGCCCATTTGCTTGTTGTAGCCGCAATTTTCGCCGGTGAGGAAATAACCGCACTGAGCGTAGGCACCGTGATAGAAGACTTGCGGGCCGGCCACTTGGTCGATGAGCGTGGCCATGTATTCCGTTTGAAAGTGGGCCGGGCCGTAGTTGCCCGCGAGCTCTGTGTGGAAGAAGTGGAAATCGTTGGCGAGGAAGCGGCCGGAATCGGCGACAAAGGGAGTGCCGGACGCGGCTGTTTGCCCGCCTAGCGCTCCGCCGGCCGGATCGCCAACGAAGAATTCGGGAATGGCCCGCGCTTCATAGGTGCGAGCGTTCGTGTTCGCCGCAACCAACGGCCCATTATTCGCGCCACCGATCTCGCTGAAGTTGTACCCGCCGCCGATGTGCAGCAAGTAGCGATCGCCGGCATACGGGTCCCAGTACAGCAAATGGGTTCCGCGAATCGCCGCCGAAACGCCGCCATTATCGCCGATTTGCGTTGCAAAGCGAGTATCGCCAAGCGTGCCATTGGTGGGAGGCACGCCGGCGCTGTTGGCGAAGCTGAATCCCGTCGCATACACGCTATAGGCGAGCAAGGTTCGGTCGTCGTCGCCCAGGTTATACCAGCTCATGATGCCCACGCGGCGGAACGGGTCCATCGCTTGAAACGGCAGAGAACGTTCAAGGAATTCCAAGTGTTTGATGTTTGTCCAGCCGTCCATCGTCGTGGGCTGTCGAAATTGTCCGATACGGACGTTGCCGAACCACGGCACATTCGTTTGCTCGCCCCACACGTCCATAAAGCTAGGGCGGCCCGCCACGGCGAAGTCCATTTCGAGGCTATACCGCGTGAATTCGCTCAAATTGCCGACCGCTTGCAAACGAGCGCGGCGGAAGCCAACGCCGTTTTGAATGTCGCCAAGATTGGCCAGACTCGCAGCGTCTTGGCTGAATGCGCCATAGTCGAGCTGGGCAAAGCCGGACAATCGGAAGGACGGCAATTTGGCCTTATCGGCTGCGTAGCTGCTTTCGAGGGTCGATAGCCGCGACATGAGCGCCGGGGTGCTGTCGGGCGTCCCCGTTGTGGTGGAAAGCGTTGATGCGCCCTGTTGATAGGCGCTGTCTGTTTCAACGACGGCGCTGGTGCTATAGGAGTTCATGGCTTGCAGCCGGGCCTCGGTTGCTTCGAGGCGCGCTGCGAGCTCGTTGAAGTCCTGCCACGTCGGCGCGGAACCAGTCGGCGCGGGGGTCGCCCAAGTGCCGGCCTGCTGGACGGATCCTTCTTGGGCAGATGAGCTGCGTGCGGCAGCCGCGATCACGACCGTGACCGCAAAAACGAATCGACAGGCGCTGATTCGATGGGAAAGCAATCGCACTGGCTGACCCTCCCTGGCGGAACAAATCCGTCCGAGCTCGCGCCGTCCTGGCGCAGCCACCGGGGGAATCAAGGCAGTCTAGAGGAACCGCGCAGAATCCCGGTCTATGCTGCTATCGGCTATTCAACTATTGCCGTTTGCTAGGAATGGAGCATTTTTAATTGTGATGCCAGCAGGGACCGCTAGCGAGGCAAGTTGGCGGCGCAAAAAGATTTCCGCCAAGTGACGCTACAACCGACAACAATAATGGCTTTGCATCCTGTACGAGGCGGCGCGCGCCAGCTGCACGGTTGCCCCTTACTTTTCACACTGGAAACGGCCATGCGAATCGGCTCCCTGTTCGTGATAGCACTGGTGACCGCTGGGACGCTGGCCGGTTTGACGGTTTCAGCCGAGGAAGCGGCACCTGGATACTCCGTCGAGCCGCAGCCAACGGTTTGCTATCAAGACTGCATCACCCACAGTTGCCGGCTTGTGCCAGAGACGAAGCAGATCAAGAAGACGGTCTATGAAGTTAAGGACGTGCCGTTTTGCGTCAAGAAACTACCGCCGCTGTGGAGTCTCTTCTGTCATCACGGCTGCGACGACTGCGAGGTCTGCCCCGATTGCCAGTGCCCGAGATATAAGAAGGTGCTGGTAAAGAAGGAAATCGTCGGCAAGGAAATCTGTACGACGAAATGCGTCGTGCAGGAACATGTCGAGCGAGTGCCTTGTCAGCCGTGTGCGCCTTGTGCTCCGTCGTGCAAGTAGTTTCCAACGGCATTAGAAGTCCAAATCGAATCGCATGTTTGGTCGGCGCAACGGCGGTTATCCTGGGCGAACGGACACGGGAAAGTCGCTTGCCAGGCTGCGGGGATCGAATCCGCTCACTCTGGCAATCCCAACGTCGTGAATTATTGGCTCGTCAGACATCGCCCCGAAGAGTGGCAGCAGTTTGGCAGCGAACATGTGTCGCGGTTTGGCCGCATCTAGCAGAAATTATCTGGAGGATCAGGCGAAGGGAGCGATTTCTGCTGCCAGAGGGTAAAATGAATCGCGAGCAAGTCATTCTACAAGCACGGAGGTCAAAAGTTGCATGGGAAGCCGCCGGGCCGAAGATTCGCTGCGCGAGAGCGAACAGCGCTATCGCAGCCTGGTCGAATTGGCCCCAGATGCGATTTTGATCCTGGACTCCGACATCATCCGCTACTGCAATCCCGCTGGCTTGGCCCTGCTGGGCGCTTCGTCGGAGCAGGAGCTGCTCGGTCGGCCGAGTGATTTCTTTTTTCATCCCGACGAGCGGGAAGCGGCAGCCCTGCGGCGACGGATGATCCGCGAAACGGGGCAACCGGCGCCGCCGCGAGAGTTCCGCTTGCGCCGTCTCGACAACCAGGAGCCAGTCATCGTCGAATCTTGCGCTGCGCCTTGCCTGTATCAAGGCCGGCCAGCCATTCAGGTTTTGATGCACGAAATTACCAAGCGCAAGCGAGTGGAAGCGTCGCTAAACCTGTTCCGTTCTCTCATCGACCAAGCCAACGACGCGATCGAGGTGATTGACCCGGAAACGGGGCGATTCCTCGACGTGAACGAGAAAGCCTGTCAGTCCCGCGGCTACACGCGCGAAGAGTATCTGGCCCTTACCGTCCCGCAGATCGATCCGCTGGCGGGCCCGGGGACCTGGGAGGAAATCTGCGCGGAAATACGTCGCGCGGGAGCGCGAATCACCGAGGGTCAGCATCGCCGCAAAGACGGTTCCGTGTTCCCCGTCGAAATCAACTGCACGTACGTGCGTCTCGACCGTGACTATTTGCTGGCGGTAGTGCGAGACATCACAGAACGCAAGCGGGCCGAGGAAAGCTTCCGCCTGTCGGAGAAACGATTTCGAGATATCGTCGAAAGCTCCCTCCAGGGCATGATCATGCATCAGGGCGGCATCATCCGCTATGCCAATCCGTCGGCCGCGACGATGTTCGGGTATGCGACGCCCGAGGATCTAGAGGGTCAAGAGACGTGGATCACTCAGGCGGATCCGAACGATTTGACCACGCTAAGAACGCGCATCGAGGCGGCGTACCGGGGCGAGCGAATCGCGCCCCACCCGGGCTGGCGAGCCAAACGAAAGGACGGCAGCAACTTCTGGGTGACCACGACCGCAAGCCTGGTCTCGTGGAACAACCGCCCCGCGATTGCATCCATCTACCTTGATATCACCGACCAAAAGCAGGCAGACGAAGAAAAACGCAAGCTCGAAGCGCAGATACAGCACTCCCAGAAGCTGGAGAGCTTGGGCGTCTTGGCCGGCGGCATCGCCCACGACTTCAACAACCTGCTGACCTCGATTCTGGGCAATGCCAGTCTGGCACAGTTGGAGTTGTCGGACGAATCGCCTGCCTCGCCCCTGCTCCACCAGATTGAAATGGCGGCCCGGCGAGCGGCCGACTTGACGCAGCAAATGCTCGACTATTCGGGCAAGGGAAGGTTCCTAATCGAGGTGCTCCGCCTGGATGCGCTGGTGCAAGAGATGGCCAAGCTACTGGGGACCGTCATTTGCAAGAAGGCCACCCTGCGGCTAGACGCGGCGCCGGCCACCGTCGAGGGGGATGCCACCCAAATCCGGCAAGTCGTGATGAATTTGATTACGAACGCCTCCGACGCGCTGCAGGAACAAAGCGGCGTGATCGACGTTCGCACCGGGGTGCGCCAGTTGGATGCGGATTTTCTCCGCTCCGCGTTATGCTTCGACGAATTACACGCCGGCGACTATGCCTATGTCGAAGTGGAGGACAATGGCTGCGGTATGAGCAGCGAGACAGTGGCCAAAATTTTTGATCCGTTCTTCACCACCAAGTTCTCGGGCCGCGGCCTGGGATTGGCAGCCGTGCAGGGCATCGTCCGCGGCCACCGCGGAATCATCAACGTGACCAGCACTCCCGGCCAAGGGACGCTGTTTCAGGTGTTCTTTCCGAGCGTCCTCGCGACAGCGTCCAAGCCAGCGGCTTCTAAGGCTGCGGCACCGGAGCCCGCGACTCCGCACGGAGACGGAACGGTCCTGATCATGGAAGACGATGCCGGTGTGGCGACGTTCACGCGGCTTGTGCTGGAAGACGCGGGCTTCCAGGTCCTTCTCGCGTGTGACGGGCTAGAGGGACTGGACCTCTTCCAGCGGCATTCACAAGAGATCGTCCTGGTGCTGCTGGACCTCACGATGCCGCGCCTGAATGGAGTCGAGACCCTTCAGGAGCTGCGCTGCATGCAGCCCAACATTCAAGTGCTGGTGATGAGCGGATACAGCGAGCAAGACGTTTCGGCGCACTTTGCCGGCCTGGGCGCGAGTGGGTTCATTCAGAAGCCCTTTGTGCCGCACGATTTAGTGGCAAAGATCTGTCAATTGCTGTCGTCGCCAGAGTGATTGTCGAATTGCAAAGCACGACCTGCCACACGGAGCCTGCGGGTAGCGGTTTTTCCGCGGCGTTGGCGGAAAGCTTCTTCCCAGCCTGATCGGTTTCTGCCAATGAAAATCGGACGCTGACGACGGAATTTTGCTCGAGTCCCGGCCGGTATTTCACATATGTCGTCGCTACGAGAGTGCCGTCGGGCAGGAGTTCCAATCCGGGATAGCCGCAGTCGCTCCCCTTGTGGCTATGCAGCAGTTTGATTTTGTATTCACCCTCGCGGCCCGCGAGTATATCTTCATACCGACCCACCCAAGCCACAAAGTGGTTCCGTGTCGGGCTGTTCTGCCCCATATCGCGAAAGACAACGACCAGACGGCCGTCCTGCACATACACGGCCTTGTGGCGGTCCCCATGCAGTCCCGGCGGCAGGGCCTTATGCACTGACCAAGTGCTTCCTTCGTCGTCGCTGATCATGTAGTGCCCCGGCTCGGTCCGCACGTTTTCCCGCATGAGACAAAGAAGCTGTTTGCCATCCGGCGAGCGAACGATTTCTGGTTCACAAGGCTTCAAATCGCCCAAGTCGAGCAATACTCTCCATGAGGTCCATGAGAAGCCGCCATCCATCGATTCACTTTGCGCGATGATGTTCGAACGCGGGTCCTTCGTTTCGTCTGGGCGGCGAATATTCGTCAGGCCGATGAGCTTTTTGCCGCCCGCTACTGGAACAATCGTGCAAAACGGCATGACGCAGACCAGGCCATTCGACCGCATCGGTGACCAGGTTTTCCCATCGTCAGTCGAAACCGATTGATGCATCGCTCCGCCCGGTCCCTGGCCAGCAAAGACGAACAGCCGCGACACGCCTTGCGGATCGGTCAGGCGATACAGCGCCGGGCAATTACGGACCGTCGTCCAATTATCCGGAACAGGGAGCAGCTCGCTCCAGGTTCGGCCGCCATCATCGCTGCGCTTCAGCGGTCCGCATGCCCCGCCGTGGCCAAGCGTCCAGGCGGCAAACATCGTCTTGCCGTCTGGGAGCAGCAATGTCGTCGGATGGCCTTGATAGATGTCGGCCGTACCGCGGGCGATGACTACGTGGCGAGCGGTGTCTGCAGAGCGATCGACGACGGGCAACTCAGCCACTGCTGATAGTGGCGCTGCCAGCAAGAACCCGAATAGAATGTGTTTCATGGCGACGCTCAGTTAAGTGGCCTCAGGGTGCGGACGGTTTCCAAACGAGTACTTGTCCATCGTGTTCCAAACGCATCTTGAGTGAGCCGTAATCGACTCGCTGAACGGCGACGGCTTGATCCAGGGCCATCACGGCTGCAGTCGCCGCACTTTGGCTCAGGACCATAAACACCGGCTCCATGCGAATGCTCGCAAAAGCCGTGTGACTGGCGCTAAGTGCGAAAGGCACGAGCAGATTGTCGCACTCCGTTTGCCGCGGCACGATGGCGTCGTAACCGATTGCATAGGGCGGAGCGCCATCGCGACCGGTGGCGATCTTGCCTTCGCGGATGACCACGCCGTCTTTCACAATCCGGCGAATTTCGTGGACGTCGGTGCCATAACTGCCCAGTCCGATCGACTTTGCAGCGTTCTGACCGCCAAACGTGTGATGCTCCGTCATCACAAAATCGCTGACCATCCGGCGAGCCTCTCGAACATATATTTGATGCGGCCAGCCGCCGTTGTCCTTGAATTCATCCTTGGGCAGACCGAAGTGACTCATCTCTTTACGGACTTTCTCGGGCACTCGCCCATCCGTCGCCAAAAAGTGTAAGAGGCCACGGTGATAGTTCTCATGCTCGGTCGCGATTTTTTCTCGCTCGATATAGCTCGCCTCGGGCCATGCCCAGCTGGCGCCCGGAAGGTTGCCGCCAAACGTAGCCGTGTTGAAGTCCCATTTGTCGTTGGGCAGCGGATCGTGCTTGGAAAACCAGCGAAGGTCCATTTCGTCGCCGATCGACAGGCAGGCTTCGATGAACCGAGCCACAATCTCGTACCGACGGGCGTCGTAGCCCGGCGGAGGAGCGAGTGGGATCCTGTTCGCCGGATTCGTCGTCAGGCACAATCGATAGCAGTAGGCCTGCACGCCCGGCGCGGGATCGCCCTCCATTCCCGGTTCACCGGCACTAATGAGCGACAGCAGCCCGCTGCTCGGATCGCCCTTCACAACATAAGGATCGAGCGGAAAGTCCCGGTCCCAAACTCCCTGGCCGCCTGGTACCCGGCCGTGCGGTCCCGGCTTCAGATGATTGGTCCGCGGCTGATACTTCTCCGAATAGTGAATGCCGTTATACCTCTCGCCGTACTTGGCGTTCCCCTCGCGAATGAGCGTGCAGCTGACGCCGGTTCGCGCCATCAAATCGCCCTCGTAGGTCGCGTCCAGAAACACGTTGGCCCGAAATACCGCGCCATCCTCCATGGCGATTTCCATGATGCGCGGCCCCTCTTTCTTGACAGCTGCCAGCCGCGCGCCAAAGTGCAACTTCACGCCAGCTTCTCGGACCATGTCGCGAAACAACTGTTCGGCTTTGTGCGGCTCGATGGCATACGCTCCACCGGTGGCGGGACCACCGCCTGCGGCCACAAACGGCTTATCCCAAGCCAGCTTCGTACCGACTGTCGCGGCCAGCTTCGTAAAATACTCCCGGGCAATCCCGCCGACGCTGCGCGGGTCGCCAATGTCCACCGCGCTGAGCCCGCCGGCAGTCATGCCGCCCAGGTGCTGCCCCGGCTCGGCAAGGACGACGGTTTTTCCCATCCGCGCAACCTGAACCGCAGCCGCGACTCCGCCACTGGTGCCACCAAACACGCATACTTCGGCCTCGACGATCTCGGCCGATTTGCCAAAGCGTGTTAGAACGACCAACAGACAAATCCAAATTGGCAGTCCCCGGCAGGTACGAAACAAACGCAAAGGATAGCTCCTTAAGGCGAGCGGTCGGCGAATAGGCTCACTAAAGTCCCAGGATTCGACTTCAATTATGCGGGAATAAGTAACGCGAACAGGCCAATCGCTCAATTGAGGTTAATCGGCAGATACGACGGTTAAACCCACATCGACAACGGCGCGACCTTGAGGACGCTGGCCAATCGCTCGGGTATGAAGCGCGATGCGGTTACTTCCCACACGCAGTGCTTTGGCCGCTTCTTGCGAGATGACAAAGTCCTGGTAACCGCGAACACCGCTGTCGTGATCGAGCGCCGGGACACCGTTGATCCAGATCTGAACTGGCGCGGAGTTCGTGATGCGAACGCTGACTGCTGATTGAGGAAGTTGCTTCAGCTCAAAATCTCGTACCGCCCAGATATCGCGAGTCGTCCATTGAGTGCGAATTATCGTTCCCGAATCGCTGTTCAAGCCCATCGGAAAATCGGTGGCTTTCCATTCGTTTCCGGGGCGAAAATCCGTTCGTTGCCATTTATCATTTGCAGGTTGAGCCGGGCTGACCAGCCAAGTGCCAGGATGGTCTTCACCCGTGGCAACCAAATCGGCATGATTCTTCAACGGTAGCGGCGCCCAGGGGCCCGATGTATTGGCGCCTCGGGAAGACCATTTCTTCCAAATGGCGGCGTCTGTTAGCATCGGCATAAACACTCCGCCGATGACCGGACGGGCCTTAAACCCGCGCCACTTGCCGGAATCCGTGAAATACCAGTCCGTGAGAGGAATGCGGTCGGGTGTTTCATTGACAAACAGCATTACCGGATCAACGAGGGCATTGAAATCGTCCCGATTTTTGGCCATCGCGGCCGTCCACAGAATCCAATCCAACTTGGTGTAAGTCGAACGCGAATCGAGCGGAAGCCCATACTTATTGCTCGCGGTGCGGTACTGGGTGAACTCTTTCGCCAACACGTCGTCGGGGAAAAGACCGAGTGCGAGGACGCGATCCCAAACCAGGTTGTACTTCTGGCTCCAAGTTCCGGGACGGTCGAAGGCCAGCCGGGAATGCCCATCGACTGAAGCTTCCTTGATCCAATGTGCCGCAAACTTCTTTGCCAGGCCGTTGTACCGCGCGGCCTGTTCGTTCTTTTCACTGGATTTGGCGAGTTGTCCAAATGCTCCTAATCCACAAATGGCTTTCGCCGAGAGATTCACGTTATGCGCCAAATGTCCCGCAAAATCGTCAGTGCAAAGCTGATTCTCCGGATCAAGGCCATATTTCTCCAAATATGCGGCCCATTTTTCGAGCAGCGGCCAGTAGCGCTGAGCAAATGCAGCGTTACCCTCCGTTTTCGCCAGGGCCGCGACCAGCAATAGCATGTTGGCTGACTCCTCGACCATCATCTGCCGGTCGAGCGTTTTTTCACCGCCGCCATAGACTTGACCCGTCGCATGCGGATATCGCCCCAGGTCGTGGGGAGCAAAATCGAATTTCCAGCGGCGCGACCCAGCGTAGTCGAGAATCGGTACGATCGTCGCCTTCAATAATGCCGGGCTCAGCAGCAATAATTGAGGCGCTTGCGGGTAAAAAACATCGACCGTTCCCACGCAGCCGTTGCTATTGTTTTCTTTGCTGAAGAACAGTGGTTGACCGTTGCTGTCGGCAGCCAGCTTGGTGCCGGCCAACGATTGACGATGACACAAAGCCACAAGCTGAGCGTAGTTCGAACCGCCGACACGCTCGGCGTCCGCTAGGAGCTCCCGGTCAAAATCAGCGCACTTCTTTTGCAGCGAAGAATGCTCGCTTGCCGTGGTCTTCAATACCGAAATCATGTCAGCTCCGTTGCGACGCCAATAAGGACGCAAATCGGCATCGAAGTAACGGATCGCAAACAGGTCGTCGTAGGCAACTAGCGCAGTGATCGACCGTTCTTCGCTGATTCGACCTGGATTCCATGCCAACGCTAGTACCGATCCATCTTTTGCGGCGGATGGATCTGCCTGGACGCTTTCAGGGAGGCGGCCCTTCGTGCGAAAAGACTCGCGCGCATCTCCAGCAGCAAGAATCGCGGCCTGACTGAAGGCTGTCTTCGCGGCGGCCAGATAGAGATAACCCCAATCGATCCGCAAGTCGTCCCCCTGCTTGCTGAGAATCGGCTGCTCGACCGTTCCGACCTTCAAAATATGCAAGTCGCCGTCGGAAACGGTAGTGGACGAAACTTGCTGCTCAGGCGTGTTCGTGGCAATCTCAGCTCGCGCATCAAAATACAATTGCACGTCCGGAACCTTGCCGGCTTTCGGTTTCATCTGCATCGTGACATACGTTACCGGCCGAGAGAGAAGGTCGAGATCGTCGGGCAGCGCCGGCGTCAAGAACTTCAGCGTCAACGACAGCTCAGGAGTTTCGAAGGAGTAGCTCGTTTGAGTTGGCGTGACATGCAGATGAGAGTCGGCGAGGGCCGGACAATCCTTGGGTTCAGTGCCGAGCAAGCGGTAAGCTTTGCCGTCAATTCGGGCCAGGGCCGTGAGCCGATGCGAAGCTCCTGTCCAATGGATCGTATTACTGTCGGTAGGCCTGTCGCTCGGCGACCAAATCGAAAAATAAGGATCATGCAAAACCAACGGAACCGCGGGCGGGCGCACCGGCGTTTGTCCGATTCCTGAGCTCTCTTTGAGACAAACGACAAGGAACGCTAAAGCAGCAACGGCTGCCAACCGCCGTGAAAGCGGGAATGAGAATGCAATCTTCATGTGACTTGCCGATTCATTGTGTGCGGGGATTGAGTTGGAATGCCAAACAGAATAATCGGTGTTACTTAGCGTGACCAGAAACGATTCTGCTGTGCACTACCTGGAACTGTTGATTTGACAGTCTGGACGTGTTGCTACATACTTTCCGCGCCTTAGTGCATGCTTTTTTCGGTTGATGTTCAATACCTAGCGTGTAGGTCGAGATCGTGATTGCCGCGTTTGTGTGTACCCTTGTGAGTGTTTGTTGGGCCGCTGAGCCGGGAGCAATCGAGAAGACTCCCGTGGCCTCGGCCGGTGCGGATCGCGACCCGTTTGGAATCAAGATGCTCAATCCGACTCGCGATGGGGCGCGGCCATGGACTTCCGAGCACTGGAAGAATCAAAACTACCGCATCGAGGCCCGTCGCGATTCAAACGATCCGCAGGGCAACTCAGGGAAACGCGGCGAAGGCACGTTGAGCGTGGCAGATGGCGTTTTGACGATGTCTGGAGAGCAGCCGCGACTTTATGTTTATCCGTTTGATGATGCACCGTGGCGGGATGTAGAGCTGACCGTGTATTACATGCGAGTTGCCGACAACGCCACAAATTATGCCGGGATGATTGCTGGCCTGCGCAGTGGGCCCGATGGTCACACCGCAGCCACACCCTGCGACGCACACACTTACTACGGTCGCATGCGACACGACGGCGCGTTCGATTTCGCCAAGGAGCTGAAACATCCGGCTTCGTCTTCGCGCGATCGGCTGCCCGCCGAACAAGCGTGGCCGGATGGCAAGCTGCCGTTCCATCAATGGATTGGGTGGAAACTGATCGGCTACAACGTGCCAAACGGCGTGAAACTCGAAATCTATCGCGACCTGACCGAGGGACGCGGCGGTGGCGATTGGAAGAAAGTAATTGAAACCACGGACGACGGCGGCTGGTTCGCTCGAAGCGATTGTCCTGATCAGAATCCCGTCGCCGGGCATTCTGACATGAAAATCGTCAACGGCGGCACGGTGTTCATTCGCAACACCAACGTCCAGGAGGCCCGCTACCGCTGGATGTCGATCCGCGAAATTCAGATGCCCAAATAACCATCGAAGGCTAACCCAACGAGCTAAAACTATGCTGCTGCGAATTCCTCTCCTGCTGGTTTCAGTTTTGCTGCTGAACGTTGCTGAGACTTGCGCGGCGTTGGAACCGCTTGAGCCTACCGCAGTTGCCAAGGTGAAGCTGAATGGCGTTCAACCAGCGGCATTGAGCAAGCGACCTGAATGGACAAGCGTGCCGCCATTCCTGGACGGCGCGTCCGTCCTGGAGCCGACAAAAGATGCGGGCAACGAGCTGGCATTCGAAGCGATCAGCAACGGGGTCGTATTGCTGGCCGCCTCTTGGATGCCCAACGGTGAGAACAATTCGGATTGGCGAAAAGGCCGGGCCACGACGAAGACTTTGCTGCGTGATGGTTGGACCGCCGTCTCGGCGGATGCCATTCGCACGAAGAATAAGCAGCCCGACTTGCATTTCATCTTTCGCCGCGTTGTGAAAGCGGGCGAGTCGTATAAGATTCACACGCGAGCGGTCGGCGCGCCGGTTCTACTTCTTCCGTCCCCGGAGCAGGCTGCGGATATTGTCGCGCTGCCGGCGATTGCCGAGCAACAGGCCGGTGGTTTCGTGCTGTGGAAGCTGCCATTTCTCGGTCCCAAAAATCCGCCGCCGCCGACGCGCGACTATCACAGTCAGCCGGCGGCGGGATCTGTGCTGGTCGGACTCCGGCTGACGACCGATCACGGCAATCCCCGCTTCGGCATCTGTTCGATCCAGCCGATTTATGAAAACAAAGATGGGCGGCTGGATGGAGATCAACTCGGCGAGCCGGGAGCGACGGCGATCGATATCGAAGCCAAGCCCGGTTACGCGGTGGGAGCTGTTGTGGGGTCAGCCGGCACTCGGATTACGGCACTCAAGCTGATTTTCATGCGACGCACCAAGTCGGGAGTTGATCCGAACGATTCGTACGAGAGCCGCTGGGCCGGCGCGCGGCGCAGCGAAGCGGAAACTCAGTTGGGCGGCGACGGCAAAGCCATCGCGGGGCTGAATCTGAAAATTGGTCCCGCGGTGCAGTGGATGGAACTGATTCCCCTTGGCGATTAGCCACTGCGGTAACTAGGCGAAGCATCATTATTTGGGCGGCGCATCCACCGGCTGTCCGACTTCAATGACGGTTTGCAGCTTGGCTTTGTATTTGTCTGGGCCGACACCGTCTTTTAGCAGCTCCAACCCGCACAAGGTGCGGTGATAGTGGTTCATGTGATTCTTGCTCATGCGGATTAACCACACGTCGTCCGCCGCGTCGCGATTGCCGTGCGTGTGGAAATATTTGCCCAGGAAATACTCAAACGCATTGAGCTCGCCCGTGGGAGCTCCTGCTTGTTTCGCCAGCAAAGTAGCCACGTCAAACTGAGCCTTGCCGCCTGCTGCCAAATCGTTTGAAAACGCGTCCACTAATACGGCAATTCCGGCGGGCGGCGTCTTGGCGGCGCCGGCGGCCACAATGTTCTTGAGATCGGCGAGCACCGCGTCGCGCCGGGGAGCATCTTTTCGTTCGTCCGTCAAAACAACCAAATGCAGTCCATTCGCCAGGTCCGGAGTCTTGCGATAAGCCTCCTCCAACTGGGCAAGTGCCTGTTTTTCGTCTCCGATCGCCCGCAATACAAAATAGCGGGTGAGCGGAGTCGTTCTCGTGCCGCCTTTATCGGCTAAGCAAGCTCGCGCCCATTGCTTCGCTTCCTCCAGGTTGCCGTGGCCAGTCCGGCGGACGAAACACAACCATTGGAAATCCTGATAGCCCTGCGACGCGGAGCGATACATGGCCTCAGCCTCGTCCCAGCGCTGCAATGCTTCGTAACATTGGCCGGCGGAGTGCAATGCCCAGGCGGCGCCAGTTCCCGCAGCCGCGACCGCAAACGGCAGAGCCGATGCGTAGTCGTGCCGACTGATGTAGTAGTCGGCAATCTCGACACGGACATTGGCATGGTCCAGTCCATAGTCGGGCTGCTGCAGCAACTCCTCCAAAGTCGCCTGCCATTTATCGATTTTGTTCGTGGTTTTATAGGCCGCGGCGAGCGAACGGATAGAGGAAAACTCGGGCGATAAGTTTTTGGCTTTTTCCAGATGCTCGAGCGCTTTGTCCCACTGCTTTTCTTTCCGGTAGTGTGCGCCGAGCGCCGCTTGCTCGCTGGCGTTCCCTTCAGCGTCCCGCAGCCATTCTTCTAGTTGAGGCTCAACCTTATTCCAATGGTGCTCGACATAGTGATTGCGCACGCCTGGCGCGTGGGGGCTTAAGTCATAGGCCCGCGCGGCTTCATAACTGGCTCGTTCGGGCGCCCAAAAGCGATATCGGTTCAGCAAGTCTGTCGCCGTGAAATCGACATGTTGGAGAGCCATGATACGCGCCTGCTCCGTGCGTCGTTTGTCATTCGGAGTGGCTTCCCGCGGAGTGATTTTGCTCACGTCATCCGCCTGAATCTCCAAAGTATCAAAATCGATTTGCGCGGCCCGCGATATCGCCTGCTGAATCGCTGCCTGATCGACTCTTAAAAAATCGATCGCCGCGGCCAGCGGATGAGACGCATATAGCGGTTGAGCCAGATCCAGAAAATGATCGGCCGGCCCCGGCAGCATGCGACCTTCGAAGCGGCCGCGAATATACGTCTCCAAGAACGAATGCTCCGCCAATAGGTGCCCGAGCACTGCCCACGTAAGCTGCTGCTGTTTTCCAACGTACTGTTCGCTCGCCTGCAGCGACTGGAAAATCTTCGCTCGATGGCCAAACTCGCCCCGCAACACCGATTCCACGTCTTTTCCGGCTGCGGGCATTTTTTTCACGAGCTCGTCATGAGCATCTTTCGGCATATCTGCCAGCGAGTTGAGTCGCGGATAGAGCGTTTTCATCGTGTTGCCAATCGCCTGCAGCGTGACGACGTGACCCAACGAAACGCCGGCCCGAAGTCCCAGGCTTTGCTGCACTCGATAGCAGTGGGGCAATTTCTCAATGACGGCCATGGCCTCTTCGGTTACCTGCCGATTGCTTCCCCCGTGCTCCAGCACCAGCAGCCGCAGCAGGCGAACCAATTCGATATTTTGTCTTTCGCAATGTTCCGGATCGAGCTCGTCCAACTTGAAGCGGCAGTAGCTCCGCAAAATACGCGGCAGCTCGCCCGGCTTAGCTTTCTTCTCCTCCGCCAGGCGGTCTAATGCATCCAAATCGTCGAGCGCCGCTTGATGCAGGCCTGCCAACGCAAACGCATAGGCTCTCGACGTGTAGGCCTGCGTGTTATCGTGCTTGCCGCCTACCAGCCGCTGCGCATAAATCAACGACCTGGCTGTGAAAACTTTATGAGCGGGAGCCCAGTGGAGCTCGGTCAATACGCCGAGGTTCGCATAGGCGCGAACCAGCGCCGCGATTAACGCGGGGCTGCGCCCTTGTTCTTCGATTTGCGCATGCAAGCTGCAGACGGCTCGGAACTGACTGATACAATTCATCTCCGCCAGAGCCGCGAGCGACGCCGCGTCAGGTTGGCTCTTGGTGTTCCATGCACGCACGCGCCCTTCGATACCGGCTTGCTGCAGCGCCTTGACAAAGCTGCCGTTTCCGCGGGACCGCGATTCCAGAATCCGCACGAGTTCAACGACGTCGGTACCCATTTTGGGCTTGATATCCGCCGCGACAATCAATTCCTGTGTCGGCGGCTCGCCCTTCAGAATTTGCAGCGCACTCGACGGCGCGTCGGCACGATCCAATCCGCGCACGGCCACAATGTCGAGCTGGATAGCACCGGCTGGCGGTGACTGACCAAGGTGCAAATCCAGCGTGCTGCACCCTAGCTCGTCACGGGCCGCACACAGAAACGACTGCCGGACTAGCTCTCGAGCCAGCAGCCCCTGATAGCTCCATTGCCCGTCGGGCAGCGCTGAGTCCCTTCCACCCTGCAAAAACACGACAGCTGGGCCATTTGCTGCGGCGACCGACGCTACGTTGGCAGCAAGGCATGTGCTCAGCACCACCCACAAGGCTCGAGACATAATTCACCTGCGACTGGGACCAGCCTGATCGCGAGCCATCTTAGCACGTGCAATAGGAATGTCACTCTGCTCGTTCCAGTTGGGTCAGCGCGGAATATGGCCGCGGGAGCCGCAGCAGTGAATAGCAAGAAGACCGAAACCCATAGCTTTTGACCGCGACTGGAACGTAAAAAGTGGATTGGATCGATTGTTAAGATCACCGGCACTGTCCCCCGTGGCGAGTCGACTTCTCAACTCGCCGCTCAGTAAATGGATTGAACACCGGAAGTAGAATCAGCGGTAAAATGGCCGTCACTGGAGCGAGCCATGACCAAACAACTGCTGGTACTTTTTGCAAACGCTCTCATCGCGTTAGCGGCGCTAACGTGGGCGGATGAGAGTCCAGGCGTTTCTCGGTCTCCGCAAGCAAAGGGTTCTCCTTACTTTGGAGAAGCCGAAGCAGAGCCGGGATTCTTCCGGATTTTCAATGGTAAGAATTTGGACGGCTGGGAGGGGCTACCCGATTCGTGGACGGTGAAAGACGGGGCAATCTGTTCCACAGGCGTCGCTAAACAGCGCAATTGGCTCATTTGGCGAGGCGACAAGCCGGCAGATTTTGAGCTCCGGTTGCAATACCGATTCGAGAAAGGAAACTCCGGAGTTCAGGTGCGAAGCAAAGATCTGGGCGACTTTCAGGTTCGCGGCTACCAGGTGGAAATTGCCGAACAAGCGGTGATGGGCCTTTGGCATCACTCGCTGATGTCCAAGGATGTCGCGATTGAGAATGCCCGCAAGCAACTCGCGACGGCCGGACAGCGCGTCACAATCGCCGCAGATGGAACCAAATCGACGGAACAATTCGCTGAGCCCCGCGAACTTCAGCGCGTCTGCAAAGATGGCCAATGGAACGACCTAACCATCATTGCCCGCGGCGAGAACATCGTTCAAATGATTAACGGGATCGTTCTCGCCGAATTGACGGACCGGCAGGACGGTTTTTCGGCACGATCGGGCGCGATCGCCTTTCAGGACCACGGTAAAGGAACCATCGCTGCTTTTAGGAACATTCGCATTAAGTTTCTAAATGGAGCGGACAACCTGCGGGGCGAGGCAGCACCACAATTCCCCCGCGATCGCCTGCAAGTGGCCGCAGAAGAGAAGTGGCAGCCGCTCAATACACAGCAGATGGAACAACAGCCTCCTTCTCCGCAGCAGTCACTAAAAATGCTGGAGGTTCCGGCGGGATTTCAGGTCACATTGGCTGCTGCGGAGCCTGATGTTCGTCAGCCGATCGCGATTGCGTTCGACGACCGAGGACGATTATGGGTGGCCGAAAGCTATTCTTAC
Organism: Pirellulaceae bacterium; assembly: GCA_036496265.1. Lineage (GTDB taxonomy): Bacteria > Planctomycetota > Planctomycetia > Pirellulales > Pirellulaceae > CAYLLN01. Next base: position 22,901 of record DASXLL010000196.1, on the reverse strand, counting down.
GACGGGTCCGACTTCACCGAGGAAAAACGGGATCGCATTCTCATTTTCGAAGACCGTGACGGCGACGGAACGCTTGAGACGCGGAAGATATTCCAGGACGGTCTTAATCGGTTGACAGGACTGGCAATCGGATTTGGGGGCATTTGGATTTCCGCGCCGCCCAATGTTTCGTGGATCCCAGACAAAAATGGCGACGATAACCCCGATGGGCCGCCCGTTGTGCATCTAAATGGCTGGACGCTGCACGCCGAACATAACTCGGTGAACGGTCTCACTTGGGGGCCCGATGGTTGGCTCTATGGACGACATGGAACGAAGCAACCCTCGAATGTCGGCCGACCAGGTTCGCCTGAAAAAAAGCGGATCGAACTCAGTTGCTGCATCTGGCGCTATCATCCGATTCATCACCGATTCGAAGTGGTTGCCGATGGCACCGTTAATCCCTGGGGACTAGATTTCGACGACTACGGCCAGGCCTTCTTTAGCACCAGCGTCATCGATCATCTTTGGCACCTGGTTCCCGGGGCGCACTATCAGCGACGCAGGGACGTCGATGAGCATCCGAACCCCTACGTCTACGAGTTAATCGAGCCGACTTGTGATCATGTGCACTGGGGCTATCAATCCGGCGCAAAGAAGGAGCGCGTCGCCCATGGCAACGAACCATTCGGGGGAGGCCACTCGCATTGCGATGCCATGATCTATCTCGGCGATCGCTGGCCCGAGCAATACCGCGGCCGAGTTTTTATGAGCAACATCCATGGTCGCCGCGTCAATCAAGACCGGCTGAGTGTCAACTCGGCTGGCCGTTTCGTCGCCCAACATGACGACGATTTCCTCGTCAGCAAAGATTCCTGGTTCCGCGCCGTTTCGCTGGAATATGGCCCAGACGGCGATGTTTATTTGACCGACTGGTCGGACCTTGGCGAGTGCCACGACCGTGACGGCATTCATCGCAGCAGCGGCCGGATTTACAAAATCAGTTGGGGTGCTCCACGATACGTTGCGGTCGATCTGGCGGCAAAGTCCAACCAGGAACTCGTCGATTTGCAGCAAAATCCAAACGAATGGTTCGTCCGGCACGCCCGCCGTCTGCTGCAGGAGCGCTATGCCGCGGGGCAGTCGATGCAGGAGGTACATGCGCGACTGCAGGACATTTGTGCAAAGCAGACCGACACCAGGCACCGACTGCGTGCGATGTGGGCCTTGTACGTCACGGGTGGAACCAATACCGATTGGCTACTGAAACAGCTTAAGTGTGACGATCAGCACATCCAAAGTTGGGCCATTCGCTTACTGATGGATGCAGGTCAGCCGCGAGAAGAATGGATCGCACCACTCGTTAACCTTGCTGAATCCAACATTTCATGGCTCGTCCGAATGGAGATGGCCTCCGCACTGCAACGGTTCCCCAGCCAGCAGCGCTGGCCGATTGCCTGGGCGCTCGCCGCGAACAAAGTTCCCATTCGCGACGCGGATCTTGAGAGGATGATTTGGTATGCCATCGAACCGGCGGTAGCCAGCGATCCGTTGAAGTCCTTAGCACTCGCTGAAGCTTCGATTCCTTCTCGCTTGCGACGATTTATCGGACGTCGAATCGGCGACCAACTCAGTCAACGTCCCGAGCTTATCGATTCCTTCTTTGTCTCGATGCAGAAAATGCAGTCCGTAGGCGATTTGCTGGATCTGCTCACAGGTCTCAATGAGTCTCTCGTTCGTACTCGCCCTGAACTTTCGGCAGGTAGATGGAATGGCCTGATGTTGGAGTGGAGCGGGCATGAGAACCGCCAATTGCGACGCGCTGCCATTACCACGGGCATGATTCTGGGAAGCAATGATCTTGTTCAGCAGCTTGGCGGGCTGGTACACGACAAGAAGCTCGATCAGGAAACGCGTCATGCGGCCCTATCAGGCCTGATTGCTCGACAACCTCCGAGTCTTGCTGAACACCTGAGACAACTGATTCAGGCGAATGAATTCTTGTCGGACGCATTACGTGCCTCCGGAAAGCTCGATAGCCCCGAACTGATCTCAACCATTCTTGCTCGATATGGTGAGTTCGATTCCTCAACAAAGCCGTTAGCGATTGACGCGCTAATCGGAAGGACCAAATCAGCCTCGCGGCTGCTCGATGCGGTCGAATCCGGCCGTATTCCGGCCCAGGACATTTCAGCTCAGCAGGCCCGGCAAATTGCTGCTCTCTCGGATCCTGCGTTGACTGAGCGTCTGACGAAAGCCTGGGGCACGGTCAACTCGACTCCGACAGCACGCAAACGGCAAATCGCTGAATTGAAGCGTGCGCTCAAGGCCGATGTTTTGATCGAAGGCGACCTCCAGCAGGGACATTCGCTGTTCCAGCAACGATGCGCAGCTTGTCATCAACTGTTTGGCGAAGGCAAACGGATTGCACCCGACCTGACCGGTTCGCAGCGTAGCAACCTCGACTACCTGTTATTGAACGTCATCGATCCGAATGCAGCCGTGCCGGCAAACTTCCGCCTGAGCGTTCTCGCACTTGCTGATGGCAGAGTCGTTACCGGATGCATTACGGCGACGAGCGAGCAAACCTTGACGGTCCAAACCCGCGAAGAATTGGTCCATCTCCGTCGCGATCAGATTGACGAAATGAAGACCTTATCGAATTCGCTAATGCCCGAAGATCTCCTAAAAGGCTTGAGCCTGCCGCAAATCCGCGACCTCATTGCTTATTTAATGTCGGATGGGCTCAATGACGTCAAAAGATAGATGCCAACACCGACTCGAAATTGACATTCCCATTGCAATACCCGACTAACTGGCTCGGGCAATGTCTCCGAGATGCTCTCGGTCAGCCCAACTGAAGCAACTTTCGAACTCGCCCTAGTTTCTGCGGTGCGAACTACCTTTTCGCATGTCCGACGTAAAGCCTGCGTATTCTTTATGTATAGCGGTTTTGCGCGATTTGACAGACGGCATTTGCAACCTAGGGTTGCAATGGTCGCCAATCACTTGGTGAGCATTCGTAACACGTTTGTTCCGGTGGCACCCCGCAAATGAAGTCGCAAACTATGCCGATAGACAACGAATTACCGCATCTACGTGGAGATGGCACGTCCGTTCCATGCCAGTCTTTGCCCTCCGGACAATTTCAATTTGGCTCGGCAGTCATGGACGAATGGCAGGAAATGCCCCCGAGCTGCCAGCCAGTCATTTGTCGTACATCGGCGCTAGAAGTCTTTAGCCAAGCATGTTCGACATACATCGACTGCGAACTGGGATGGCCAGCTGAATCGCCAGATGATCCGTCCACGTTTTCGGCGCCGGATTTTCCAGCGGATGGATCAATGAATTCGTTGCATGTGGCGCGAGCAGATGCCAGATCGGTCGATGCCGCGTTGCCTTTGTTGCTCAATGAAATCGAAGCATTCATTGCCAATTTGCGTGAGGAGGATTGCAGCGAGGTCTATTCCGCATAGTTCGAATAAACGACAGCACGCGAATCTGGTTGTCGTCAGCCTTCGAAAATCGCCGTCCGAGCGGACTACCGCTCCACTGGGGATACGTCCCGGTCTTGCTCGCCATCGAAGCGAGGCGCGTCGTGTTTACTGAGTAGAATATGTCTAACTACCGCGTAGAACCGGGAAAGTTAGTCGATAGCTTTCCTAGTGACAGTATTTGTGCAACCGTCAGATCGAGCTGCCAGGCGGCCATCCAGCGTTTGATGGTCGTGGTGGGAACGCGGTGCGTGGCGCGACTCATTTCGGCGAGGCGATCGGCCCAATCGTCGAGAGCGGCCTGATTGGCGACCTTGTCGGCAAGAAGCTCGCGCACGGCCCGCCATTGCGGGGAGTCGGGTTCTTTCAATTCGACGCAATAGCCGTTGGTGAGGGCCAAGCGGGCGTATTCCCACGTTTCCCTGTTTCGGCCGTTGCCGCGGTCGATGATGATCGGCGAAATGCGGTGCAGCATGGCCTTGCGGAAGCAGTCGAGGTTCCACTGCCGCGCCTGGGGAAGCAAATCGTCGGACCAGTCGAATTTCGTGGGGTCGTCGCCAACTTGGGTATAGAAAAACTCATCCGTCTCCAAAACGATGCCGCCCGCCTGCGCCAGGACGCGGGCGGTGTAACTTTTGCCGCAGGACGGCAGGCCCCGCATCAGATAAACGACCAAGTCAGGCGATTCACTCGTCACAGATATTCAGTTCACAGGATATTCAAGTCGATGTCGCTGGCGGTTTCGTTATTGGCCAGATCCGTGATTACATCTTTAACCGTGCTGTTGTCAAGAATCGTGTTAGCCAAGAGCCAATCGATGCCGTCACTGCCAGTCAAGCGATCGACGGCATTGTCGTCGAAGACGGTTTGATTGCCGATACCGCCGACAACACCAACGACGCTGACATCACTGCCACGGAGGAAAGTCGAGCCGTTGAGGCCCCCCGCAGTGCCGCTGAGGTGGCTCACACGGTTGGCGTAGTTTGTCGCGGTGTTGCCCCATTCAGCCATGATCGCGTTCAAAGCGGCGATGTTGCCGTCGAACGAAGTCGAGCCGGCGATAAGCAGATCATCGTCCTTATTGCCGTTGATCGTATCGGCGCCGTTGCCGCCAATCATTACGTCGCGGCCATCGCCGCCGGTCAGGGTGTCATCGCCATCGCTGCCGACGAGGATGTCGTTGCCGGCGCCACCCGTGATGGAGTCGTTGCCAGCGCCGGCGAGAACGGTGTCGTCACCTGCGCCGCCATCGATTGTGTCGGCACCCGATCCGGTAAGGATAGTGTCGTTGCCGCTGCCGCCCCAGATTTTGTCATTTCCGCTACCGGTCGTGATGGTATCGTTGCCACTGCCGGCATGGATTTCGTTATTGCCGTTGCCGGTCTGGATCACGTTATTGCCGTCCGGACCACCATCGGAGCCGCCGTCGCTTCCTCCATCGGAGCCGCCGGTCCAGATTTTGTTGTTGCCGTTGCCAACAACGATCGAATTGCTGCCCGAACCGGCATGGATCTGGTTGTCGCCATCGCCGGCATTGATCGTATCGTTGCCGCCGTCGGTCCAAATCTGGTCATTGCCGCTGCCGGTCGTGATTGTGTCGTTGCCGGGGCCGGCGTGAATCTGATTGTTGCCGGCCAGGTCGGTGATCGTATCGTCGCCGCTACCGCCGGTAATGTCGTCGTTGCCCAGGCCACCGTCGATGGTTGCGGGCGCCGTGATTTTCTTATCGAGTTGAACGTGATCGTCGCCGTCGCAGGCGAGGATGAGAATGCTCTTCACGCTGGCGGTGCTATAGGACACGTCAAAGCCACCGTCGCTGCCGCCATCCGAGCCGCCATGAGGTTTCGCCGGCGATCCAGCTTTGGCGGGTGGGCTGAGTTTGGCTTTTACGCGGATGTAGTCGCCGACGGGATGATCCTTGCCGCCATCGCTGCCGCCATCGGAGCCGCCATCGGAGCCGCCGGGATGACGCTCGAGCTGGATGTCGTCTTTGTTGATGGTGCCGATGATTTGCAGTTGGCCGGTAGAACTTAGGCCAATGCCGGCGATGGTAGTGGTTGTCTGCATTTTGACCGAACCGGTGTCGTCGTCGGTCAGGGTGACGATGATGGTGAAGATGCCGCCGGTGGCATAAACATGGCTGCCGCTGATTGTGCCCGAGCCAGCCGATTCCTGAATCGTTCCCGATGTCGTTTTGCCGTCGCCCCAGTCGATTGAGGCGGTGTGTGTGTCGAGTACACCAACGTCGCTGAAGTTGGCGCCGATCGTGACGGCATCGATGCCCATAAAGGCGCCGCAGCAGCCGGGCGAGCTGTTCGTGAGCCCGCTGAGCACCGGGGCGACGTTGTTGACGGTTACGACGGGCGAGTTTTTCGTTGTCGTTCCTTGGTCATCGTCGCTGACTGTGAACGTCACGATGTAGTTGTCGCTGGCAGTGCCCGTGGGATAGTCGTCGGCGAAGTAACGCGTCGTAGAGAAATTGTTGTTCTCGACGGAGACGGGAGTGACGGCACCGTCGTTCCAGAGGGCCGTGACGGTGAAGCTTTCGGTGGGGACGCCGAAAGCTGGATCGCTGAATGTGCCACTGACCGTGACGGATTGGCCTTCGTTGATCGAGGAGGCGCTCAGGCTAATGTCGTTGATTGTCGGCGCGACATTCTGGACCGTGAGATCGAAGGTTGTGGTGGAGATACCGCCATGATGGTCGTCGGCTGTGATCGTCACGGTTTGCGAGTTGTCGGGGCCGTCGCTCGGCGTGTAAGACCACGACCATGTGCCGGGATTGATGTTGCTTTGCACCACGTCTCCAATCGACGCAGAAATGGTTGGCCGATCGGAAACGTCGATGTCGCTGAAGCTGCCGCTGTTGGCGGCGGTGCTGGCTTCGTTGATAGTTACGGGGCTATTGGCGACGGAAACGGCTGGTCCATCGTTGCGGCCGAAGATTTTCAGCGTGACAGTGCCGATGTCGCTTTCGCCGAAGGCATCGAAGACCTGGTAGTCGAACGTCACAGTCGCTGATTCGCCAACCGCGAGGTATTGGAAGGCTGTGCCAGGATTGAACGTAAACGTCCCGTCGTGATTGTTGGTCAGTGTGCCGGCCGAGGGTGACGTAAGATTGATGGTTTGAGTGGGAGCGATGTTGTTTTGATTGTCGTGGTCGTTGGCGAGGACGTCGAACGTGACGGAGTCGTCTTCGTCGGTGCTCGGAGCGTCATCTTCAGCGACTGGTGGCGTATTCAGGTTGACCGTGACGTTGAATGTGGCGGTGTGCGTGCCGCCGTCGCCGTCGTTGACGGTGATGGTGACGGGATAGGTGTGAATGGGCGGATCGTTGTTGGTGTTGGGATAAGTGTGGCTCAGATCGAACTGGCGAGTCGTCTGATCAATGGTCAGCGATTGCACAGGCGAACCGTCACCGAAATCCACCGTGCCGCTGAAGGCTTCCGGTGTACCCGGATCGGCGATTTGGATGCCGCTGCGGCCGAAGGCGCCCAATTGTGGCGGAGGAATTGTCTCATCGGGACCGGTTTCAACCACCGGATCGACATTGTTGATCGTCAGCATGCTCGTGGCCGAGCTGACATTGGCGCCATCGGTGACTTCCAAGTGAATCGTGCGTGTGGTCAAGCCATCCGTGAGTCCGAGAGCTTGCATTTGAGCCGCCGAAAGCACGGGCGTCGCGCCGGTGACGTTTTCGCTGTAAATGCCGTCGCCATCAACGTCCCAGCGGTAGCTGAGATTTGGCGAATCGGTGTCGGTCGTGGCGGTCGCATCCAGCGTGAGGCCGTCGCCTTCGTTGATCGTGTACGGACCACCGGCATTCGCGACCGGGACGAAGTCGTCGTTGAGGATCGTGCCCGTGGCAGTGACGCCACCCTCAACTCCCAGTAGAGTGCCCGTGCCGGCGAGCGTCACGTCGTTGGTGCCGGCAAGGTTACTGAGCACGGCCTTGAGCGTTTCGTCTGCCTCGGCCCTGTCGTCGCCGGTGATATTGACGGTGATTGGCTGCGACTCGGCGGCGGTGCCGCTGAAGCTCAATATGCCGCCGCTTGCGGGAGCGTAGTCGCTATCGGCCGTGGTCGCGGTGCCATCCTGCGCGGCATAATTGACGGTGAAGCTGTGGTTGATTGGATTGCTGAGCGAGACGGTGAACGTCATCGCGGTCGTGCTGTTGTCGCCTTCAACGACGCTCACGTCGCCAATCGACAGCGTGGCCGAAAGGTTGTTCAGATTAATAGTCACGGGCGCGGTTCCAGCCATTCCGTCGCTGTCGGTGGCGGCAACCGACAGGTGGAAGATGGGCGTCGTCTCATAGTCGAGGGCGGCCTTATTGGCGACCGTAATTTGGCCCGTCATCCCATCGATGGCGAATGCGCCGCCGGTGTTTCCGGTGGTAATCGAATAGGCGATCGTATCTTGGCCTGGATCTTGGGCGCTGACGCTGCCGACCACGGTGCCGTTGTTGCTGTTTTCGTCGATCGAGAAGGATCCGCCGGTCACCGTTGGCGCGACGTCGTTGATGGTGATCGTTGTGGTGTAATCGGTGAAGTCGCCATCTTTGTCGATGATGCGGGCATGAACAGTTTGCGAGCCCGGTCCATCGGCCAGGTAGCTGGCCGGCACAGTCATCGACGAACTCGTCCCCGAATGTGCATAGGTGCCGTCACTGCCGTCGTCGAAGTTGCCGTCGTTGTTGAAGTCATAGGCATAGTTGAAGCCCATTGCGGTATCGACGGACGATGGATCGCTTTGATTCGAGAAGGAAACGCTGCCGGTCGAGCCTTCGTTGACTGAACCGCCATTGCTTAAAACGGCGGTTGGCGCGACATTGTTGACGTTGAGCTGGAACGTTGTTGTCGTCTGGGCATTGTCGGCGTCGGTCGCGATGATGGTGACGGTCTGCGATTCAGTTGGTCCGTCGCTGGTGTTGAACGTCCAGTTCCAGGAATAAGGCGGCGAATGGGTCTGGTTGATTGAGCCGATCGACGCCGTGATGACGACATTGTCGTTTACGCCCGGATCGAAGAACGTGCCGGAGTTGGCCGCCGGTTGGCCTTCATTCACGGTCACGCTGCCTTGGTTGGCCGAGACCGTGGGCGGAACATTATTGACGGTAACGGCGGAAGAAGTGCGCGTGTCGCTGCTTGTGTCGTCGTCGCGGATGGTGATGGCGACGGTGTAATCGGCGCTGGATGCCGGTACGCCGGCCAGCTCATCCGGGAAGCTGCGAGTCGTACTGTAAGTGCCGCCGCTGATCGTGACGGTCGAGGTTGCGCCGTCGCTCCAGGTGGCCGTGCCGCTGAAAGTTTCGGTCGCAACGCCCAGAGCCGGGTCGGTAAATGTGCCGCTGGCGGTGACCGACTGGCCTTCGTTGATCGATGTGGCGCTCATGTTGAGTGCCGTGATCGCCGGCGGGACGTTATGAACCGTGATGGCGGGAGAAACGGTGGTTGCGGAACCGTTGTCGTCATCCCGAATCGTGATCGAGACGGTGAAATTGTCTTGCGCGGTTCCGGACGGAGCGTCGTCGTTGATTTGGCGGGTTGTCGAATACGTGTTGCCGGTAATCGTGACGGGCGATGTCGCGCCGTCGCTCCAGGTGGCCGTTCCGCTGAAGGTTTCGGTCGCAATGCCGTAAGCCGGGTCGGTAAAGGTTCCGCTGACGGTGACCGAGTCTCCTTCGTTGATCGATGAGGCACTGACGTTGGCCGCGGTGATTGTGGGCGCGACATTTTTGACCAGCACGGTTGTCGAGGGTGGACCGATGGTGTTGGCGACGGCGTAGAGTCCCTGGCCGCTGAGCGAAGCCACGATCTGGCTGCTCGGATCGCTCGGTGTCGTGTCGATGATGCTATTGCCGTTGCTGCTGTACAATGAGTTAACGCCATTGAAAATGGGATGCGTGCTGTTGATGGCAATGTTGCCGGTCAGGCCGTTGTAGGTTGTGGCGTAACTAAGGCCGAACTGGTTGAGGAACGGGTTCCACGCACCCGCTTCTGCGAGGGAGCCATCTAATCCTGTCCCGGCCATTACATAAACGTTGCCGCCGGCGTTCACATACTGGGCCAGCACATTGTCATCGATGCCCGTGTAATAGCCGCCCACAAAAACGGCGTTGTAGTTCAGCAAATTCGCGAGTGTGAACGGTGTCGTCGTGCTGACGGTCCACGTAATGCCGTTGGCGGCCATCGCTGAGGCCAGCGAGCTTTCCGTCAGGCCGAAGTTATTCGTATAGGCCAGGAAGCTGCCGGTCGAGCCGACGGTGAAATAGTCGGCCAGGTTATGCACGAATTGTGGTGTATTGACCGGTTCGTTGCTGAAGCCCGCGTTCGACAAAGTCCACTCATCGTGGTTGACGAAAATGAGTCCCGCGGCTCCTGAGTTGGCAAAGCCGCTGGCGCTGCCGCCGTTGTTGTCCGTGATCTTGGCGACGACTTTGTAATTGTCTTGCGGCGTGCCGGAAGGATTGTCGTCCGTGTAAGTGTGCGGGAAGCTGAAGCTGCGGGCTCCGACGGGCAACGTGTGAGTCTCGGCCGCGGCGCCGTCGCCCCACGTGATCTGGACGGTGTGTACGTCGAGCGTGCCTGGATCGGTGAAACTTCCCGTTAGATTGAATGTGTCGCCTTCGTTGATGATGCCACTGTTGAGCACCACATTGCTCGGAGCCACGTTGTTGATCGTGATTGTCGTCGTGTAATCGGTATAGTCGCCGTCTTTGTCGATGATGCGGCCGTGAACGGTGCGCGAGCCGGGGCCGTCGGCGAGATAGCTGGAGGGAACCGTAACTGAAGAGTTCGCGCTCGAGCCGGCGTACGTGCCTTCGCTGCCGTCGTCGAACGTGCCGTCGTTGTCGAAATCGAATGCATAGTGCAATGTGGCCGCATCGACTGGCGACGGATCGTTTTGATTCGAGAAGGAAACGGTGCCGGTCGAGCCTTCGTTGACCGGGCCATTATTGGAAAAGTCCGCCGTCGGCTTGACGTTGTTTACACTGTAGGTAAACGTGGTCGCGACGTACGGGGCGATATGGTCATCGGCCCGGATGGTTACTGTGAATGGACTCGCGGGGCCGTCGGTTGTGCCAATCGACCAGGTCCACGTGCCATCGGCGTTATTTTGAGTCACCAGGCCGACGTCGGCCGAGAGCGTCACGGTATCGTCGCCCTGGGCGTCCGAAAATGTGCCGGAATTGGTCGCGGCAGAGCCTTCGTCGGTCGATACGCTGGGCTGATCGACGGCGACAGTGGGCGGGGTATTAGGCACATAGAGCACGACGTCGTTGCCGTCCGTGCCGCCGGCGTAGGTGATCAGGAACGACTTACCATTGATCGTGACGGTCGCGCCTTCCGGCAGGTTATTGAACGTGCCAATGACGGGGTCCATTCCGTCGTTGTCGATCAGCACGATGTCGCCGCCAGTGCTCGTAATCAAACCGCTCGTGTTAAGCGTGGCATTTCCCAAGCTGACGCTGCCGCTGACTTTAAGCTCGTCGTGCTGTGTATCCGGCGCTGCACCGTTGATATCGACGGAAAACATGGAGCCGCTGTTCAGAAGCAGGTTGCCGATGCTCAAAATGCCGGTGGTTGGGCCGGGGGCGATTGTCGAGCCCGACAAGGCGTCGATTGTGCCTCCGCTGATGGAGCCGGCGCCTTGCAGAGTTTGGTCGCTGGCTAAATTGAGCCGGCTCGTGGCTAAGCCGCTCACGTCGAGCGACGCACCGGTGTCAATGGCGATTGTCGGTGACGCTGAGAGGTTGTTGTTGGAAGCACTGACGAGCGCAAGCGTGCCGCCGGCGACTGTGGTGCTCCCCGTGTAGCTTTCATTGTTCGTTAGCGTCATCGTTCCGGCGCCAGACTTCACAAACGAGCCGCTACTGGTGATCAAGCTATCGAGCTGGGTATTGGTGTTATTGCCGCCTGCGGTGAGCGTCACTCCGGCAAGCTGGACAACGGCGTCCGAAACCGTATCGTCGAGCGAGCCGACCGTGCTGTCGCCTTGTTGGAATTTCACTGCCAACGCGGATTTGGTAATGACGGCCGCCTCGCCGCTGTAGTTGCCGGCATTGACGATGACTTGCCCTTGAGCTCCCGCGGCAGCCGCTGCCAAACCACCGTTCAACGTTGCGAAGGCATTGACGCCGATCACGGCCCACTGCGATCCAGGCGCGACTGGGTCCGCGTCGAGGACGACCGTGCCGTTCGTGAGGCCGGTGAAATCGTCATCGACGTAGATATTTCCGACGGCATCATCTTCGACCTCGCCGTCCACGGCTTCGCCGTCGGGATTCAGTCCGCCGGCGGTGCTGACGCGGAAGCGAGCATAGTTCAGGCTAATATCGGCGCTGGCGGGCACCGCGAAGCTGATCGTGTTGTTGCCGCTGACGAGATTGACGCTATTGGCGATTTTTTCGCCCGCATCGTCCCAATCACCGTCGCGATTGAAATCGATCCACGCGTCGAGCTTGGCCGGTCCGCCGGTCACAAATACGCTGGCCGTGGCGTTTTGGCCGGGCGTCAGCACCCCGACGGTGACGCCATCTTCGTCGTCGATGTTTGTGGCGTCGTCGGTATTGATGAATGTCGTGGGCGTCGTATCGGCTTCGCTGTCGCGGGTAGTTCCCAGCATGGGGCCGGATGCAACGTGACGAGCGGCAAAGCCGGCGAGCTTGCTATCGAAGCCGAAAGCAATCGGGGCGTCGCCGTAGTCGCGGTACAGCGAATTGGGAATTGCCGATACGAAGCCACTGGTATCTACCTTGCCGGCCGGCGAGCTCGTGAAGTTGTTGTTGCCGCCGGCGCCGGGTGCGCCGCCGCCATTCGCGCCCCAGAAGTTGCCGGTGGCGTTGAGCGTGATGGTATTCGGGGCCGGGTTTGGGGGCGCTGGCGCCGCTTGTGTCGTATAAGCCAGACCGTTCGTGTTGCCTTCAATGCGGTTGTTGTTGATGAACCCGCCGGCGTTGTATTGCACGGCGTTAATTCCCAGATCATTGTTCAAAAAGTTCGAGTCCTGAACTTTTAGCAAGTAGCCGGCGGCCGTTGTGTTGAGATTGTAGTTCAGGCCAAATTGCCGATTGATCGCGGTGGTGTTTTTGACCGTCAGATTGTTGTTTTGCCCACTCGTTGCGCTAATGCCGGTGCCGGAACGAGTGAGGTCGCGATAAGAGACATCCACGCCGTCGATCGTGACGTTGGACATGTTACTGAGGGAGATGGCCGCCCCCGGCACGGTCGTTAAGCCGGAGTTGCCATTCACGACAAAATTGACGCCTGCCGCAATCGAATTTCCGATCACCAGCGACGTAGGGCTCATGCTGGAAAGCGAGATCCCGCTGGAGCTGCCGGTGAATACGTTCCCGGAGCCGGCAAAGGGGGACGAATCGGCGTCGCCGCCGTCGCTGAAGCTTTGCAGGAAGATCGCTGTGCCGTCGTTGGTGACCGAGTTGTTGGTAAGCGTCAGATCCTGGCCGCCTTGCTGCAGGTCGATGCCGATGCCGCGATTGCTGGCGTTGACATTCTGGATCGTCAGATTCGCGCCCAGATTGCTATCCGAAAAAACGCCGTCGGTGGTGCGGACCGCGCCGCTATACGACAGATCGAGACCGTCGATCGTCGAGTTGGGCAGATTGCGAATCCACAGCGGCCGGCCCTGCATGGCCGTCAGGCCCGCGGTGGCGTTGTTGATGATGATGCCGGTCCCGGCTGTGCCGATGAACTGCGCATTCATGTTGAAAATCTGCATGCCAGAGTTGTCGCCGGTGAAATTCAAGCCGGAGGCGACCACCGGGACCGTATTGGCGTCGCCGCCATCGCTAAAGCTGTCGAGATAGAGGCCGAGATTGTTGTTCGACAAATTGTCATTGGTCAGCGTCAGGTCCTGCCCGCCGCCTTGCAGTTGGATGCCAGTGCTGCGGTTTTTGGCCGTGATGTTTTGAACTGTCAGGTTGGCGCCGACGTTGCTGTCGGAGAAAAGGGCCTCGCTCGTGCGTCCGAAGCCCGTGTAGGAAAGATCGAGGCCGTCGATCGTCGAATTGGGCAGGTTGCGAATCCATAGCGGCCGGCCGGAGATGCCGGTCAGGCCCGTCGTAGCATTGTCGATGATGATGCCCGTGCCCGCTGTGCCAATGAACTGGGCATTCATATTAAAGAGCTGCATTCCCGCGGCGCTGCCGGTCATGTTCAAGCCGGTGGCGACGACAGGAACCGTGTTGGCATCGCCGCCGTCGCTGAAGCTGTCGAGATAAAGTGGCGAGCTGTCGTTGGAAAGATCAACATTTTTCAGCGTCAAGTCCTGGCCGCCGCCTTGCAGTTGAATGCCGCCCGAACGATTCGTGGCATTCACGTTTTGAATCGTAAAATTCGCGCCCAGGTTGCTGTCGGAAAAAACACCGCGGCCGGGGCGAGTCAAGGTGCCCGTGTAAGAGAGATCGAGGCCGTCGATTGTGGAATTCGGGAGATTGCGGACCTTGATGGCGTTCATCACGTTCGACTTCAGCCCGTCCGTGTTGCTGATGATCACGTTATTTGTCAGCGCGGGTCCGATGGTCAGGCCGCTCATATTGAACAGCGTCAATCCGGCGCTGTTGCCGTCGTTGACCGCCCCGTCGTTCGTGAACGTGCCCCCAGAGACCACGATCGGCGAGGTATCGGCGTCCGAGCCGTCGGAGAAGCTATCGAGGTAGAGACCGTAGTTGTCGTTGGAGACGTCGAGCGTGTTTATGGTCAGGTCTTGGCCGCCGCCATTGAGCTGCACACCAGAACCGCGGTTGGTGGCAGTGACATTCTGAACCGTGAGCCGGTCGTTGCTGCTGTCGCCATAAATGCCGACGCCAGCTCGAGAACTGCCGTTGTAGCTGAGATCCAGTCCGGAGATCGTCACATTATCGGTATTATTGAGGCGAATCGGAAAGCCGCTGACAGTTTTCAATCCATCGGCCGGTGTGATGACGATGTTCGAGCCAGCCGGCCCGATCGTCAGCCCAGACGTATTGGGCGAAATGTTTTGAAGGTAGATCGCGTTGTCGCTGTTGGTAAAGTTGTTCCCCGAAGCGATGATTGGCGCGGCCAGCAGGTTCTTTGAGAAGTTGTTTACGAATAGGGCCTGGGTGTCGTTCGTGAGCGTGTTGTTATTGACGGTCAAATCCTTACCGCCGTCTTGCATCTGAATCCCGGTACCACGATTCGAGATCGTCAAGTTCTGGAACGTGAGGCCGTTGTTCAGATTCGACTCGACGTAAATACCGTAGCCGGAACGGAACGCGCCGCTGTAACTCAAATCGAGGTCACTGACAGTCGTATTGCTCATGTCATGCATGAAGATCGCGGCGGAAGCGGCGGTTTGCAGGCCGTCGGTTGCGTTATTGATCACGATGTCGGTGCCAGCCGTGCCGACCGTCAGGCCGTTGATGGCATACAGGAATAGTCCACGGGCGCTTCCCGTGAAGAGATTGCCCGAGACGGTCGCGATTCCCGTTCCGACATCGGCGCCGTCTGCCAGCTCCTGGAGCTGCAGCGCCGTGGTGTCGTTGGTGACGTTATTGTTCGTGAGCACCAGGTCGTCGGCATCATAGACGTAAATGCCCGTACCACGATTGCTGGCCGTGACGTTCGCGATGGTCAGGCCGCTGGAGCGTGTGCCATTGTCCAAGCTCTGGTAAATGCCGATGCCCTGGCGAACGCCGGAACCGGTCCAGGCGACGTCCAGATTTGCGATCGTCGAATTATCGAAGTTGCTGACCAGCACAGCAGTAGCTGCCGTTCCCAGGCCGCTCGCCCCATCTTCCAGCACGATGTTTGCGCCCACCACACTCGCGTCGCCGACGGAAATGCCGCTCATGTTTCTGAGGCGGACGCCGATCGAGCTGTTGTCGAACTTATTGCCGCTGACAGCGCCGGTGGCCAGGCCCGTGTCCGTGTCCATATATAACGCTGTGCCAGTACTCAGGCTGCCGCTCGCCGCGCTGAAAACATTGTTCTGGATGGTCGGATTCGCGGAATTGAGAATTTCCATGCCGGTGTTGTTGCCAGTCGTTGTCACGCCACTAACGCTGACATTGTCTGAGCCATTGACGACGCTTACACCAGTGCCGGCGAGGAACGAACTTGGGTTGGAAAGATCAACGTTTTGCACGACCGAGTTGTCGGCGTTGCTCAGTCGCACGCCGATACCGCTATAGTTCGTCACCTTGAGTGAGCTGATTGTGGCGGCGGCATTATCGGCTTCCAGGATGTTGCCGCCGCGCGAATTGGCATCGATAGTGATGAGCGGGCTGCTGATATAGCCGGGCTGGCTCGTCCCATCGATCGTTAAAGAGCCGGTGATAATGGGAAGCACGCTGCCGAGCTGAATCGTCTGAGCGCCCGAGCCGATGGCAAAAGTGATTGTGTCCGCGCCGGGCGTATTGTTGGCGGCCGTGATCGCCTCGCGTAGCGAGATCGCGCCGTCGGCCCCCGGATTGGCCAGCAGGGCGGCGATGCTGGTCGTCGTGCCGTCGCTGATGTCGGCATTCGTTGTGACCGTCAGCGTGGCGGCCGGCGGGCCGGAAACGATGGCCGGACCGGCCGGCGGATACGCCGGGACCGCCGGATCGCCGGCTGGGACCGATGTGAGGAACGCTGTGGCATCCACATTGCCTGTGAAACCGTTGTTGCCACCGGCGCCGGGGCCTGCCGCCGAGCCCCAGAAGTTGCTCTCCGCGTTGACTTGCACGCCGCCGGCCTGGGCGGTCACACCTGTCGCGTTTCCTTCAATGTCGTTGTTCACAATGACCGTGGCGGTCGTCGCGTTAGTCGAGTTGATGCCGACATTGTTGTTCGCGATCGTCGAGCTTTGGATCTTAATCCCCGTGCCGGCGCCGCCGCCGAAATGGTCGGTGAACGTGATCCCCCGGTCGTGGTTGGAGACCGTGACGTTTTTGATCGTGAAGTTGTCGGCGTTGTAGGACGAATAAATCGCATTGCCCGTACGCGACAATGTGCCGGTCCAGTTGAACTCGACGCTGTCGATCGTCGTGTTATCGATGTTCTGCAGATAAATGACCGCGGGGGCCTGCAGGCCAGGTTGCGTGTAATTGCCCGCCACGGTGTTGAGGCTACCGTCCGGCAGAACGATATTGGCCCCGGCCACCGACGCATCGCCGATGCTCAGGCCGGCCATGTTTACCAGCGCCATCGCGCTGCCGCTGTCGCTAAAATTGTTGCCGGTTGCGGTCATGGGCGCCGTGTCAGCATCCGCGCCATCGGTGTAGCTGCTGACGTAGGCTCCGATGTTCGTGTTGGAAAAATTGTTGTTCGTTAGAGTGAGGTCCTGTCCCCCGCCATCAAGCTGAAAGCCCGTGCTGCGATTGCTGGCCGTGACGTTCTGAATCTTAAGGCCGGACTGGCCCTGATCGGCTCGGATAGCGATACCTGCTCGAGATTGCCCGGCATAGGACAGGTCCAAGCCGTCGATCGTGACATTGCTGTCGGTGCGGAGGTAAATCGGCGTGCTCGTGGTCCGCAGGCCGTCGGCCGGGCCCACGATAATGCCGGTGCCCGCAGCGCCTACAAACTGCCCGTTATCGACATGCAGCTCCATGCCGGTGGTGCTGTTATTGAAGTTGGTGCCGGTGGCGACAACCGGCACCGCGTTGGCGTCGCCGCCGTCGCTAAAGCTGTACAGCCGCAATGACGTGTTGTCGTTCGAAAGATCGTTGTTCGTAAGCGTCAGGTCACTGCCGCCGCCGGTCATGGTGATACCCATATCTCGGTTCGTCGCTTTCACGTTCTGGACGATGACATTGAACTGTCCCTGATCGGCATTGATGCCCGTCCCGGCGCGTCCACTGCCCGTGTAAGAGAGATCCAGACCATCGATGGTGACGTTAACGCTGGTGCGCAGATAAAGAGCGGTGCTCGTCGTGTTCAGGCCATCCGTGGCATTGTTGATGATCATCCCCGTGGTGTTGGAGGCGGCCGCGGCTGCGGCGGTCCCAATGAATTCGCCCGCGGTGTTGTGAAATTCCAGGCCTGTATTGCTGTTGGTAAAATTGATTCCGCTTGAGATGACCGGCATGTTGTCCGCATCGCCGCCATCGCTAAAGCTGTACAGCCTGACGCCCTCGTTGCTGTTCGACACATTGATATCCAACAGCGTCAGGTCGGCGCCGCCATTGGTCATGTCGATGCCAATGTTGCGGTTGCTGGCATTGATGTTCTGAACCTTCAGATTGGTGCCGACACCGCCTTCCGTGGTGATGCCCGAGCCGGCTCGGCCGCCGCCGTTCCAAGAAAGGTCCAGATTCTCGATCACGGCGTTCGTGCCCAGGTTCGTGATCTGGAGAGCGTTGCCGTTTAATGAATTGAACCCGTCGATGGCGTTATTGATGACGAAGCCCGGACCGACCGTGCCGATGTACTGGGCCGGCAAATTGTTCATATACAGGCCGTTGGTGCTGCCGGTGACGACATTGCCTGAAGCGATCACCGGGAGGCTATCGGCGTCGACGCCGTCACGGATCGAAACCAGTCGCAGCGCGTTGTTGTCGTTCGTCAGCGTGTTGTTGAGCAAGGTCAAGTCGCTGCCATTTTCCAGGCGTAGGCCGTAATCGCGGTTGCTGGCAGAGACGTTCTTTACGGTAATATTCGCGCCGACCGTATCGCTGTAGATGCCGTAACCCGTGCGGCCCGACGAGCCGGTCCAGGAAAGATTCAGGCCATCGACGGTTGTATTAGGAAGGTTGCGCAGGTAGAGGGCGAAACTGGTTGTGGTCTGAAACCCGTCTGTCGCGTTATTGATCACAACCGCCTCGCTGCCGGTCGTACCGATCGACATTCCGGACATGTTCCAGAGCTGCATGCCGGTGCCGCTGCCATTCACCACATTTCCGGAGACCGTCACCGGCGTCGCGCCCACGTCGGCGCCGTCGGTGGCGCTGTCGATGTAGAGGGCCGTATTGTTGTTCGACAGGTTATTGTTGGTGATGATTGGATCCGTCCCGCCGGAAACTTGAATGCCCGTGCCGCGATTCATCACGCTGATGTTCTTGATCGACAGGTTGTCCGAGCTGTTATCGGCCTGGATGCCGGTGCCGGACCGGCTCGCTCCGGAGTACGTCACATTGAGCCCATCGATCGTCGTTTGATCGACATCCGACAGCCACAAAACGATATTCGTGACGGAACCCAACCCCGCCGCCGCATCCAGAACGATATTGTTCGTGGCTGACGGGCCAATGGTCAGGCCGGCATTAGCGCCTGTGAGATTGCTCACATGTATCGCGTTCGTGCTGCTCGTAAAAATATTGCCCGAGGCAATCACGGCGGCGGCCGCCGATTGTTTCGTCAGGTTCGACAGATCGAAAGCTTGGCTGTCGTTCGTCAAATTGTTATTTGCGAGCGTCAAATCCTTGCCGCTCGTGACCACAATCCCCGTCGTGCGGTTGGAGACGTTCGTGTTCGTGATCGTCAGGAAATTGCAATTGCTATCGGCCCGTATGCCTTCTCCCGAGCGGGCGGCCAGCGCATAGCCAAGATCCACCTCGTCAATCGTTGCACTAACCGTGTTGTTCAGATAAATCGCCCGGCTCGTGACAGAATTCATGCCGCTGGCGCCGTTTTCGATGCGGATTTGCGCGCCCGGTGTCGCTCCGTTGCCGATGATCAGATTGCTTTGGCCATTGTCGATGCGGATGGCGTTAGCGCTGCCGCTGTAAGAGTTGCCACTGATCGCGTTGATCGCCAAGGCGGTGACGCTGTTCAAGTACAGCGCTGCGATGTTCGTGCCACTATTGTTGAGCGTGTTGTTCTGGACCGTCGGATTGGCCGACGAAGAAATCTGAATGCCGTTGACGGTGCCCGACGCATTTGTGTTTTGAATGACAACGTTGTCTGAACCATTGCCGACGACGATGCCGTTTTGGTTGTAATTTCCGGCTGGGTCCGATAAGTCCAGGTTCTGCAAAACCGAGTTGTCGGCATTGCTCAGGTTAATGCCCGTGGTTTGATAGCCGCTGATTTTGAGTGCCTTAATCGTGACCGTCGTGTTGGCCACATCGAGTACGTTCCCGCCCAGGGAATTGGCGTTGATATCAATCAGCGGCGTGCCGACATACCCCGGCTGAGACGTGCCGTCGATCGTCAGCGGGCCGGTTATCTGCGGCAGCGCAGCGGCGAGTGTGATGGCCTGCAACCCCGGCCCATACGAATAAGCCGTGTTGAATTGAATTGTGTCCGCCCCCGAGTTGGCATTGGCGTCCAATATTGCTTGTCGCAACGATCCCGCGCCGGAATCGTTCAAATTGACGACCGAAAACGTGCTAAGGAGCGAGCGGTCTTCCAGCCGTTCGAATGAAGTGCGCGCGCATAAAGGGCGAAGAAATCGTCTGCGTGCGGCAAGCTTATTTCGGGAAATACCACGGCGGAATAACCGCGAAAGCCAACGAGTGAAACGCATAACGACGGTCCCTGGAAAGAAGAAATGACAGCAGGCACGCTCATTTGTTCCACAAACGGCGCACGGGTAGCGCGGCCAGCGAGATGCTGGTTTTCGAAAGCCCCCAAGCGCTTCACGAGCCTCCGAGAAAGCTCGCGACGAGCCTAAGCGTGGCGGAAGAATCTCCGCTTGCAGGCTTCTAATGGAAAGCGCGCGCGGTTGTTACAGACGCGACAAGCCAATTCACCGGGAATAGTGTTTAAAAGTGATCGGCTAGTACGATGCAGGGGAGGATTTAACGGAATCTTCAAGCCTCGGCAGCGCTGCGGAAAGCAAAGTGATAAAGAACACCCCAGCCGTGGCCAGAAATCGGTACGCCCACGTACCTAAAGGCATTTTCGCGATTGAGTTCGCTTATCGCGCCGCCGCGGCGGCTGCTGACTCAGCGTTTTGCACCCGAAACAAGCGATTTAACCAAACCTCGTTCGGGCCGGTGCGAAAGCACGCAATGAACAAGTCCGAGTCACCATCCGCGTCGAAATCGCCGGCGCCGACGCTGGTGCCCCAGCCATTACCGATGTTTTGACCGCTGTTTTTGAATGTGGCGTAGCCGTCGTTGAGCCATAAGACGTCGGGCCAATGCGAGGCCGGTCCCGCATTTCCCGTGACTTCGACAATGTCGAGGTCGCCATCGCGGTCAAAATCGGCCAGCGCCATGCCGCCGCCGTTGTTCATGTCGAGCGATTGGTCGGTGTCCGTAAAGTGTGCCTTGCCGTCGTTGAGATAAATCCGACCGGGCGACGCGCCGGTATCGCCGGCCACCGCCGCGTCGATATCGCCGTCGCCGTCCAGATCGCCGAGCACGACATACTTGCTGCGAAAGTGGCCCAACCGTTGGCCGGAGTCCGTAAATTGCCCTTTGCCATCGTTGAGCCAGACAAAGTCCGGGTCTTGTAAAAAAGTGGCCTGAAAAAGGTCCAAATCACCGTCGCCGTCCAGATCGGCGAGCGCGACGTGGCGCGTGGACTTTTCTCCCAGCCGCTGTTGGCTGTCGGTGAAGTGGCCTTGCCCATCATTGAGCCAGACCTGCATCATTGCTCTTTGAGCTGCCTTGCTTAGATCCATATTGGCAAACACGACATCCAAGTCGCCGTCCCCATCAATATCGGCTAATACCGCTTCTTGCGCCGGCACGTCCATGATTAGGCTTTCGCGGACGAAGTTTCCGGTCCCATCGTTCCGCAGAATCGCATGTTTCGCTTCCGCTGACGGCATCAGCAAGTCCAAATCGCCGTCGCCATCCAAATCGCCGGCAAGGCCGTAGCCGCCAACGCCGTCGTCCAAAATCGTTCGCGGCTCGAAATGGGCGTGGCCGTCGTTGACAAACAAAACAACCTTGATTGAAGCGTTGCGAGCGACGCCCTGAGCCACGAGGGCATCCAAGTCGCCGTCGCGGTCGAAGTCCCCAATCGAGACGCGGCCAACTCCCGGCTCACCCAATTTTTGCCCGCTATCCTCAAACAGATCGATCCCCGCTTCCGTGCGCAGCGGCGCTAGCCGTTTTTCCAATTCCGCGGCTTCCAGCGCTCCCGGCAAAATTCGTCTGGGCAGCTTGGATTTAGTTGGTCGTTTGGGTATTGCAGCGGAGCCTACATTGTTTGAACTCGTTATCGGCCACCTCAAGAGGAGCAAAGCGAGCAAAAACAGAGCAGCCAGACAGGCCACGACGCCGAAAATGGCGCCGGCCGACAGCGGCTTGGAGGTCGCGATCAGTTCCACATCCCGCTTTACCTCGACCGCTTGCTGATAGCGCTCGTCGGGCGAATCCTTCAGACTCCTGGCGACAACCTTATCCACGCGCGGATCAACATCGGCCTTCTTCGATGGCGGTTGAAAATCGGGCGTTGGTAAATCGCCGGTGAGCATCTCATAGAACATTACACCCAGCGAATAAATATCCGCGCGGCGATCGACGGAGGCGGTGTTGGCAAATTGCTCCGGCGCCATGTAATGCATTGTGCCCAGGCGCGAGTCGGCACTGGTCAGCGGAACCGACGTGGGTGCGTCTCCCTGTGAAATCTTCGCCAAGCCAAAATCCGCGATTTTGACGCGGCCATTTTTATCGATCAGGACGTTTTCCGGCTTGATATCGCGGTGCACGATCCCATGATCGTGGGCATATTGCATTGCATCGCAGATTTGGGGCACCAGCCGGAGGGCTTCGGCGGCTGTCAGTCGCCCTTCGTGCAGGAGTGTTCGCAAGTTGGCCCCATCGACGTATTCCAGCACCATATAACAGAGGTCGTCGCGCTGACCTGTGTCATAGACGGTGACAACATGCGGATGATTGAGCTTGGCCAGAGCGTGCGCTTCGCGCAAAAACCGTTCGCTGAACGATGGATCCTCGGCGAGTTGCGGCGGAAGGATTTTCAATGCCACGACACGGTCCAGCTTCGTCTGCACGGCCCGATAAACCGCGCCCATACCGCCCGCCCCGATTAAAGACACAACTTTCAATTCCGCAAATCGACGACACAGCTCTTCAATGCCGGGAGGAGTGAATTGAGTGCTAGGTCGAGTCTGTTTGACACCGGCTTCCACGCCCAGTTGGATCAGGCAACTGGGACACTCCCCCTCGCGCATATTGGGCGCCAGGAACGCGCCGCAACTGGAGCAAATGGAAGAGGCGGTCATGTGAAGTCCCGATTAAAGTTCCTAATCAAATCTGTCGGCAAATGTTACATGGGTCAATTACTGTTACATGGATCGATTACGGCCGAAGGGCGGCCAGCAGATGTGACAGCTCCTCGTCGATATCCGCATCATTTTCCACCGTCTGGCCCACTTCTTCACGCAAAATCTCACCGAAACGCCTTTTCATCCGATGGATGGTCACGCGCACCGCTCCCTCGCTCATTCCCAGTTGTTCGGCAACATCGCGCCCTTTCGATTCCTGCGTGGCCGTCAGAAATGGTTTGAGCGTGTCGAATTGGCTGTTCTTGCCAGCTTCCGCTGACT
>DASXLL010000195.1:0-6514 GCA_036496265.1 Pirellulaceae bacterium | reverse complement strand
CGATGTCCGCCGAAACCTCGGTTACGACATCCAGATGGAGGCCATCAACAACGTGCTCTTTGACTACGAGCGATCCGGTTCGCGCTACACGACCGGCATCGAAAATCATCCGGAAGACGCCGTCGGAACGAAGTTTCAGTTTCAGTTTTTGAACAACTATTATCTGAACCGCGACGACCGCCAGCCGGAAATCGAAGCCGTGCTAAAACACGGCGTGATCGAGCCGCTGCAAGTCTATGCGGCGGGCAACATCGGTCCCCATCGGCCGAGCGGCCAGCACGACGATCTCGCCGTCGCTTTCACCGAAGCCAAACAGCCGATTCGAGCGGCCGCGCCCGATGTGCAGCGGCAGATAGCTTCGCAACCGCTTTTTCATGCGCCGATTCCCGTCACCACCGAACCGGCCCCAGCCGCCTACGAGCGAGTCATCAAAGAGGCCGGCGCGAGCCGCGTCCGCGACGCCGTGGACCAGCGCATCTTGGCCGACGTCCGCAACCGCCGCTTCGGGCAAATCGTAAAAAGCCAAAACGACGTCGGCGGCTGGCCCAAACTCGACTGAGCCATTGGCGAATTCTGCAGATTAACCGTTTTTACTTCGCAAAATGGCTCTACGACTTGTCACGCCGGCATCTCAGCCCTGCCCCTCAATTGGCGCATGAAAAAGCCCCGCATTTGGAACTCACGAACCTGCGGGGCCCTAACGGACCGCATCGTCATTATGGCCCGTCAATACCAAGGACGTTTCCCAGACGCGAGTGTCACTTCATGCCGTGCGTCGTTACCTTCAGCGGCATCTGCCCTTTGGATTCGATGTCCAACGACAGTTTCGGCTCGAACAGCCGGTCATAATCCCTCTGGCGAACACATTGCGTCAGCCCCAGACAATGCACTGCAGCCGCAATAACATCCCCCAAAAACTGGTCCATTACTTTTTGGCGATCCGCTTCTGACAATGCCGCCATTTGCTCTCGTTGGACACGATCGGGACCAAAATGAAACGCGATGTCCATGAAAACCGCCGCCGCCTGAATCGCCCGGCTTTGTGTCCATCCTGCATTGGCTTCGCCCAATTCGACCGGCTCCCCCTGGGCAATCGCTTGAATGGCTTTCTCCGTCACAGCCTTGTCAAACTCAACTCGAATCATTCTTGCTTCTCCAAAATGGCCCGCGATTCCTCTCGGCCTCGCAATGCGGAATAGGTCCCCCAATGATACCGCGGACGCGATGATGCAGCGGTGGGCGCTAAATCGCGAAGTGACCCCTGTTCAAATTGGAGCGACGACCAAATCTCGTGGTATGATACGGTTCCCCGCCGGCCCCACGGTCCCGCCTCAAGCTTCCCTTCAGCCGTTTCATTCCCAACATGAAATCGCGCCTCTCCCTCCTGCTCGTGCTTGCCTGCACGCCGCCGCTCGCGGCTGAGCCGGTCGACTATCTGCGCGATATAAAACCACTCCTCGCACAAAAGTGCTTCGCCTGCCACGGCGCGCTGAAGCAGGAATCAGGTTTGCGGCTGGATACTGCCACAATGATCCGCCGCGGAGGCGACAACGGCCCGGCGATCGTGCCCGGCAACCCGACGAAGGGTCCTCTCATCGAGCGCGTCTCCGCCACCGATGTCGATTCGCGGATGCCGCCCGAAGGTGAAGGCGAACCGCTGGATGCAAAACAGCTCTCGATCGTAAAGTCTTGGATCGAGCAAGGCGCGCAAGCCCCCGACGAGCCGCTGCCGCCCGACCCGCGCGATCACTGGGCCTTTAAATCGCCCGTGCGGCCAATGCTGCCGTCCGTTAAGCACGGATCGTGGGTCCGCAATCCCATCGACGCCTTCATCGCAGCCAACCACGACCAATTAAACCTTTCCCCCGCCGCGCCCGCCGAGAAACACATTCTCCTCCGCCGCGTCTATCTCGACCTGATCGGCCTGCCGCCGACGGCCGACGAGCTACACGCCTTTCTCGCCGACGATTCGCCGCAAGCTTACGACCGCGTCGTCCATGATCTACTCGAGCGGCCCGAATATGGCCAACGCTGGGGCCGACATTGGATGGATGTTTGGCGCTACAGCGATTGGGCCGGCTTCAAGCAAGAAGTCCGCGAAAGCCAGCGGCACATCTGGCGGTGGCGCGATTGGATCATCGAATCCCTCAACGCCGACAAAGGCTACGATCGCATGGTCGTAGAAATGCTCGCCGGCGACGAGCTCGCGCCCGGCGACCAGGACGTGCTCAGGGCCACCGGCTTTCTCGTCCGCAATCGCCACGCTTCCAACCGCGACATCTGGCTCGACGCCGCCGTCGAACACACCGCCAAGGCCTTTCTTGGCCTGACGATCAACTGCGCCCGCTGCCACGACCACAAATACGATCCCATCCCGCAAATCGACTATTACAAAATGCGGGCCATCTTCGAATCACACGACGTGGCCATCGATCGACTGCCCGGCCAGCCCGATCTGCTCAAAGAGGGCTTCGTCCACGTCTTCGACGGCAAACCAGAAGTGCCTACCTATCGCTACATCCGCGGCAACGAAAAGCAGCCCGACAAAGAACACCCCGTAGAGCCGGGCCTTCCCGACGTTTTCGCCAGCGAGCTCGGCATAAAACCCGTCCCCCTCCCGCAACTCGCTTGGTATCCAAACCTGCGAAAGGAATACCAAATCGAAGACATGGCCGCCGCTCGCAAAGCCGTTTCGCAAGCAGAATCCGCGCTGAAGAAGGCCCGCGAGACGGATAGCGCAGCCGGTCTGACAAGCGATTATGCGAAGAAACGGAGCATCTCAGTAGCCGAAGCCCGCTATGCAGCAGCGCAGGCAGATCTTGTATCCCTGGCAGCGCGGTGGACGGCTGATTTTGCCAAATTCAGCGATCCGCGTGACCCCGCTTACCAAGAATTGGCACTTGCGGCTGCCACCGCAGAGCGGCACGCGGCTTTTTGCCGCGCCGAAGCTGCCGTGCTTCAAGCTGAGGAGTCGCTTGCCGCCGTGCAACAGCCCAAGGACCCCGCCGAAGCGGCCTCCAAAGTTACAGCCAAAGCCGCGCTCACGAAAGCCGAAAAAGACCTCACCACCGCCAAAACAAACTTGAATAAAGCTCAAGAAGCTCTCGAAAAAACGGACTCCAACTACACTTCGATCAATAAACCATATCCTCAAACCAGCACTGGTCGCCGCCTCGCCCTCGCCCGCTGGATCACTCGGCCCGATAACCCGCTCTCCGCCCGTGTCGCCGTCAATCACATTTGGCTCCGCCACTTCGGTGCCCCTCTCGTCGAAAACACGTTCGACTTCGGCGCTCGCAGCCCCCGCCCGCCCCTCGCCGACCTCCTCGACTGGCTCTCTGTCGAATTGATCCAGCACAACTGGAGTATGAAGCACCTCCACCAGCTAATGGTCACCTCCAACACCTACCGGCAATCCTCCAGTCCGCCTTCCATTGCTTCCAATCTGCAATCTGCAATCTCAAATCCTCAATCGCTCGACCCCGACAACCGCTTCCTCTGGCACATGAACACCCGCCGCCTCGAAGCCGAGCTCGTTCGCGACTGCGTCCTCTATGTCGGCGGCAGTCTCGATACGTCACTCGGCGGTCCCGACATCGATCAGCAGCTCGGCGAATCCTCCCACCGCCGCAGCGTCTATTTCCGCCACGCTTACGAAAAGCAAATGCAGTTCCTCGTCCTCTTCGATGCCGCCAACGTCAACGAATGCTACCGCCGCAGCGAGAGCGTTATCCCCCAACAAGCCCTCGCCGTCGCCAACAGCGCCCTCTCCCTCAATCAATCCCGCCTCCTCGCCCGCCAACTCTCCCAATCAACCTCCGAAACCACCACCGACAGCCATAACTTCATCCACTCCGCCTTCGAACATATCCTCACCCGCCCGCCATCCACCGACGAGCTCGCCAAGTGTCAGCAATTCCTCACCGACCAATCCACCCGCCTCTCCGACCCCGAAAAACTCACCCCCTTCTCCGCCGATAAAAAAGCCGAAATCGCCCCCTCCACCGACCCCCACCTCCGCTCCCGCGAAAACCTCATCCACGTCCTCCTCAACCACAACGACTTCCTTACCATCCGCTAAGGCGCTCGCCGCCATGACCCACCGTCTCTCCCTTTCCCCCACTCCCCCTCTCTCCCCCTCCGCGCCTCCGCGCCTCCGCGTGCCAACCTCCCGCCGTGCATTTCTGACAGACGCCGGCATGGGCTTCACCGGCCTCGCCCTCAGCGCCATCCTCGCCCGCGACGGCTATACCCAGGAACCAACACCCGAGGCCTGGCAAGCACCCACCGGCCTCCCTCACTTCGCCCCTAAGGCGAAAAGCGTCATCTGGCTCTTCATGATCGGTGGCGCGAGCCACGTCGAAAGTTTTGACCCCAAACCCGCCCTCAACGAATACGCCGGCAAGACTATCGCCGAGACGCCCTATAAAGATGTGCTGAACTCACCGTTCCTCGCCAACGAACGCGTCGTCGCCTTCGACCCCAATAACGGCTTCGTCCGCACCGAATGCCTGCCGCTCCAAGTCGGCTACAAAAAACGCGGCGAAAGCGGCATCGAAATCAGTGACTGGTGGCCCCACGTCGGCGATTGTGCCGACGACCTCGCCGTCGTCCGCTCCATGTGGACCGAAGACAGCAACCACGGCGCTCAGCTCCAGTTCCACACCGGCCGCCACCGCGTTGATGGCTACTTCCCCACCATCGGCTCCTGGGTTCACTACGGCCTCGGCTCCCTGAACGACAACCTCCCCCAATTCGTCGTCCTTGGCACACCGCTCGCCGATTGCTGCGGCGGCATGGAAGGCCACCGCGCCAACTACCTCGGCCCCCAGCACGACGGCGTCCCCCTCTCGCTCGATCCGAACAATCCGCTGCCGTATGCCCAGCCCGACGGCTCCGTTTATCGCGAAGAGCAAGCCGCCGAATTCGATCTCCTTGGCCAGCTCAATGGCCTCTCCGCCCTCGAATATCCACACGACGAAGCCATGCGGGCCCGCATCAAGTCCTACGAGCTCGCCTTCCGAATGCAGCGAGCATTGCCCGAAGCCGTCCGCTTCGATCAGGAAACTAAAGAAACGCTCGCCCTCTACGGTATCGACCAGAATAAATCCTTCGGCCGCGACTGCCTCGCCGCCCGCCGCCTCGTCGAGCGCGGCGTCCGCTTCGTGCAGATCTACCACGGCAGTAACGGCGGCGCCGGCGGCTGGGACGCTCACGGTGCCCTCAAAACCAATCACAGCAAAAACTGCGGCGAAGTCGATCAGCCGATCGGCGGCCTGCTCAAAGACCTCAAACGCCGCGGCCTTCTCGACGAAACACTCGTCGTCTGGGCCTC
Organism: Pirellulaceae bacterium; assembly: GCA_036496265.1. GTDB lineage: Bacteria > Planctomycetota > Planctomycetia > Pirellulales > Pirellulaceae > CAYLLN01. Next base: position 1,179 of record DASXLL010000195.1, on the reverse strand, counting down.
CGAATTCGGCCGCACCCCCGGCTCACAAGGCGACAAAGGCCGCGACCACCACCCCTACGGCTTCTCCGTCTGGATGGCCGGCGGCGGCCTCCGCGGCGGCATCGTTCACGGCGCTACCGACGAGCTCGGCTTCCACGCCGTCGAAAACCGCCACTACGTCACCGACGTCCACGCCACCATCCTCCACCAACTCGGCCTCGACGCCCACCGCCTCGCCGTCCCCGGCCGCAAACGCCTCGAACGTGAATTCGGCCGCCCCATCCACGAAATCATCGCCTAACGTGGAGTAGGCCTCTGGCCTGCCCAAAAACGAGGCTTAGTTAAAATCATCGCCATCTTCGGGCATTTGCGAATGCCAGCATGAACCATAACCCCTACCAGACCCGTCGCATTACACGCCAAGTCGCAGTTTTCGTGCGGCTGCCGATTCGGAAAGCACAGAGTTTTCCGTCCTTTGCGAGTGCGGTGCAACGATTCCAGTGATGGCAGCAAGTGCGGGTGGTTCTGTCACTTGCCGTTGCAGCCGAAATGTAGCGGTGCCGCGGTTAAGCCAATTGCGTGCGGCCAAGGGCCTCGCAGCTCACGACACAAACATTCGCGACACGATCTGCCGTTTGATTGCCGAAAAACATTTGCCCTTTGGGCCGTGCTGCGCTGTGAGCCATATGCCAACTGAAGACGTCATGTGGTTTGATGTTCATTGTGAAAGCACGTATTCAAAAGCATCGAACCGACTCGAAGTAGTTCTTTTGGTACTCGTCGCATTTATTTCTTGGCCGCTGGCCTTATTGATGCGAACATTCGGGGTGCGCGCTTCCTCCGATTCTGAGCGATACGGACGTGAAATAGTCATTGCCGTGCCGCTAACCGTGAGGTCAGAATCGCAAACGATGCTCCGTCGAGGATCACAACGCTATCTGCGCCAGATTTTGTCCACGGTGCCGGAGTATCACCAATTGTTCCGCGAGCATCCCCAAGCACGAATCTATCCAAAATGAACGATAACACACGCCGATCCACGTCAGTTAGGCGCTGGTCTCAGGAGGACTGCGAAGTCGGATTAGCCGAACCGCGTTGAGGCTGGCAGCGTAGTGAGTGGTTTGATGGGGGGCGATTCAGTTCTGGGGGGCTTTTTCACGGAGGTTCTCTATGTTGCCCCTGCGCTTGGAGTCGCTGATC
>DASXLL010000194.1:0-5734 GCA_036496265.1 Pirellulaceae bacterium | reverse complement strand
CCGTTGGTACGCCAAGGAAATGGATAGTCGCTGTATTGGCGAACTTGGATGCCGGTCTTGCTGTCGTGCTGCAACTCTTCGCCCACGTCGTGCAAAAACGTGGCGGGAATGCTGAGCGGCACTGTATCTGGCGTGGGCGGGACCATCTTGTTCACCGGATAATGGGCCTGCTCAACCCGCTGCACAATCAGACTGTATTGGTTGTTGGCTTGCTCGAGCAGCTCCGCTTGCTGGGCGGCGCTTTCCAGTGCACTGGAGCGAACCAGCCGGGCGGAGAGCAGCGAAAGTATGACGAGCGCAACGAGCGGCGTGAGCACGCCGGCCGCGACAAGTCCTGAGGGGGCCGGATGTTCGCAAATCCAGCGCCAGACTTTCTCGACCGCTCCTCGCGGGCGGGCTTTGATCGGCCCGCCTCGCAGAAAGCTTTGCAGGTCATCCGCCAAGTCGCTGGCGGTTTGATAGCGGTGGCGCGGTTCCTTTCGCAAACATTTGAGGCAGATGGTTTCGAGATCGCGCGGCACATTCGGCTGCAAGTCGGTCACGGCAACCGGCTCGCTGTAAAGAACTTGCAGGACTGTTTCGAGCGGCGACTCTCCCTTGAAGGGCGGGCGACCGGTCATGAGCTCGTAGAGAATGGCTCCGAGCGCGTAGATGTCGGCGCCGGGACCGACCGGCGCACCGGTTGGCGCGGCTTGCTCGGGCGCCATGTAACTGGGCGTGCCCAGTAAATCGCCGGTGACGGTGAGACCGCCAGGAAGTTGCGCTCCCAAGCCGTCTTCGGCACACTTGGCGACACCAAAGTCGGCAATTTTGGGAACCGCCTGCAGTAGGCCGCCGTCCGCCACGGATGCGACGGCAATGTGAGATCTGTCGACGCTGCCCGCGGCACCTCGATCCGCACGAGCGAGTAAGATATTCGCGGGCTTAAGATCGCGGTGGACGACGCCATTGGCATGCGCAGCATGCACCGCCCGCGCCAGCACCTCGACAAACTGCGACGCCAGGCGCGCCGACTGCGGAGTGCCATTGAGATACTGGGCCAGGTTGCCGCCGGCCACGTACTCCAAGACAAAGTATGGCCGACCCGCAACTTCGCCGACATCATAAATCTGCACGATGTTTGGATGCTGTAGCCGCGCGATGACATCGGCCTCGGCGCGAAAGCGGGCAAGCTCCTTGTCGGCAGCATGCGTCCAGTTTAGGAGCATCTTGAGGGCCACAATGCGATGCAGCGCAAGCTGAGTGGCCTTGAAGACGACGCCCATCCCGCCGCGCCCAAGAATTCCGATGACTTCGTAGCCTGGCACGGAGGGGATGACAAAATCGATCGTCGCCGGAGTCGCAAGTTTGGCCTGCACAGAATCTATGGTGGGAGAATCGCCTGGACGAAGAGAAAATGACGCCAACGAATGCCGCACCCGCTTCAATCGTTGCACGATGGCTTCTTCTGTTTCGCTGCCTCGTGGAAGGTGCTCGGCGCGTCGCCAGGTTTCGGCATCTGGGATCTCAGTCAGCTGAGCAAGTTTTGCTTGGCACGAGGCGCATGTTTCCACGTGCCGGGTTAGGGCATCGCGCTCGGCGGAACTCAACGAATCGGCGAGCAGGTGGGCCAGCGTCTCGTCGGAGGGGCAAGGCGTCATAGGTCGTCTTCGAAATGCGTGCTGATGAGCGGCGGCAATACGCTCCCTGGGGCGTCGAGTCGGGCATGAGGCGCCGGCACTTCCCGCCGGTAGGCGAAATGGCGGCCAAACAGAGACGAAATTAGGCGTTGGTTTCGAGTTTCTGGATTTCCTCTTGGAGCATTTTTTTCACTTTGCTCTTGGCCACGTAAACCATGGCCACTTGCATGTCGACTTGGGCCGCTACGTCGGCGACAGGCAGACCTTCAATCGCCGTCAGGCGAAATGCCTCCCAGGTGTGGGGCGCCACGCGAAGCCGCACCTGCGATTTGGCGGCTTCCAGCAGCTCGTGGTCGAAGGCCTCCTCCAGCTTATGGACCAGGTCTTCGCGCGCTTCCACGGATTGCAGCAGCTCCCAAACATGTTCGTCGCCGATCGGCCGAGCGTGACGTGGGCTGTCGACAAAGTCCCGCCAGGCATGATGAGCGACCGTTTTGAGCCAACCGCGGAAACTGCTCTCGGGATTGTAGGCGAAATCGCGGAGCTTGCGGGCGAGTTTGAGCAAGATCTCTTGGGCGACGTCCTCAGCGTCGGCGTCCTGCAGGCCCCATTGCCGGCACCAGCGGTAAATATGACGGCCGTAATGCTCAACGAACTCTTCCCACGCGGTTTCATTCGACGGATCGTGTCGAAGCCGCGCCAGCAAAGTTGGGGAAGTGGTCGGGAGCCACGCATCCGCCATGAGCGTCACCTGAACAAAGGCGGGGATTCTTCTGGATATTGTCGCGCCGGGATGCTGGGCATGCAAGCAGCGAAGCGGCGCGAGGCTCGGCCTGGACTGTTCTACGGCCACTTCTGACGAAAAAAAGTTTGCCTGCGGCGCTAGATCCAGCGAGCAACCGCCGTAATAGCTCTTAGAACGGCTACGAGAACCGGAACCTCAGTAGCCCGCCCGATCACTCCAAGAACCCCAAGAGAAGAGGCGTCCCACCATGTCACGTATTAATTTCAGTCAATGGATCAACACTTTCAACCGCGGTCGACGAAGCTCGCGTAAGACTCGCAGTCGGGGCCGAACGTTAGCCTTTGAGCAACTCGACTCGCGAATCGTCTTGTCGGCGACGGCGTCGTTTTCCGCCGCTACGGGCGTCCTGTCGGTTTTCGGTGACAATCGGGACGACAATATCGTCGTGAGCCGCGACGTCGCCGGCCGCATCCTCGTCAACGGTGGGGCGGTTTCGGTGAGGGGCGGCGCGCCGACGGCCTCCAACACCAAGCTTATCCAGGTCTTTGGGCAGGGCGGCAACGATCAGATTTCGCTCGACGAGACCAACGGCGCGCTGCCGGCCGCGAATCTGTTCGGCGGCACTGGCAATGACACGCTGACAGGCGGCTCCGGTAATGACAGGCTCTTTGGCGAGTCTGGTAACGACATCCTGTTGGGCAAGGGAGGCATCGATCAGTTGTTCGGCGGCGCCGGCAACGACACGCTAACCGGCGGCGTCGGCAATGATGTTGTCTTCGGCGAGGCAGGCAACGACCGGATGATTTGGAATCCAGGCGAGGGCAGCGACATCAATGAAGGCGGCGCCGGGGTCGACACCGTCGAGGTCAATGGCGGCAATGGTGCTGAAAACTTCACTGTTACGCCCAACGGCTCGCGCGTTCGCTTCGATCGCATCGATCCGGCCCCGTTCTCAATCGACATCGGCACGTCCGAGAACTTAGTCCTCAATGCCAACGGCGGCGACGATACTTTCACCGCCGCGAACGGGCTGGCGTCGCTGATCCAGCTCAATGTCGACGGCGGCGCCGGCAATGACACGATCACCGGCGGCGACGGCAACGATATCCTTTCCGGCGGCGACGGCAACGATTTAGTCAATGGTGGCCGCGGAAACGATACCGTCTTTCTTGGTGCCGGCGATGACACATTCACCTGGAATCCCGGAGATGGGAGCGACATCGTCGAAGGCCAGGCCGGCAACGACACGATGGTCTTCAACGGCGCGGTCACATCAGAAATCTTCGATCTCTCGGCGAGCGGCGGGCGGCTGCGGCTGACGCGCAGCATCGGCAGCGTGGTCATGGACACGGATGGCGTTGAGCAGGTCAACCTCAACGCCCTCGGCGGCGCCGACACGATAACAGTCAACGACCTGTCGGGCACGGATGTCTCCAAGGTGAACCTGAATTTGGAGTCTACGCCGGGTAGTGGTAGCGGCGACTTGTTGGTGGACACGGTCAACGTCAAAGGCACGGCCCGTGCCGACAACGTGCAAATCCAAGGATTGGGCAACAGCTTCACGGTCAGCGGCCTTTCGGCGCTGGTTTCGGTCGTCGGTTCCGAAGGGGCGAACGACCAGCTCGTCGTCAGCACGCTAGGCGGCGACGACAACATGAACGCGACCGGTCTCGCAGCCGGAGTGGTCAAGCTGACCATCGACGGTGGCACGGGCAACGACGTGATCACTGGCAGTGATGGCAACGACATGCTCGTCGGCGGCGATGGCAGTGACGTCATCATCGGCGGCAAGGGCAGCGACACGGCCTTGATGGGCGACGGCAACGACACTTTCGTCTGGAACCCGGGCGACGGCAGCGACGTGGTCGAAGGGCAGGGTGGCTTCGATACGACGGTGTTCAACGGCGCAAGCGCCAATGAGATTATCGATCTCTCGGCCAACGGTAGCCGACTGCGGCTCACTCGCGACGTCGGCAATGTGACAATGGACACGGGCGGCGTCGAGCAGGTGAACATTGCAGCGCTCGGCGGTGCAGATACGATCACCGTCAACGATCTCACGGGCACCGGCGTTGCGACCGTAAATCTCAACCTCGCTGGTGCGAATGGTGGCGGTGATGGCCAGGTCGATAGCGTCGTCGTCAACGGAACGAACGGCAGCGACGGAATTGTTGTCGCTAGCTCCGTGTCGGGCGGCGTCAAAATCGGAGGGCTCTCTGCCACCGTGAATATCGCAGCCATCGATGCCGCGCTGGACGAACTCACGGTCAACGCGCTCGGCGGCGATGATCGAGTGGATGCCCGTTCGCTGCTGGCGGGCGTGATCGGGCTCACGCTCAACGGCGGCGCAGGAGCAGATATGATTACCGGCAGCCAAGGCAACGACTTGGTGATCGGCGGCACGGGCAACGACGCGGCTTTCTTGGGCGCTGGTGACGATACGTTTGTCTGGAATACCGGGGACGGCAGCGATAAGGTCGAGGGTCAGGGCGGCCAGGACACTCTGCAATTCAACGGCGCTCCCGGGAACGAAAGCATCAACCTGTCGGCAAGCGGCAGCCGGCTGCGACTGACTCGCGACCTTGGCAACGTCGCGATGGATGTCAATGGCGTCGAGCAGGTCGACGTCGCGCCGCTCGGTGGGGCAGACGCCATCACCGTCAATGACCTCTCCGGCACGGATGTTGTTCAGGTGAATCTCGACCTCGCCGCAACGGCCGGAAGCGGCACGGGCGACGGCCAGATCGACGCCGTCATCATCAACGGCACGAATTACGACGACGCGATTCAGATTGCCGGCGATGCAACGGGCGTCTCAGTGGCCGGCTTGGCCGCACAAGTCAGCATCAACGGGGCCGAAGCCATGGACCGTCTGACGGTCAACACGTTGACAGGCGACGACGCGGTAGATGCCTCCGGCTTGGCGGCCGGCGCGATGCAGCTCACGGCCAACGGCGGCGACGGTGACGACGTGCTCGTTGGCAGCGCTGGCGTCGACACCCTGGCCGGCGGCGCGGGCGACGACGTGCTGATCGGTGGGCCGGGACAGGACATCCTCGACGGCGGTGCTGGCGACAACATCGTCATCCAGGACTGATCTGGTGCAACCAACTCGTGATTTGAATCAGTCTTTACTCGCGCCTTAAAGGACTAAACATGAACGGTTCACATTTACACTTCGACTGGTCGGAACTTTTGACGTGCGGCCAGCGTTTGCTGCTCCTGGGCGCGTGCGTTTTGGTCGTAATCCTCGATCGGACGGCGGCCGGCACGACGCTTCAGCAACTATTTGACGGCGGTTCAATCGATGTCGGCAACAGTCAACTCAGCGATTGGGAGTTGATTTCGTTGGACTCTACGGAAGCGGTGA
>DASXLL010000193.1:0-19469 GCA_036496265.1 Pirellulaceae bacterium | reverse complement strand
AACGAGAGAGAAATGGCCACAAAGAACACAAACAGGCACGAAGATGAAAAGAGCTAGTGGGGGCTTTTTGTGTGTTTTCGTGTTTTTTGTGGCCATCTCCGAACGCCAGCTACTGCTTGAGCGTCGTGATCCAAAGGAAGGGTTTTTCGGACTCATCGACGCGGAGCTCGTATTTCAGCTTGGCTTGAAACAGGAGCCGGTCGAGGGCGCGGGCGTAGAAGATGCTGGTCGCCGGGAAATTGACTTTGGTTTGCAAATCGACTTTCCCGCGAGCCAAGGCGTTGTGATCGAGCAAGAGCGGCGCTTTCACGCGGCCGGCGATCGCCACCATTGCGTCGGACAGGGGCGTGTCGTTGATCTCAACCTTGAGATATTTGAAAAACTCGGGCAGCGTTTCGCTGGGGTTGCCCTTGGGCGGCCAGCCGACGGGCCAAAATTCTTTGGCGCTGGCGGCGGGCGCGATGCGGAGCCGGATGTCGGGACCGTTCTTCTCTGGAAACATGGCCAAGCCTAGCGGGCGGAGCACCGCGGCCAGTGACGTGCCGCATGACAGGCCGTTCAGTTCGTCCGCGACGGTCTCATCGCTGGCCAATGCTTTTTGGGCCACGCCGTCGGCGATGAATTTGTAGGGCAGACGATCGGCGATTTGTTTGGCGACTTCCCGTGCCGGCCGGCCAAGCGTTGGCGACTCGACGCGCGTTGCCAGCGCTTCGTGTACCGCGACGAGTTGCTTCGGCAAGAGCCCAAAAGCCGCCGGCTTGATGTTGATTCCGTCTTCGCCGCCGTCCTTGAGCTTCTTGACCCAAGCAGCCACGCCGCCGCGGTCGGCCAGGCCGAACCGGCCCTTGGGCAACACGAGCTGATTCGTCGCGGTCAAAATGCCGACGACCTTGTACGAGCGTGACTGCTCGATGCCGAGGGTTTCGATCGATGGCGAGTCGCCGCGGTCGCCCCGCATTCGCACATTGCCAAAGCCGGCCTGGGTGAGCATGTCGGTCCAGGCACGGGCGTCGGTTGGCACAAACCCGCCCTCGATGGCGACTTCCAAATCGATGCGCGGCTCCGCACCGCCTGCGCGGCCAACCAGAGCGACCGCGATCGCTGCGGTTAGGAGCAACCACACTTTGTTGGTGACTTGGAACATGAGAGGACTGCCGCCTAAACTATAGGTCTCGCCGCGAAAGGCAGCAAACGACGGGGCAAACGCCTTGTCCGAGGCTGGTGGCCGCGTTAGCATCGACTGCTGGCCGCGGCTGTCTGCGAGGGCCATCTATACCGATTAGGAAAGCGACGCCGCCGCAAACTTCGATTCGTAAAACCCTGGCGGCGGTTCGGGCCGTGGGAAGACGATGAAGTTTTGAGGCCGATTGTATTGTCTCAAATCGCCGTTACGCCCCCATCCAGCCCATGCCGCAGCCCCGCGAAGTCGTTATCACCGGCCTGGGCGTGGTCTGTCCGATTGGCATCGGCGCGGAAGCTTATTGGTCGTCGCTCAGCAGCGGGCGGTCGGGGATCGACTGGCTCGAAGAGCTCCGCGGCGTCAAATCGCCATTTCGCTTCGCCGGCCGCGTCAAGGATTTTGATGCGAAGCAGTACGTTCAGCCGCGAAAAACGATCAAGGTGATGTGCCTTGAGATTCAGACGGCATTCGCCGCCGCGGGCATGGCGATGAGCGATGGCAAGCTCGAAAAAGAGGCGATCGCTCCCGAGCGTCTGGGCGTGGTGCTCGGCAGCGAGATGCTATACGGAGAACTCGATGAATTGGCGGAAGCCGTCCGCCACTGCCAGGTGGACGGGAAATTCGATATGTCGCAGTGGGGCGATCACGCGTTCAAGGATTTGTTTCCGTTGTGGATGCTGAAATATCTCCCGAACATGGCGGCGTGCCACATCAGCATTGCGCACGACGCCCGCGGGCCGAATAACTCAATCGTCGAGGGCGGCGCGTCGAGTCTGTTGGCGATTGGGGAAGCGACGGCGGCCATCGAGCGCGGCCACGCCGATGCGATGCTCGCGGGCGGCAGCGGCTCCAGCGTTTCGTTCGGTTGCTTGCCGTTTCGGGGCTGGGAACATTTGACAAAATGGGACGGCGAGCCGGCGGGCGCGAGCCGGCCATTCGAAGCGCGGCGGTCGGGCCTGGTGCCGGGAGAAGGCTCGGGCATGGTGCTATTGGAAAGTCGCGAGCACGCCGAAAAACGGGGGGCGACGATTCTGGCCCGCATTGCTGGCTGTGCCAATCGCTATGAGCCGCCGGGCGATCCGTGGAAAAAGCGGACGGGGCAGGCGATCAAGAATTCGATCGAAGCCGTGCTGAAGGCGGCCAAGATGTCGCCGGCCGACATCGGCCATGTGAATGCCCACGGTGAATCCTCGGTCGAGCAGGATCGCATCGAGGCCCAGGCGATTCGCGCGACGCTCGGCGATGTGCCGGTCGTTGCGCTGAAGAGCTATTTCGGGAATTTGGGCGCGGGCAGCGGCCTAGTTGAGCTGATTGGCAGCGTTCTGGCTCTTGTGCATGGCCAATTGCCGGCGACGCTGAACTATGAGCAGCAGGATCCCAATTGCCCGGTGAATGTCGTTCGCGAGAAGGGCACGCCGGTGGGCAAGCCGGTCGCGCTGGCGCTGAATCAGTCGAATACTGGCCAGGCGGCGGCGGTGATCATTGCGCGCGATTAATTACAGCAGACCAAATCAGGAGGGATTCTGATGAGTAAGCGAAACAAGCAGCAGCCGGTTGATAAATCGCAGGTCGCGCCGTCGCAACAGGCCGGGATTGCCCTTCATGCGCCCGCCAAACAGCCGACATTGTTGGCGGTAAGCATTGTGCTGTTTGCGCTGTGGTTTGTATTTTTATTGGTAACGGCACTGTTTGGCTGATCATGAATCCATCAGCCGGAACCAAACTTTGTTCCGGAGACGCTGCGAAAAGATCACCGAATGGCGATGCTCCGGGAGCAGGTTTGCTCCCGGCTAAAGGTCGCGTTAAAGTTTCGCGACAAAATGGACTTGCTGGACAATCTCAACGAAGCCGAGCGAGGGATAGAGGTGATTGCCAATGGCGTTTTGGGCGAGCGTTTCGATTTTGGCGTGCGTGAGGCCGGCGGCGCGGAAGTGATCCATCGCGCGCTCGAGCAATTTGCGGCCTAAGCCTTGATTGCGGTGCGATTCGGCCACCGCGAGATTGGGAATGTGGCCGATACCGGCTCCCGCGTCTTGCCAGGTTGTGACGTAGCCGACGATTTGGCCGTTTTCCTCCGCGACAAACACACCATCCGGATCGCGCGCGATGTCCTGATCGATATGCCGGGCTTTCCGCCAGCGCCAGTCGTGGCCGTTGATAAGGCCGAACTGCTGCTCGATACCGTGATCAATTGAGACGCCAGCGAAGCCTTCGAGGGTGAGGCACTTGAGAGCGTCGAGATCGCTTGGCTGGTAGGGGCGGATTTGCATTGGAGGTGTCATTGGTCATTTGTCATTCGTCATTAGTAAGTTAGCAAATGACAACTGACCAATGACAAATGACATTACGCCGGCACGGTCACCTTGATTTTGAGCTCATCAAACCGCTGCTTGATCCGCCGCAGCATCTCGCGCTTCACTTCCCATCGCATGAGCGGCAGGGTTTTTAAGGTGAATTTGACGCTGAACGATTTATCGCCCAGTGAATCGAGACCTAGCATTTCGGGATCGTTGAGAATCATGGGCCCGAACTTCGAATCCTCGCGCAGGCCGCGGGCCAAAGCGAAAAACTCCTGCTTTACCCGATCGAGATGCTCCTCACTGGCGACATTCAAATCGAAAACGGCTTGCGACCAGCCGTGAGTTAAATTGCTGACGACGGTCATTTGGCCGTGGGGGATGAAGTGGGCTGCGCCTTCGGTGTCGCGGAGGATCGTCACTCGCAGGGTGATTTGCTCCACCTGCCCTGTGAGACCGCTGAAGTTGTTCCCGCTGATTCTGACGACGTCGCCGATTATGTACTGTTGCTCAAGCAGCACCAAAAACCCGGTGAAGTAGTCTTTGACAAGGCTCTGCGCGCCAAAGGCCACAGCGACGCCGACGACGGCGACGCTGCCGAGCAATGGCCCGACCGGAACGCCGACTTCGTCGAGAATCGTGAGGCAGCCGACGGCAATCACGGCTGTCCGCAGCGAGTTGTGCAACACGCCGACGAGCGTGCGAGCACGGTTTTCTTGTTCGACCGGTGAGCCGCGGCCGGAGTAACTTGCCAACAACCGCACCACGCGCCGATGCAGCCGATTGGCGATCCAGAGAATTGCCGACATCACGACCAGAATGATGACGATCGAGATGCCATGGAGTTGGAGCCAGCGGATGAATTCGGGGAGCGACCAGGACCTGAGCTTTTGAATCGCAACCTTGACCGGATCGTTTTTTTTCGCTTCCTCTTTTTTTTCAGCGGCTTTTTCTTCCCCTGTCTTATCCGCCGCTTTCGCGTCTGATTTGGCCGAAGTGTCCTTAGCGTCGCCTGCCTTTTTTTCTTTTGCAGAGTCGGCCTGGTCGGTGCTGCGGTCGGTTGATTTTTCGGCTGCCAGATCGGACGGGGCGGGAATCGGCGGCGAGGGAGGCGCTGGTCCGACTTGAGCGGCGGCCCCGCCGCCCAGCAGGAGCGTCCCGATCGCCGCGACCATGATCGCAGCGACCAGCGGTCGGTTTTGCTCTGAAATTAGGGACATAAAGGAAAGAGATAAATCGTTAGGGTCGTCAGCCGTGCGCCTCCGTCGCCCCGGCGAGTGCCGCTGGCTTTCGCAAGCGTTGGGCCAAACGCGTATTTGGCACCGACGAGAGACGACTCATTTTGCCCAATTTGCGATTTACAGCCACTAGCCGCACTTCCGTTGCCGCAAATCGCCGCCGCGTAAACCGTTCCCCCAATTGGCATTGCACCCCTTCGTCCGGTACACTTATCCGTTACTCCCAAGGGATGACGCTTGGCCGGTGCGCCGTGCTGTCATCGGATTGCGGCTGTGGCGGAACGGGATGTGAGGTCGCGACGTTGGCCGAAGGCGGCGCGTCGTCCGGCTGGAACTGCCGTTTCGCCGTTGCTGCGGTGATTTGCGAACTGCGATGCGGTTGAGCAGCGGCAGCGCGAAACCAGCCCGCGATCCGCAGTTCGGGAGTTCGCTTGTCGTCCCAGAAGGTTGCAGGGACGAGAAAAGCACAGGAGAAGCGACCATGAAATAGCATTGGACCACGTCGCGCGATTCACAAGGCCAGCAATTGACAAGGCCCGCAATCGTGCGAAACAGGAGGGCGATGTGCCCATTCGGATTTACGCGCTCGCAAAAGACCTGAAGATTGATAGCAAGGAGCTCGTGGAGTTCTGCAACAAGGCAGGCATCCCCGGAAAAGGCTCCGCGCTAGCTAGTCTGGAAGATGATGAGATAGCCAAGCTCAAAACGTGGATGGATGCGTCCGCCACGAAGATGAAACCGAGTGGTCCCGCGCCGCTGGTCGATACCAAGGCGGTTCTTTCTTCACCGGTTTCCGCCACGGCGACTTTGCCGCCCCCTCCGCCGTCTCGAACCGCGCCGATTCGCAGTCGCGTTGCACCCGCGTCGCCGTCCGTTACTACGACCGCGCCTCCGGCAACTGTCGCGCCGCCAGCGCCCCCGCCGAAGCCAGCCGTTGCCGCCGAACCGGCGCCGCCGACGGTTTCAGCCAAGGCCGCGACCGTCGAATTACCGCCGAAGGAAAATGAAGCGCCTTCTGCGCCGCCTATGCCGTCGCGCCTGCCGATTGCACCGCCGACCGTGGCGAGACATGCCGCTCACACGCAGGTCTCCGCCCCGAGCGCCGGTGAACCCGCGCCCGTGCGTGGCGAATCCATGTTTGGCCGTCGCTCGAGCAACATCCGCGTTTTGGATGCCAAGAACAAGCGGCCAGCCGTCGAAGCGCGCAAGAAAGACCAAGACGGCGGCGCGCCCCGCGGACCGGATCGCCGCGGGCCGGGCATGCGTTTCGCCGCGATGCCGGAGGTCAAGCAGCCGACGGTTGGCCCGAAGGGTAGTGAGGAGAAAGTCCAAAAGCCGATTTTGAAGCTGCCGACTGATGTTCTGAAAGGCAAATCGGCGACGAGCCGTGCGGCGCCGCTGCAAGCGCTGGCCGAAAAGGTCGATCGCGATCGGAAGCAGAAGGACACAGACAAAAAACTTGGCGTCTCAAGCGGAGTGGACGCTCGTGGTGGCGGTCCGCTGGCAGGTAAGGGCAAGAAGAAAGGTCGCGGCGACGAAGAGGAGATGCGCGGCAAGGGGCTGGCGGATATGGCCTCAGTCCGTGCTGATCGCAACAAGGGTCGCAAGGTTAAGGCGGACGATGACGAAGGCGTCACCGTTCGTCGCAAGCGAACGCTCACCCGCAGCAAGTCGCATGGCAGCACCGCCGCGCCGCGCAAGGGCAAGGTCGAGCTCGAGCTACCGGCCACCGTGCGTTCGTTCAGTGAGGCGACCGGCGTTGGCGCAGGCTCGGTTATCAAGGCTCTCATGGGCCTCGGCATCATGGCCAATATCAACGCCGTCATTCCCGATGAATATGTGGAAACGATCGCGTCGGAGGTCGGTGTCGAAATCGAGTTCAAGGCCGCACAGACGCTCGAAGACAAGCTGCTGGCCCGTTTCAACGGTCAGGAAGAAGACCCCGCCAACTTGCAGCCTCGGCCGCCGATCGTCACCGTGCTTGGCCACGTCGATCACGGCAAAACTTCGCTGCTGGACAAGATCATTGGCACGAATGTCGTCGCTGGCGAAGCGGGCGGCATCACACAGCACATTCGCGCGTATCTGATCAAGACCAAGGACGGCCGCCACGTGTCGTTCGTCGACACGCCGGGCCACGAAGCATTCACCGAGATGCGGGCTCGCGGCGCGAATGTCACCGACATCGCCGTGCTCGTTGTCGCGGCCGACGACGGCGTGATGCCGCAGACGGAAGAGGCCATTAGCCACGTGAAAGCGGCCGGCGTGCCGATCGTCGTGGCGATGAACAAAATGGATTTGCCCGCGGCTGACGAGCAAAAAGTGTTGACGCAACTTTCGACGGCCGGCTTGCTGCCCAGCGAGTGGGGCGGCGATGTCGAAGTTGTCCGCACCAGCGCTGCGACGGGCAAAGGCATCGACACGCTGCTCGAAACGCTGCTCGTCACGGCCGAGTTACATGAATACAAGGCCAATCCAGAGAAGCCAGCGAAGGGCATGTGCCTCGAGGCCGAGCAAGAACCCGGTCGCGGCGTGATTGCCAAGCTGATGGTGCAGGACGGCACGCTCAAAGAAGGCGACGTGATCGTTTGCGGCGCCGGCTATGGCCGCGTGAAGGCCCTGTTCGACACGCTCCGGCCCAGGCAAAAGCTGAAGGAAGCTGGCCCAAGCACTCCGGTCAACGTGACCGGTCTCGACGAGGCGCCGCAAGCCGGCGACAAGTTCTATGTGCTGGAAGACGTGGCGGAAGCCCGCGAACTGGCCAGCGAGCGGCAGTTGGAAAGCCGCGAGCAAACGCTCGCCGGCATCAGCCCGAAGGTCTCCTTCGAAGATTTCCAGCGCAAGTTGTCAGAAGGCAGCCTTGGTCAGGAAGCCGACGTCGCCACGCTCAATCTGATCATTCGCGCCGACGTTCGCGGCTCGATCGAAGCGATCCAGAAAGAGCTGGCCAAATTCGATCATCCCGAAGTGAAGGTCAAAGTGCTGCAGGCCACCGTCGGCGGCGTCACGGTCGCCGATGTGACGCTCGCGCATGCCTCGAATGCGGTCGTGGTCGGCTTCAATGTGATTCCCGACGAAGCGGCTCGCGCTTTGGCGGAGGCGAGGGGCGTCGAAGTCCGCCGCTATGACATCATCTATAAGCTGACCGACGACATCAAAGCGATGGTCGAAGGCAAGCTGAAGCCCGAAGAGCGGGTCATCGAGATGGGCGCGGCGCTCGTGAAGCAGGTCTTCACGATCAGCCGTGTCGGCGCCGTCGCCGGCTGCCAGGTCATTCGCGGCTCGATCGAACGCGGCTGCCGCATTCGCGTCAATCGCGATAGCCGCACGATCGGCGATTACGCGATGGAGTCGCTCCGCCGCGACAAGGACGACGTGAAGGAAGTCGCGCGCGGCATGGAATGCGGCATCAAGCTCGCCAACTTCAACGACATCAAAGAAGGCGACGTGCTCGACGCGTACAAGATCGAGGAATTTGCGAGGACGCTGTAGCGAATGTCGCGACGACTCCTCAAGGCCGCCGAAGCCATCCGCAGCGTCGTCAGCATGGCGATTTTGACGGAGCTGCGCGATCCGCGCGTGAAAAACGTGACGGTCGTCGGCGTCGAAGTTTTGCCCGACATGAAATCGGCCAAGGTCTTTGTCTCGATCATGGGCAGCGACAAGGAACAGCATCTGGGCTTATCGGGCCTGCAAAACGCCGCTGGCTTTTTGCAAAAGAAAATCACCGAGCGCATCGAATCCCGCTATACGCCGCGACTGACGTTCGTTCTCGACCAAGGTGTAAAGCATTCGCTCGAAGTGAACAGAATTCTGCGAGAAGTTTTGCCGCCAACGGCGCACGAAGAGCCGGAAGACGAACAGTCTGCTGATTCAACTGACAACTAACTCCCGCCAACTGCCACTGTATTCGCACCCAATGACAACCAACCGCAGCACCGCGATCGCCAAGCTCTACAAAGTTTTGAAAAAACACTACAAGCCGATTGCGCCGCCGGCCGAGCGGACGGCGCTGGAGCATTTGCTCTATAGCTGCTTGCTGGAAAACGCTCGCCACGAGGTGGCAGACGAAGCCTTCGCCAAGCTGAAAGAGCTGTACTTCGATTGGAACGAGATCCGCGTGACGACGGTCACGGAGCTGGCCGAGGGCATGGGCGGCATTCCCGACGCGTCTTCCGCGGCCCAGCGCGTCAAAAAGAGCCTGCAATCGGTCTTTGAAGGCGGGTACTCGTTCGATATGGAAGGGCTGAAGAAGCAAAATCTTGGCAAAGCCGAAAAAGACCTCGAGAAAATCAGCGGGTCATCGGCGTTCGTCCGCTCCTATGTGACGCAACAAGCGCTGGGCGGCCACAGCATTCCAATCAGCAAAGGCGCGATCGACATTTTGCACGCCGTCGGCATCATTAGCGACAACGAGGCCGACAAAGGCCAGGTGCCTGGGCTGGAGCGGGCTATTCCGAAAAACAAAGGCGTCGAATTCGGGTCGCTGTTGCAGCAGCTTGCCGCCGATCTGGTCGCCTCACCCGGCTCGAGCAAGGTAAAGAGCATCCTGGCCGAAATCGATTCTGATTTCAAAGACCGCCTCGCAGCCCGTCAGGCGCGATTGGAAGCCCAAGCGGTCGCCGATGCCGCGGCCGCTAAAGTCGCCCGCGACAAGGCCCGTGCCGAAGCCAAAGCCGCCGCCGCCGAAGCGAAAAAGCCGGTGGGCAGGTCGTCCGCTAAAGACAAGAAAGCTGAAAAATCGGCCGCACGCCCGGCCGAAATGAAGCCCACGCCCAAAGCGAAAGAGCAGCCGAAAGAAAAGGAGAAGCCTGCGGCCACGCCACCCAAAAAACATCTGAGCGAACCGGCTCGTGCGACTGCCAAGGGCCTCGCGAAGAAGAAACCACGGTAACGGTTCAAAATCCAAAAATCAAAAGAACCGAAGAACCAAGAACCAATCGTTACCAACGATTTTTTGGAATTTGGTTCTTGGGTTCTTGTTTTTTTCTGTTTCCGAAGACCCCATATCCCGGGGCAAAAGTAAAAAAAGCGAAATTCATGGTTCCCGCAGCCGCAAACCGCCTCATCGAAGATCCGCTCAGCGCATTTCCGGCTGCCACGGTAGCTTGCTTTGACCCGACGACGGGCGATTTGCCGCGGCGAAATCTCGACGAGGGGCACACGGTGGCCTATTTGGAAAAACTAGCCGCGGCCGGCGCGCCGGCGCTATTGATCGGTGCTTCCACGGGACATGGCCACGTGCGGACTGTGCATGAGCTCGAGCACTGGTTCCGCGTGGCGGCGCGGGCCAAGCGCGGCGGGACGGTTTTGACGGCGCTGCTCCGCCCCGAGGATGGCCCGGAAATCAATTTCCGGCAGGCAAACATTTTGGCCGACGACGGATATGTCGCGGCTTTCGTTCGGCCCGGGAACGATCTGTCGCCTGGCGCCAAGCTGGATGATGTCGTCGCCAACATGCGGCCGGCGGTCGAGGCAATTGCCGATGCGAGTCTCGCCGTCGGGCTGTACTCGATTCCCGATGTCAGCGGCTTACCCTTAGCGCCCGATGCGGCGGCCCTGCTCGTGGCTGGGCCCGGTGGCGAGCGAATCGTGGCGATCAAGGTCACCGAAGCCGACTACGACACGAGCACGTTGCGATTTTTGAGTGATCCGCGCCTCGCGCATCTGAAAATCGTCCAAGGCTGGGATCCCCATCTGACCCGGGCACTGCGCGAAGGTCCGCAGCACGATGCGCAAGGCCGCCAGCGTTGCGGCGTCACCAGCGGCCCCATGTCGTTCGCCGTGTTTCAATATCTGCACATTCTTGCCGCAGCGAACCAAAACGACTGGGATGAAGTCTCGCATGCTCAAGCCGCCGTCAACAGCTTGTTCGCCGCCATGCAGGACGACCCAAGAAAATTCGCCGACCTGCAGCTGGCCAAATACCTCATGGGCCTTGGTCATCCTCTCACTGGCGAAATCGAGAAGGATCAATACGAGCGCGTCCTCACCGCTCTTCAGCAACTTCCGCGCGCCGCCGATCGCGATCGCCTCGCCCGCAGCCTCAATCTGATGGAAGACGGCCCCTTCGCCGCGACCCTCCGCAGCTTCTACATCTGACGCCTGTTTTCTGACCTCTGACTTCTGGTCCCGCCCAATGCCCGACTCTTCCACCACGCTCGCGGACCTCCGCGATATCGTTCGCCGCTTCGTCGATGAGCGCGATTGGCGTCAATTCCATTCGCCCAAGAATCTCAGCATGTCGCTGGCGATCGAAGCCGCCGAATTGATGGAGCATTTCCAGTGGATCGACAATGCCGAATCGCGAAAAATCGGCGACGACGCTGCTAAGCTCTCAGAAGTCCGCGACGAAATCGCCGATGTGCTCTGCTATGTGATAGCGCTGGCCAACGAGCTCGATATCGATCTTTCCACCGCTGTTTGCGATAAGATGGTCAAAAACTCGGCCAAATACCCGGCGGCTTTGAGTCGCGGGCGCTACTCGCCACCATCAGACGACGCCAAATCCTGACGGAGTCCTGTTCTGGTAATAGAGCTTGGATATCTTGCAGGGAAAGGTTTGAAGCCGACCGCGATGGACGTATATTGCCGAAATCTTGCTGGTTTCCCTCTCACCCTTCGCAAGCCGAGGTTCCGATGTCCCGCCCCTTGCGCCGGCAAGGCTTTACGCTGGTTGAGCTCCTGGTCGTGATTGCCATCATTGGCGTTCTCGTCGCGCTGCTTTTGCCCGCCGTGCAAAGTGCTCGCGAAGCCGCCCGCAGAACGCGGTGCAAGAACAATCTCAAACAGATCGGCCTCGCCCTGCACAACTATGAGGGCACCGCCCGCTGCTTCCCGCCCGGCGTAATTTGGAACTCGACAACGACGAACTTCGCCTCGCCACGGTTGAATTTTCATTGCCTGCTCTTTCCGTACATCGAGCAGAACAACGTCTATGGCCAGATCAATCTGACCAACTTCGCCGGCGCGACAGGCAACGCGTGGTTTACGACGACTGCTAACATTCCGGCCACGACTGCGCCCATGCCGCATCTCCGCTGCCCCACCGACAATCAAAAACCGAAATACACGCAGCCGACGGTGAACATCAACTATTACCGCAGCAACTACTTCGGCGTGTGGCACGGATTCACCACGAACGCCGTGCTGCCGATGTCGTACGATCGCCTCGCGACGGGTGGCAAGGCATTTTTTGGGGCGAACGTCCCGATCCGCATCGCGGACATCACCGACGGCACATCCAACTCGGTCGCGCTCGCCGAGGCGCTCGGCGGAATGAACGAACAGGACGCCCGCGGATTCATCTGGGGCGACCAGGCAGCGTTTCAATTCTTGTTCGCGGAGCTCGCGCCCAACAGCAAGCTGCCCGATCGCTGTCCTAACTCTGCCCAAGGCTGCCGCTCGGTGCAGAACAACGATCCGTTTCGCCCCTGGACTGCCGCCGCCACCGGCAACGAAACGTGCGCCAGTCGCAGTCTGCACGCGGGTGGCGTGCATGTTCTCTTGGCCGACGCCTCGGTGCGTTTTGTGAGCAATAACATCGATTTACCGACGTGGCGGGGAATCATGACGGTTTCCGGTGGAGAGACGGTGGGCGATTTTTGATGAGAAGTGTTTTGGATCACGGCAACATCGCGAATCGCGCCTACCTGGCGTTGTTTTTTCTCATTGCCCTGGCCGGTTGCGATCGTGGCAGCGGTGCAGCCGTGAACGGAACGGTGACCCTTGATGGGGTACCGCTCGACGAAGCGACAATCACATTCGTCCCGGAAACCGGCGGGCAGCGACAGGCCGCTTGGGCGCCGATTGCCGGCGGCAAGTATGCCATCGACTCGTCCAGTGGCCTTGGCAGCGGACAGTTTCGCGTCGAAATACGCGCCGTCCGTAGCGGCAACGAAAAAGCCAATCCCAATGATCCGACGTTGATGACCGCCAAGGAAATCGTACCGAGCAAGTACAACAGCAATTCGGAGCTTTCCACCGAGATCAGACCGGGAAAGAACACGGCGAACTTCGATTTGAAGGCCAGATGACCGAAGCTGCAGAAAGGGACCCGGACGTAGCGGAGGCATTAGCAGACGTTACAGTCGCGGGACTTCGACCGAGCGAATCAGCTCGGTGAGAATCTGATCGACCTGCTGGCCCTCGACTTCGGCTTCGGCGGTGAGGGCGATGCGGTGGCGAAGAGCGGGCAGCGCGATTTGGACGACGTCGTCGGGAACGGCGTAGTCGCGGCCGGAGAAAGCGGCGAGCGTGCGGGCGGCTTGCATTAGCGCTATGCCGGCCCGCGGCGATGCGCCCAGATGAAACTGCGGCCAATGCCGCGTAAGGCGGACGATCTTGTTGATGTAATCGACCAGACGTTCATCGACCCGGACGCTGGCGTTCTCGTGGATGATTTTCAGAATCTCGGCGGCAGACGTGATCGTTTGCAGCTCACTATCCAGGCGTTCGTTGAGGTCGCGTTGCTGGCTATGAAGCTTGAGAATCTCCGCTTCTTCGGTTTCCGCCGGATAGTTGGCGACGAGCTTGAACATGAAGCGGTCGAGCTGGGCCTCGGGCAGGTTGTAAGTGCCTTCGGACTCGATGGGATTCTGCGTCGCCAGCACGAGAAACGGCCGCTCGATTCCGTGGCTCTTGCCATCGACCGTGACGCGATACTCCTGCATGATCTCCAACAGCGCGGCGTGCGTTTTGGCCGGTGCGCGGTTGATTTCGTCAGCCAGCAGCAATTGCGTAAAAACAGGTCCTGGGCGAAAACGAAATTCCTGCGACTTCATGTCGAGAATCGGCGCGCCGGTGACGTCGGAGGGCATCAGGTCGGCCGTGAATTGAATGCGGCCGAACTTCAGACCCATGACGCGGCCGAGCGTGCGGACAAACAGCGTTTTGCCGAGACCAGGGACGCTTTCGATCAGCACATGGCCGCTGGAAAATAGCGCGACCAGTGCGCCGAGCACGAGTTCATCCTGCCCGACATAGATTTTGCCGATCTCGGCTGTGATGCGGTCGAAAAGCTCTTTGGTCGGCGTCTGGCGGCCGGCGGCCGGGGATGTATGTAAAGGAGAGATTTCCGCGGGCGGTTGCGGTGGCGCGGAGGGCGGAGCAGCCGGGGGGGGCACCTGGGCGGCGATTTGGGGCACTATAGCGGCCGGTTTGGCGGGCGGTAAGACGCTTGACGATCCACTAGGAACCGGCTGAGGCATTACCCACGTCGCTGCGGCGGGATTAGGCGCCGGCGGCAACTCGCGGCCGGGCCGGACAGATGAACCTTGCATGACGGGTGGCGGTGGCGGACCAGCTTGTGCGTCTTGCTGGACTGGCGCCGGAACAGTGACGACTGTACTGCATTGCGGGCAAGACGCTCGCTTCCCGGCCGCGGTCGCCGGCACCTTCAATGTGCGGCCGCAGCCGGTGCAAGGGAATTCGATGGAGTCGGTGAGTTGTGAAGTGGAGGACATGGCAAACGATGAATGACCAAGAACCAAGCACGAGAAACCAAACAAGCACCAAATAGTAATGCTCAAATTTCTCTTGGGTCATTCTTGCTTAGAAATTGTTTGGTCATTGGTGCTTGGTCATTGGTCATTTGATTTTCGTGGCCTTTTTTGGCCCGGCCGCTTGTCGATATTGATTGAGGCGTGCCTGAGCATAATTGCGATCTTTGGTGGCGGCCAGTAGCTTGCCGAGGGCGGCGACATGCTTGCCGAAGTCGGCCGTGGAATCATTGGGCAAATCGCGAGGCCGCCCAAAAATCGGCGCCCGGGCCAGGAGCAGCACCAGACCGAGCACGGCGATGTGCAGCAAGATGGCATTGAGCGGCCAGACTTTAAGTAACTCCATCGCTGTCGGCGGACTTGTTGCTTTTTCTTTGTCGCGGATCGGCGGCCCGCCGGCCTCGCTTTCGATGAATATCACACGGTCATCTGTGCTGCTGCTGGCCTCGATCAGTTTGGCCGCCAACTTGCGATGCTCGTGATTGACGAGCGGATAATTGAGCGTAAATGAGCCGTTGGCAACGATGATAATTTGTCCGCCGTTCCAATCGTCTTTCGTTACACGGAAAACAAGCAGTTCGCCGTCGCACTCGAGCAGCGTTTCAAATTCCACGTCGGACTCTGGCTTCGCGGGAATGCAAATGCTACCCTCCAAGTAAACGTCAGCTTGCTCGACGTCGATCTCTTTTGCCCAGGGGCCAGTAAGCTTATCGCTGTGCAGCGGCGGGTGATCGCGCTGGACGGTGAACCAAGGAATATTCTCGCTTTCCGGCATGATCGACCGCTCCGCTTCATGGCCGGCGCGAGCTTCAGCTTCGCGGCGGACGATCTCGTCGGCCAGTTCGGGCGGGGCATTGGCTTTGACACTTTGCCAATAGGCGATTGAGGCGTCATAGTCGCGGCCAACATAGACCAGCGTCCGATTGCCGCCATTTTTGAGCCAGTCTTCCAGGCGCGTGCGATGGGCGTCGTCCGGCGGGTCAAAGTCGTCGGGAAACCAGACGATCGTGTTGTATTTTTCCAGTGACGGCGAGAAGCGAATGCCGGTCGAGACGCGGCGGCCGGACGTGCGATAGAGATCGGCGAGAACCGCAGTGCCGTTGACGCTACCGGCGGCATCGCTGCCGCGGCGGCGGCCATACACGACCGGCAATTGCTCGTCACGGCGTCCCGCCAAAGCAATGCCGAGGCCCACGAGCGCGAGCGCAGCCACAATGCCCAGGATCGGCCACGTCAGGTTGGCCGTGACAGAGTTTTGTGTTGGCGATTTAATGTCGGCGGGCATTGATTGAGTCTGTTGGCGACAATGTGGTGGGCACAGCCCACACTACGCTTAATTATGCGGGCTGCTTTTCCAGCTCTAGCTGGAATTCGTTGAGGTGCGACCACGAGCGCTCAAAAACATCGCGAGAAAGTTGCTTATTGCCAAAAAAAGCGTCTTCGAACGCAACCATCGTTGATTCGAGCAGGCCGGCTATCAGCGGCCGAGAGCGCGTTTCACGGAGGTATTGGCGGTTGGTTTTGCCTTTGGACAGACGGATTACCTGGTGTTTATCCAATTCAACCAACTCGTGGCTGAAGAGATAGATGATCGCCTCGGAGTATTGGCCGGCGTCGTAGAGTCGGCGGCCTTCGGCCAGAAAATCGGACGTGGCGGCCCGAACTTTGAACGGCAGAGCCTCGACGCGCTCGGCGTCCCTGCGGACCTGCACCACTTTCCGCTCGCTGCCCCCCTCCGAGATCTCGTCCTTTAAAAAGGACACGGCGATCAAGTACGCGATGACACCCAGCAGCACAATCAGCAGCGTCAGCCCCAACCATTGCAAGGTGCTACTGACGACATTGAGCTTAGGAAGCTGGACTGGGTTGCTCGTCGTGGTCGTCTGCGGCGTGCTGATCCATTTTTGGCCGCGATCCTTGGGCGCGTCGCGGGGCACAATCGATAGTCGTCGGACGCCGTCTTGCTTGCGGTCATACCAAGGAAAGCGGCTGCCACTCGACAGGGCGTTTTTGGCAGATTGAACGGGGTCAGGTTGGGCGTCGGCGGCGGAGGACATGGAGAGAACGGTCAGAAAGACAACGAAAATGGCTGAGGCATAACTGAATTGAGCGCGCGCACTCCGCCCTCGCGCGAACTCTTGATCAGTTCTAATCCCGTGTCGCGTCACAATTACTCCAATTGCGTTCCCAGCCGCACGGCTTCGGCCCGCATCAAAAGTTCGACTTCCCAGCCTTCATGCCGGATGCGCAGATCGAGATAGCTTAAAAACCGCACGACGGCGAAGAAAGCAACCACGAGCCAGAGACAAGCGGGATAGAGCACGTGCAGATCAAGCCCGTCGATAGGTAGGACAAAACCATCATCGAACGAAAACCGCAGGGGCCATTTAGAAAACAGAAAGCCTTCGGTGAGACTGGCCGTGTAAATCGCGAGACACACTAGGCTCGCTGCAATTGCCGTGGTCGCAAACGAGCGCACAAACAAGTCGCCGGAGTAGGCGCCGTGCAAATGGCTGCTGCGCTTGCTGACGGTGATGGCCGCGGATTTGCCGGCCAGGAGTGGATTTTTTTCGAGCAGGATGATTTCGTTGATATAGGGCCGAAACGTCCGCATGGCGATGGCAAACAGACATACCACGACGATCCAGAAACCTTCGATCCAGCCATTGGCCTCATATCGCTCGGTCAGCAGATACAGCAGCCAGGCGGCGAGGACGCCGCGGAGAATGCCTTGGCAGAGCAAGATAGGAAAGGCTTGCCGCAGCACATCGCCAGCGATTTGGCGGATCGTTCGTTGCTCCATGAAGACAGCCGGGCCGAGATAGGCGACGATGAACACTGAGGCAAGCTGCGATTCGAGAAAAATAAGCACCGTCATGGCCCAGGTATAGCGAAACCATGACACAGTGCCTTCATCATCGACCGACACCATCCAACCAACCAGCAGCTCGTTGATGATGGCGAGTGGAACAATTGCCAACAGCGCGCAAACGATCAGCGGTCCGGCGAATTCGCGGATCACCAGGAGCGACAGGTCGATCGTTTCGAGTAAGCCGCGTTCGCGGATCGCGATGCGGGTGCGGTCAAGCTGCATGGGGAAGGGGCTAGGGGCTCGGGGCTCGGGGCTCGGGAATCGGGGCTTTGATCTCGCTAGGAAACCCGAGGACGATGAAATAGACGGCTAACAGGCCGCTGGATAGCAGGGCGACGAGGACTTTCAGCGGATACGGCGCGCCAGAGGGGGAGAGGAAACCTTCGATGAGCGCGGCCAGGAAGAACATGACCATCGCGGCGCCGACGATCGGCATGACGTCGCGGCCCGCTTTGCGGAGGGCGGCGGTGCGGGTGTGGCCCTTAGTCATGATCCACGACAGGCCAAGGCGCAGGCCCGCACCGGCGGAAAGAACGATCGCCGTTAGCTCAAACGGGCCGTGAGCGGTGACGAAGTGGAAGAAATTTTCACCGGCTGGCACATCAGGTCGGGCCATGTAGCCGAACGCCGCGCCGAGTTGGATGGCATTGGAAATGGTCACGAGCAGGCCGGGCACAACAAGCAGGCCCCAGGCGAAGCATTGCAGACCAATACCCGTGTTGTGCTGGGTATAGAAGCCCGCCATCAATGTGTTCATATCACCGCTGCGTTTGGAACCATCAATCGGGTTCTCATACATTTTTTCCAGGCCCGAGATTCCGTCGGCGGTGAGCACGTGATCGGCAAAACTGGGCCAGGCGGTTTTCGAATACGCCAGGTAAGCCGACAAAATGAACAGCCCCCAGAACAGGCAGAACATGACCTGCACGCAGCGGTCGTTGAAAATCTGCTTCGGCACGTCGAAGATCAGCGTCCGCGTCCATTTGACCAATTCAAACCGTCGGCTGCGATAAAGCTGGTTGTGAGCCCGGCCCACGAGGCGATGGAGATATTGCACCGTGTTTTGCGGTAATTGATAGGCGTAGGCGAGCGCCAAATCGGCGCAGGCCGCGCGATATAGCGAGCCGAGCCGCGAGACCTCGGCTGGCGTCAATGATCCGCTGGCCGTATTCGTGCGCTCGCAGAGCCGCTCCAACTCTTGCCAGTTCGGACGACGGCGTTCGAGGAGGTCGATGACTTTCATACACGGGGGCCTAGCGTTCGGTTCTGTAGGGGCCGCCCTCTGTGGCGGCCCGCCGGCGAAGCGCGTTTTAGTTCGTCACGGAACGCCACGGAGCGCGTTCCCTACAGGTTTCGAGGCTGGCTGGAAGTAGGCGAACTGATTCGTGGTCAATTTGGCCGCGGCTTTCACTTCGGCCAGTCGCTTTTCGTCCTGGCTGCGATCGGCGATGAATGTGCGATAGTACAAAGCGCAGAGCACCAGGTCATAGCTTGTATCTGGAGGCAGGCCAAAGCGGTTGAGCAGCGGAATCGCCAGGTGCCGGGCAACTTCACGGCGACGCGGCGGCGTAAAAAACCGTCGTCGTTCGACGTAGGTCGCGAGCGTTCGGGCCAATGAACGAGTAACGACAAAGTTCGGCGGCAGGTACGCGGCAAGCTGAATCGCCCGTGGGTCTTCGAGCTGGGCGACGCCGGTCAGCCATTGTCGCTCTTCAATCACGACGATCGTGCCGGCTACGATGTCGCCCAGTCGCTGGAATTTTTTGTTGAGCGACATGACGACCAGTCCCACCACCGGCACAAAAAGATCAGCCGCCCGCAGCAGGTTTCGCAACGTCGCTTGCATGCCGTTGATCGGCTCGCCCGTATCGGACAGCACGCGCAGCCCCACCATGTATTTGCCCGGCGTCTGACCGTTCATAAACGTCTCGAACAGCACGCCGTAGAACCACCAGATCAGGAAAAACAGCAGAAACATCACCGCCATCGCCAGATACGGGCTGGCAATCGCGACGGTCATGTTGATGGCGATTGCCAAGGCGATGAAAACCGCCGTCCCGATACAGAAATCAAGAACGAATGCCGGCAGGCGGCGAAACGGGCCGGCCAGCCGATACTCGAATGCGATATGTTCGGGCGCGATGACGCTCAGCGTGGCATCGAGTGGCGGATCGCGCTGGGCCATGCGGCAAATCGCGGATAAGAGGGCGAAGACGAGCAACGTGCATTATTCGTTGCCCTCTGGCAGTCAGCAAGCGCCCGCTGCCGACTCATTCCGACATAACGCGACTCAAGGTAAACTAGCCGCTTCAATCGGGTGGCGGTGTTTCGAGAAATGAAACACGGCTGGTCGCAGGCGAGCCGTGTTTTACTGTGCCAAAC
>DASXLL010000192.1:0-6242 GCA_036496265.1 Pirellulaceae bacterium | reverse complement strand
AGCTTCGGGCGTCAAACCGCTCCGGACAATATTCGCGTCTATAACCCGGCTTTCGATGCTACGCCGGCTCATCTCATTAAAGCCATCATTACTGAACGCGGCCTCATCGAACCCGTCACTAGAAAAACGATCGTCGCTATGCTCGATCGCTGATAAATTCTTCCAGTATGAACAGGCCCCTCCCGGACGAAGGCGAATACCCGTACTCATCTCAGCATGTTTGGCTGAAATCGTCGGCGACAGACGTGAAAATAGCGGTCCGGTTAAGCCTGCTCTTGAAGTGGCTTGGTCGGATCGCTTTCGTCTCGGTTGCACTCCTTCTCCTCGGAATTGTCGGACTTGGAATCGAAGTTTATCGAGCCTACGCTCGAAGTTCGCTTCGACGCGAATTAGAGCAATTGCCCAGATGCTCTATTAGCTATGCACACGAGTACCCGTTTCAAGAAGATGCTCTTCCGGAATACCTGCGCGAACGGCTTGGCCCTCATGTTTGGACGGACGTGTTGGCATTTTCCCACGTAAATTGGTCCAGTGGTCGAAACAATTTGAGTGCAGCCGACATCGATATCATATGCAACGCCTGCGCCCGTTTTCCACGGATTCGATCGTTCGAGATAATGAGCGACCAATTTTCGTGCGAGCGAATGAAGGAATGGCGCTGCCTCGCGACCATTGAAGAACTCGACATTGCAAGTTCAAAAATCACAGATGCCGATCTGGCAGTAATTGCCAAGATGCGACGGCTAAAGAACTTGAAACTGAATTCTGGAAAGTTAAGTGCAAAGGGAGTTGCTGAACTCGAAAAACTGCCTCAACTGGAAATGCTGAGCCTCACTTCGGTCGAGTTCATTGGCAACGCCCAAGGAGGGGCAACCCAGCTTACGTCATTAAAGCGGCTGGAGATCGAAAACTGTCCTCAACTGACTGACGATGTAGTTGTCGCGATGGGCAAGTTGCCCGCGCTCGAGGATTTCGTTTCCAACCGAACGCCATTAGGCGATCGCGCGGTTGGCCATGTCATTGGGAACGGAAAGCTTCACCTTCTAATAATGAATCAATCGCATGTTACCGACGCCGGGCTCGGGTTATTAAGCGGCTTTCCTCGCCCCATTTCACTCCATATCGCGGAAAGTCAGGTGACTGACGTGGGATTGCGGTATATCGCTGGACTGCAGTTGGAGAGCCTTGTTTTGGATCACACCGGGGTCACAGATGCCGGACTCAACGCAATGGGCCCCTTGCACGGCCTCTGGTATCTATCGTTGGATGAAACGAAGATTTGCGGCACCGGTTTGGCGTGCTGCGATCCCACGGTACGAATTCCGAGTATTAGGTTGCAAGCCACACCACTTAGTCGGGAAGGTCTTAGGGTGTTGGCCACTCTTAACGTGGCTGAACTCAGTCTTTTGAATACGGACATCAATGACAGTGACTTGTTGCTCTTTGCGAACAATGACCTGATAGGTTCGCTTGACGTTCGAGAGACAAAGGTAACTGCGGCGGGAATTAAGAATCTATATGAGCATCGGAAAAAAAGACTCAAAACGAGTGGACAAGAGGAAATACTGGTTGTCGTGAGCGATTTCGGCGGAATCGCGGACGAATACCTGCCTGAGTCGGAGCAATACCGCATATCGGATGCGGTCGAGCAGACGAATTGAATACCGAGAAGCAATTGATTCGCGGTTTGCGTCCTAAAAGCTTCGCCTACCGCGCTGCCAACCCTTTCGCCCCAAAGCAATACAAATGCCCTGCGGTGCGAAGATATATGTGCCCATCGACTAGCGCCGGCGTGGCGTAGCATTCTTCCTTGAAATCGATGGAGTGGGTGAGTTGCCACTGTTTGGCGGCGGTGATGACGGAGAGCATGCCTTTTTGGCTGAGGAGATAGATTTTGCCGTCGCCGGCGACGGGGGAGGCGTAGTAGTTGCCGGTGCCGGCGACGCGGGCGGACTTGGCGGGTTTGCCGGTGGCGGCGTCGAGGCAGGTGAGGATGCCGCCATCTTTCATGACGAACAGGTTGTCGCGATAAAACAGTGGCGAGGCACAGAAGGGGGCGAATTTTTCGTAGCGCCAGACGAGGTTGGAGTCGGTGGCGTCGCCGCGACAGCCGGGCTTGATGGCGATGACACCGTTTTGCGACTTGTCGAAGAGCATTTCGAACGTGTCGTATTCGCGCTGGGTGATGTGGCCGTCTTTGTCGCGGTCGCATTGGGCGAAACGCGTCTTGAGGGCGGCCGAATTGCCGACTTCAGTTTTTTCCAGCGTGCCGTTTTTGTTTTCGTCGAACTGGGCCATAAAATCGGCGAACGGCTCCATCCGGATCGTGTCGCCGGGCTCGCCGCCGGCTGACCACGAGGCGACGTAGAGCATATTGCCTTCGCCGATAACCGGCGTCGTGCAGACAACGCGCGAGCAGCCGCGGACGGTCCAGAGTTCGCTGCCGGTGTCGAAGTCGTAGCCAACGACACGGAGGCTGCCGGCCATGACAACCTGCTTTTTGGCGTCCACGGTCCAGACGACGGGCGTCGCATAGCCGCGAGCGAAATCGTCGCGATCGACGCGCCAGAGCTGCTTGCCGGTTCGCTTGTCGTAGGCGGCAACGAATGAGCCGAGGTCGTGATCTTGAGCGAGAATAACGCGGTCGCCGTCGATAATCGGGCTCGACGCCGCGCCGAACTCGTCGTTGAATGGCCCCATCGGCTGCTTCCACAGCTCTTTGCCGCTGTGATCGTAGCAGTAGAGGCCGCTGGAGCCGAACATCGTGACGACGCGCTCACTGTCGGCGGCGGGGCTCGGCTGAGCATAGCTGCCGATCCCGTGAATCTGCTCCAGCGAGTCATGCGGCGCTTCGACGCGCCACAAGGTGCGTCCGCTGCCGCGGTCCAGGCAAATCGTTTCGAGATGCTCTTTTTCGCGCACAGCGGTCAGGAAAATCTGGTCGCCGCCGATGACTGGCGACGAATGGCCCGGCGGCAGCTCGGTTTTCCAGACGACATGCTTCTCCGGGCCGATGTCAGCCGGGAGCACCGTCTCGGGCACCGCGATGCCGGTCGAATGGGGTCCGCGGAACTGCGGCCAGTCGGCGGCCGATGCGGCGGCGGCGGTGAACAGGACGATGCAAATTGATGGAAGCCAGTGTTTCATTTCGGTTTCGATAGGAAAGTTGCAAGTGGAGGGCGGAAGGTTGATTTTGGTCGGGCCATTGTCCGGCCGCAATGTCCTGATCTCGTTGATTGCAAGCACTTGTGCCGCGCGTTAGTGTTAAGACTCGCAAATCCAGCACTGGTAAAATGCCAGTGTCCCTACAACAAGATATCCCGCTCCGGAGCACCGCTTCCATGAAAGAGACTGCCTCTCCCGCGACGGCTACGAGCCGCCGTGCGTTTTTGCGTAATTCGTCGCTGGTGATTGCCGGGTCGGCCCTGGCGGCGAACCAGGCGCAGGCCCAGGTGGCCAAGAGCGCCCATGCGTTCGGCAGCGATACGATCAAGCTGGGGCTGGTCGGCTGCGGCGGCCGGGGCACGGGGGCGGCGACGCAGGCAATGAATACGACGGGCGGCGAGGTGAAGTTGATCGCGATGGCGGATGCGTTCAACGACCGCCTGCAGGCGGGCATGCGGGGCATCGCTTCGCGGCACAAGGACAAGGTGGAAGTGCCTAGCGATCGGCAGTTTATTGGCTTCGATGCCTATAAGGACTTGCTGCAGACGGATATCGACATGGTGGTGCTCGCGACGCCGCCCGGCTTTCGCTGGCTGCACTTCGCGGCTGCCGTCGAAGCCGGCAAGCACATCTTCGCCGAGAAGCCGGTGGCGGTGGATGCGGCGGGCGTGCGAAAATTTCTCGCGGCAAACGAAGAGGCGAAGAAGAAGGGTTTGGCGGTCGCAATCGGCCTGCAGCGGCGGCACGAGCGGTCGTACATGAACACGATCAAGGCGATACAGGAAGGCGCGATCGGCGACATCATCTTGTGCCGAGCGTATTGGAACGGCCGTAAGCCGTGGTTCAAGACGCGGCAAGATGGGCAGACGGAAATGGAGTACCAAATGCGGAACTGGTACAACTTCCTCTGGACTTGCGGCGACCACATCGTCGAGCAGCACATTCACAATCTGGACGTTATCAACTGGGTGATGAACGATTATCCGGCGACCGCTCAAGGGCAGGGCGGCTGCGAGTATCGCGAGAAGGATTATGGCGAGATTTTTGACCACCACATGGTCGAGTTCACCTACCCGAATGGAACCGTGTGTTTGAGCGAGTGCCGGCATCAGCCCGACACGTGGCAATCGGTCAGCGAACACGTTCACGGCACGAAGGGCGTCGCTCACATGACCGCGAACTCCGAAGCCCGCATCTATGACCACAGCGGCAAGCTGATTCATGACTTCCGCGATCGCGAAAAAGGCTGGGATGGCCATCAACAGGAACATCACGACCTCTTCGCCGAAATCCGCGCCGGCAAAATGCCGCAGGAAGGGGAGTATGGCGCGAAGAGCACGATGACGGCTATCTTCGGCCGCATGGCGACTTATTCGGGTCAGAATCTGAAATGGGAGGACTGCCTCAATTCGACGATCGTCGAATCGCCCGTCGAGAAATACACCAGCTTCCAAGACGTGCCGCCGCATAAGCCGGATGAGAACGGCTGGTACGCTTTGCCCGTTCCTGGCAAATATAAGGTTGTCGACGCGCCGCCCGCTACGCCGTCGCGTAAATCATAAGGATGTGAGCCGAGGGGCGGGTAGCTGTGGTTCGCGCAGCGTACCACGGTTTCCGCAGTCGAGCGGAACCACTAAACCAGCTTCCACGGGCCGCGGTAATGGACGGTTTCGAGCAGCCGCTGCGCTTCGGTGTCGTTGATGATTTGTTGGCGGTCGACGTCCCAGCGGAGTGCGCGGCCGAGTTGGTTGGAGACGTAGCCGAGGTGGCCGGGCGTGATCGAGCGATGGGCCGTTTCGGGCGGGGCGACACAGGCACCACGGCTCTTGATGCAATCGAGGAAATTGCGGGCGTGGCCGGGTGAGGCATAGGCCTTCCAGGGGCCGCAATCAAAGCCGGCTTTCGCCCATTGCGGATTGGAGGCTTTAATCTTGCCGCGGTTGACCCACA
This sequence comes from Pirellulaceae bacterium, assembly GCA_036496265.1. Lineage (GTDB taxonomy): Bacteria > Planctomycetota > Planctomycetia > Pirellulales > Pirellulaceae > CAYLLN01. The sequence continues at coordinate 1,127 of DASXLL010000192.1, read as the reverse complement.
GCCAGCCGCTTTTGCCGATCCACTTCGTGCCTTGTTCGAATTTTGACGAAATGACCAGCTCGATGCTGCGCGGGTATTGGCACTGAATGGTGAAATCGACCGGCGCGTCATAGACGTCCGTCTTGGGCCGGGTCCAGCCGACGGCTTGCACCTGCAGCGGGCCGCCGCGATCGGCGTCGAGGGCCCAGTGAGCGATGTCGTTGTGGTGGCCGATCCAGTCCATCAGCGTGCCGCCGCCAAAGGCTCGGTTGCCGCGCCACCAGCGATGATGGCGAGCCCGCATGTATGGCAGTGTGGCAGCCGGGCCGCACCAGAGGTCGTAGTCGAGGTTGGCTGGCGGCGTGGCAACGGTGGCATCGCCTTTGGGCGTGTCGTAGCCAGCTTGGAGGCCGACTTCGACGCGCTGGATGTCGCCGAGATGACCGTTGCGAACGATCTCTACGGCTTGCCGAAAACCGGGATCGGAGCGCTGCTGGGAGCCGACTTGGACAACGGCCTTGCGCTCGGCTGCCTCGCGGCAGACGACCGCCGCTTCGGCGAAGAAATGGGTGAACGGCTTTTCGCAATACAGGTCTTTGCCGCTCTTGAGCGCTTCGAGCGCGTGCAGGGCGTGCCAGTGGTCGGGCGACGTGACGATGATCGCGTCGAGATCTTTTTGGGCGCAAAGCTCGCGGAAATCGGAGTAGGTGTTGCAGCCGGTGAATGTACCGCTGGTTTTGGCGGCGGCGTAATGCGACTCAACCATCTGCTTGCCGGCGTCGCGGCCGAGCGCGGGGCCTTCGCCGGGATTCAACTCGCGGTAGTGGAGCTTTTGCACGTCGCAGATGGCGACGACCTGACAATCGGCGAGCGGAAGGAAGTCCTTGAGCACTTGCTGGCCGCGGGCGCCAAAGCCGATGAATCCGATATTGATGCGATCGCTGGGCGCAGATCGTTCGCGGCCCAGCGCGGAGGCGGAGATGATCGTGGGAACGGCAGCCGCGGCTGATTGGAGTAGCTGGCGGCGAGAGAGCGATTGGTTGGTGTGCATGATGGGCGATTTGGCGCGCGAGGTTGTGACAATAGGGCGCATTCTAATGGTGCAAACGACAGGCGGGCGAGCAATATCAACGAAAAATCGCATGAAA
>DASXLL010000191.1:0-5352 GCA_036496265.1 Pirellulaceae bacterium | reverse complement strand
TGCATGATTACACGCGTTTCGAGAACTCACAGCACCAGCCCTATGATGAGTTCACGGACTTCGGGCCAGAAAGCTTTTAGCAGCGGCATGTGATCGTACGACCCATTTTTCGAAGGCCAGCGGCCGCCACGACTCTATGGCTTTACGGGCCAAGCAATGATCGATTTACCCGTCGGCGTTAACGGCAGTTGTCGTCCCGTCGACTCCAAATCTACTTGCAAACCTTCCGGCGTGCCGGCGAGAACCGGGCTTTCCACTACGAGCCGACCGTTCCCCGCCGCGTCAAGCTCCACATTGCCGAGCGATGTCCAGCGATCCCCGTGACGTGCCCAAGCCCGGTACGCACTTCCCGCCGTCGCCGGCGGGAAATTCGAGAACGTCATCACCGCCAAAGGCTCGCCGGGTCGCCCGCGATAGGTGCCATGCGTCTTTGGGTTAACGCCCGGCAAGGGCTCGAGTCGGACCGGCACGACGTCACTTGTTGTCACAAGCCAGAGGGCGCGTCGATCCTGATCCAGCTGCGCCACGCGCTGTTGACCTCGCCAAACCAGTCCACACAGGAGCAATACTGCGATCAATAGCGATGCACGCAGGGGAGTAAGCCGCTGGCGAAGGGCCCCGATTCCCGAACGGATGCGAGTTTTTGCGGTGCCCAGCGGAACTTCAAGTGCGGCAGCCACCTGCTCGTGCGTGAGCTCGTCGAAAAAAGCCAAACTCAGTGCCTGACGTTGTTTCAGAGGCAGCGAATCAACCGCTTCACGCAATGTCTCGCGGCGAAAGTCGCGCCATACGTTATCGTCCGGCCCAGGGCCGGCATCTGCCGGATCGAGGTTATTAGCGGTATCTAGAGACTCGCGGGTATCTGGTCTTCGCCCGCGACGACGCAGTTCATTCGCGATCCGATTGTGCGTAATAGTTAGCAGCCAATTGCGGAAAGCGCCGCGCGAAGGATCAAAACCATCGGCACCGCGCCAAACGGCTACGAACACATCTTGAACAATCTCTTCAGCTGCGGCGCGGCCGAGTGCGGCAGTCGCAAGACTAAACACTCGCGGCGCATGCCGGACCAAAAGCAGCACCATGCTTTCGTGGTCACCGCGCGCCAATAGCGCGACAGCGGTTTCATCGCTCAGTTCGTCGGCCTTGGACGCCATGTCAAGTACTTTTTCTCGCACCCATTCGATTCAAACTAACCCGCAGTGACTTTGCCGCCGTCAGACGAATACAGCGGGCGCCTGACTCTAGCTACATTCGGCGACCGACGCGCCATCAATGCATCGAGCGACCATCGACCGGGGCCGGCGATAAACAAGAATACCACAGTTAGCAATTGGGCAAACTCTGAACGGACCTCGTGGAGGACGGCCCAAAACCCTGCAATCGGCAGCGCAGGTGGCGGCGGCAGCGGTGAGGTCCCGAGAAATAACGGGATCTTCGTCACCGCGATCGCAACAAGCATTTCTATGACGAATGGAATGGCAATTAGCCTCGTGCCTAGCCCGAGCAACAACATTATCCCGCCCACAATTTCCAGGACGGCAACAAAATCGGCGGTGGCGCCGGGGAAAGGCAAGCCAAGCTTAGTGAAACGCCCCACACCTTGGTTCAAATAGATGAACTTCAAAACTCCTTCCCAGAAAAACACGCTGCCGCACATCATCCTCAGCCACATGGTCGCGGCTGGTCCATCGACGGGCGGTTTAATCAGCCTCTTTATAAGTCCGTTCATCAGTTTCATACCTTTCGTTTTGTTGGGGGACTGGTCGCATGAGCTGAAAACTCACGCCGCTATCTATCAATACACCGGCCGGAAACGATTGGATTGGCAAAAAGCGCCAAAATCTGCTAGCACGAGTGTGTTTTAGCGGAAACGGGGCGAATGCCCGCGCGCTGTAATCAATGGCGGGTTATTGCCGTTCTCACTGCCCAGATATGGCCCGTCGGGTTTTAAGCAAGTCGCCTTGTGGTTGCCGGAAAATTCGGCTATTTCTACGCGACTTTTGAACGTTCCGGCGCGGAACGTACGGACTGATTGCGCGTCGTTGTGCGCGCTATTTGTTGCGGCGTGTGCGCCAAACATTCGCTTGCAAACGTGCGCGAGCCGCCGCTTTTCACACTGGTCTCTTCCCTTGCTGCCTTCGACCTACTTCGGAACCTGACGCCCGGTTCCGCGACCAATCGTCGCGGCTTTATGTCGATCTCGGACCTCCGATCTCTGATTTGCAGAACCTCGGCACAACATCGCCGCAGGATTGTCGCCGCAGCTGCATTGGTTGTCGCAACGAACCTGTCGGCGCTCGCGTTTGGCCAGGGCCCGCCGAATATGGCCGGCGGCCCAGGCCACAGCATGCCCGACCCTGGCACAATGTTCAAAAAGAAAGCCGAGACGCGCGAAGTTCCGGGTTTATCCGCGGCGGCAACAGACGAGCCTGTCACGGAAGTGCGAATCATTGGCAACCGACTTGTGCCAACCGTACAAATTCTCAACGAGATGCAGACACGAGTTGGCCGGCCCTACGATCCGGTGATGGTCCAGCGCGATGTGCGAAAGCTGGCCACCAAATCGTGGTTTGTTTCGGTGGAGCCGCAGATTCAACAAACGGCCGCTGGCCGCGTCGTGATCATTAAAGTGGTCGAGCGGCCGACGATCCGCTATGTGGAATATCTTGGCAATAAGGGCATCCGCGATACAAAGTTGGCCAAGGAAACGGGCCTCAAAGTCGGTGGCTCGATCGATCCCTACGAGGTCGAGGACGCCCGCCGTAAAATCATCGACCTCTACAAGACGAGCGGCTACAACGACATTCAGGTCACGATCCTCGAAGGCAACAAGGCTATAGATACCGGCGTCGTCTTTGTAATTGACGAAGGCGCGTATCAGAAGGTCTGGGACGTGCAGTTCGTGGGGAACACGTTCGTCAGCGGTCGCCGACTCAAGACGCAGATTCAATCGAAGCCGCCAACGCTGATGATCTTTTCGGGCTTCGTTGACCGCGACAAGATCGATGCCGATGTCGACCGGCTCACCGCTTACTACCGCTCGTTCGGATTCTTTCAAGCAAAGATCGGCCGCAAGCTCGAGTTCAACGAGAAAGGCAATTGGCTGACGCTGACGTTCGTGGTCAATGAAGGGCCTCGATATCAAGTCCGCAATGTGTCGTACATGGGGAACAAGCTCTTTGCGGATACATCGCTCGGAATCGGCGCGAAAATGATTCCTGGTAAGCCATTCGAGCAAGCCAAGATGAGCTCCGATACGAAATGGCTCAAAGATCTCTATGGCAGCCAAGGATACGTGTTTGCCGATATTCAGGCCGAGCCGGTCTTTTTGGAAGAGCCCGGAAAAATCGATCTCCTCTACCACATTCAGGAGGGAAAGCAGTGGCGCGTCGGCCGGATTTTCGTTCACGTCGACGGCGACAATCCCCACACGCGGATTCAAACGGCGCTTAATCGCATTTCGCTTCATCCCGGCGAAATCTGCGACATCCGCGAGATTCATGCCAGCGAGCGCCGTTTGCAGGCCAGCAGTTTGTTCCTGAACGATCCAGCCAAGAATATCTCACCTAAGATCACCTATCGCGTTCAAGGCATGGGAGACGATGAGGTGGCTCGCGGCCATGACAACAGCTTCCGCGGACAAAGCCCTGACTCTGACGCGCCCAATCCTGAAGACCAGACAAGCGCTCCGTCGCCGCCGGGAACATACACGACCTATGAAGTTCCAACGCCGCCCGGCTTCGTGCACGGCGATGACATGATGGACGTTGATTTGTACATTGAGCGGCCCACGCCGGACGGTGCGTCGGCAACGACTGCGCCGGCTGCCGAGGCTGTGGGTTATCCGCCAGCGGGCGCGGTTGAACAGAAGCCGGCAACTGATGAGCCCGCTTCATCCGACGACAATGCGAGCGCATCGTACGGCAATGATGCTGATCGAGGAATCGTCGTACGGACGCAAAGCCCCTATCAAATGCCAACCACTCAACCCATGTCCGGCTTGCCCGCGACATCGCCATATGCTGGAGTCACCGCGGGTCCGCCGAATGGCGCTTACTCCTCGCTGGGCGCTCCGGCCGCGAGCGCCGCACCTCCCTCAAGTTACCCGCCAAGCTGGGGCAGCTATTCGCCAAATGCATCTGCCAGTCCAGCGGTCGCTTACGCCGCGACGGGAACGGGCGGGCAAGCGCCGGGCGCAACGGGGCCCGATTCCACACCCGTCGGTTACAACGCACAGCAAGTGCGACCCGTTCAATACGCGGAACCATTGCCGGCACCGCCCGGTGCCGCGCCTGCAGGTCCGATGACGATCATCCCACCGGGACAACCGGTTGGTCCACCTCCTGGTCCATATCAAAGTATTCCGCTACCGGCCAATCCGCAACTCTTTCCCAGCGGCGTGCCGGAGCCCTGGGCGCGGACTCATGACGATGATCCGGCGGTCGACTTGTTCGTCGATACGAACGAAGCACAAACCGGGCGCTTGATGTTGGGCGTAGCCGTGAATTCGGATGCCGGCCTCACGGGTCAGATTTTGCTCGACGAGCAGAACTTCGATTGGACTCGCTACCCAACCAGCTGGGACGAACTTACCAGCGGACGCGCTTTCCGCGGTGCGGGCGAGCGATTCCGCATCGAAGCGATGCCTGGCACGGAAGTGCAGCGCTACGTTATGTCGTTTCAGGAACCGTATTTGTACGACACGCCAATTAGTTTGGGATTGAGCGGTTCGTACTTCGATCGTCAATACAAGGACTGGCTCGAGCAGCGAGTCGGCGGTCGCGTTTCGCTGGGCTACAACTGGACGGAGGACGATGTGTCGTCAGCCCTTACCTATCGCGGCGAAGACGTCAAAATTCCGAGATCATCAATTACTCCGATTCCAGGCTTCACCAAATTGGATGAAATGATCGGCGACAACACGCTGCACGGCTTCAAACTGTCGGTCGCCAATGACACACGCGACAGCGGATTTTTGGCGACATCGGGCCATTACCTTGAGCTTTCGGGCGAACAGGTTGTCGGCAGCTTTACCTATCCGCGAGCGGCGATCGATGCTCGACAGTATTGGTTGCTGACGGAGCGGCCCGATCATTCGGGGCGGCACGTACTTAGTTTTGCGACGCAAGTGGCGGCCACCGGCGCAAACACGCCGTTTTACGACAACTATTTCGCCGGTGGCTTTTCCACTTTGCGGGGCTTCGATTTCCGTGGCGCATCGCCGGTCGAGCAAAACATTCAGGTCGGCGGCGAATTTATGTGGGTCAACTCACTCGAATACTTGTTTCCGCTCACGGCCGACGACATGATGCACGGCGTTGTGTTCACCGACTTCGGCACGGTCGAGCCGAG
>DASXLL010000190.1:0-22632 GCA_036496265.1 Pirellulaceae bacterium | reverse complement strand
AACGGCCAGGTCGTCGCCCGCTTCGCACCCGGAACCGAACCAGATTCCAAAGAAGTCGTCTCCGCGATCGAGGCCGAGCTCGCCAAAAACTAACGCGAGAGGCGAGCGGGGGACGTAAGTCCCCCGGTAACTCGGCAATACCGGGAGGCGACCGCAGTTGCGCAACTCTGGGTGGCGGTGTTTTGTCCAGCAAAACACGGCCCCCGCGACCTTTTACGCTGGCTGGGGTTTCATAATCGCATGGTCCGACTCTCTGGCCTCGTTTTGCTCATCGCCGTCGCCGCCGCTCTCGCCGGCGACAAGCCCGACTCCCAGCAGCAAGAACAACTGACCAAGCTGCAAGCCCTCGTCGGTTCCTGGCGCGGCGTTGCTCAGCCGATTCGCGGCAGTGCCAAAGACAGTTGGACCGAGCAAGCCGACTGGTCCTGGGATTTTTCGCTAGCCTCGCCGGCGCTCACTGCGACTCTGCCGCAAGGCAAATACTTCAGCCACTTCCGCCTGACTCCCGGCAACAAAAGCGGCGAGTATCGCCTCACCGCGACGACGTCCAAAGACCAACAGCAACTAGCCTACTCCGGCCGCCTCGACAACCAGAACCAGCTCGTCCTTCTCGGCGACCAACCCCGCGAGGACCTCCCCCGCCGCCTCACCTTCCGCTTCACCGCCGGTGGCGACCGCCTGTTGCTCCTCATGGAAAAACAAGGCTCCGCCGCCGACTCCTTTGCCCGCATCGCTGAAATCGGCTACACCCGCGCCGGCAGCGGCTTCGGCAACATCGCCCAAGGCCGCGAATGCATCGTTACCGGCGGCCTCGGCACCATCGAAGTCTCGCACAACGGCAAAACCTATTACGTCTGTTGCACCGGCTGCCGCGACTACTTCAACGCCAGTCCCGACCAGGTCCTCGCCGAATACGCGGCGAAGAAGGATAATAAGAAGTGAGTGGGTGAGTAGCTGAGTGGTGAAAGGGCGGACCGATGATTCGGAGTGTCCGCAGAGCGTTGCAATGGGTCCTGGCAGCAAGCACAGCGTGCTTGTTCGTCGTTGCGGCTCAGCAACCCGCAGCCGGCCAAATGGTGCGTCCGCCAGACCTCGGCGTGTGGTTCAAACAGGAACGCAGCCCGGACGGCGCCACCGCCCTCGCTGTCACTGATCTCTTGCCTGACGGAATCCTCGTCCAAGCCGGCCTCCGCGAAGGCGACCGAATCGTTTCTGCTAACGGCAAGCCCCTCGACCGTGATCAGCAGTTCGTCCAAGCCTTTCTCACCAACGCGACGGTCACATTCGTGATCGCTCGCGGGGCCCAGCAGCTTTCTCTGACGCTCAAATCCTCAGCCGTGATGGATGCCGTCGTCCCGTTGGATCCGTACTATCAAACCGGCTTCCTCGTCGATGAATACGATTCAGAGCGGACGACCGTGCAGCGCGTCTTTCCCGCCACGCTCGCCTTCTATGCCGGCTTGAAACCAGGCGACGTAATTACCAGCCTCAACGATCGACAGCTCGCCGCGCCGACGGAGCTAACCAAAGCCCTCCGTCGCGGCGGTCGATTGAATCTAACCGCGATACGCAACGGTCAGCCGCGGCACTTCACGCTAATGATTCCCACTCCCTCGCTCCGGCTGCGAAGCTCCTCGACCGCCGGCCCCTTATCGCCGGGCGGCGGGCCGCCGCTGTCCACTCCCAGTTACGGCCTTCCTTCCGCGCCGCTCCTAGCCCCACCGTCGATTCCCAACCCCACGCCCGCCATTCCAAGTCCTCCGCCGGCGCTTCCCGTGCTGCCTCCTCCTGGCGCCGTGCCCGGCGGCACCTAAACAGTAGCCGGCTGCGCCGCATGCGAAACGTGCCGATTCTCGCGGACATACCGCAGCAAATCGCGCCGCGAAATGACGCCGACCAGCTTGTCCCCCTCCGTGACGAACAGCCGGCGGATCGACGCGGCCTGAAAAATCTTCGCCACGACATCGATCGAGGCGTGCGGCGAAACCGATTTCACCGGACTCGTCATGTATTCCGAGCAGGGATGCAGCGCGGCATCCGATTCGGCCAATTTGCCGCACAGCTCCAGCAAATCGAATTCGCTGAGCACGCCTAACAGCGACCCGTGCGAATCGACGACCGCCAAGGCGCTCACCTTCTTGGTCAAGATCAGCTCAATGGCCACATCCACTTCCGCGTTGTGCGGAACGGTGACCACCGACGGAGTCATGATGTCTTTGACGAGCGCCATGAAAGTCCTCAATCGGGCAGGAGTGCGGAAACAGGGTCCCAGAAAGCGTCCCGGAAAGTCATCACGGAACAGGGAACCTTAGCTTGCGATCATCTAGTCGCGCGCCACCCGCGACGCGACCGGGCTTAAGCGACCTTCCATCCCGTTTTTCCGCTTTAGTCGCTACCTCCCGCGCAATCCGACTCTCCCATCGCGACAAATCGACGCTCGGCTGACCCTGCCACTACCGTCGTCCAGACCGCAAAAAAGCTACGTTTTACTGCCCCTGATTGGCCATCGCTCGCTTTTCAGAAATCCACCGCGACTCGTTTTTCGCCCATGCACAAGCCCTCTCCCAGTACGATCCGCCGCCGCGGCTTCAGCCTCCTGGAGCTGACGACCGTCGTCCTGATCATCGGCATCCTTGCGGCCGTCGCGACGCCCAACTGGGCCGCCGTGCTCGCCAAATACCGCGCCGACGCCGCCGCTCAGCGCATCGTCACCGACCTCGGCCGCGTGCAGTCGCTGGCTTACTCGACCAGCACCGCGCAAACGCTGACGCTCAACGTCACCCAAAGCACGTACCAGATCGCCGGCCTCCGCGGCCTCGACCGCGCCTCCTCCATCTACACCGTCGATCTCACTGCCGAACCCTATTGCTCCGCGCTCGTCTCGGCCAATTTTGCCGGCGCGACCCAAATCTCGTTCGATGGCTACGGCCAGCCCGCCGTCGCCGGCGGCACGATCGTCGTCACCTGCGGCAGCCAGCAGCGAACCGTCACGGTCGATGCCACAACCGGAAAGGCCACCTACCAATGAATCGTGATGGGCAATCTCTTCCGGCGAGCGTGAGCCCCTTCCCGGCGAGCGGGAGGCGTAAGCCTCCCGGTATGTCCGCCTTACCGGAAAACGACCAACGCGACGCGCGCTTACCCAATTCTCAGTTCGCCAGCGGCAGCACATTTCGCATCCGAAATACGCGCGGCAGCACTCTCATGGAGCTCGTCACCGCCGTCTCCATCAGCTCCTTCCTCGTCGTCGGCCTCTCCTCAGCGGTGATGATTTCGCTCGACACGCTGACCACCAGCCAGACCAACTCCGGCACCTCGATCCAAACTTCCCAGACGCTCGATCGCCTCGTCACCGAGCTGCAATCGGCCGTTTTCGTCAGCGAGCGCACCGGGACGACGCTCGGCTTCACGATCCCCGACCAAAACGGTGACGGCGCGCCCGAACGCGTTCGCTATGCCTGGACCGGCGCAGCCGGCGGCTCACTCACGCGGCAATACAACGGCGGCACACCCCAAACGCTGGTGACCAACGTCGATCTGTTCACGCTCACGCCGTCGTACAAAAGCGTTCCCGAGACCTACCCCTCCGTGGGTGTCGAAGATGCCACCGAATCCGTGATTATCGACTACAGCGGTAGCAGCAGCCTCGGAAATAACAGCGTCACATCCACCAATTGGCTGGGCCAGTATTTCACGCTCACGTTGCCCGCCGGTTGCTATGCCTGGCGGCCGACCAGCGTGAGTTTCATGGCGAAAGTCGCCTCCACCCCCGGCCAGACATGGGTTCAGGCGCGGCTCGCTAATGCGAGCTGCTTGCCGGTTTCAACGGTCAACGAGAGCTACAACGTTACCCAGGGCCAGCTCGCGACGAATTATGCCTGGACAAACCAACCGTTCACGTCGTTGCCGCCGATCGCCTCGGGCGGCGCGGTTTGTCTCATCCTGCAATGGAAAACGGGCACGACCGCCATGACCGTTGAATCGTGCAACAATTACACCAACATGCTGAAGTCAACCAACAGCGGCGCATCCTGGAGCCTCGACAATTCCAAATGCCTGGTTTCGCAGCTCTACGGCAAGCTCACCCGCTCCAGCGGCAGCCAAACGCTCAACAGCAAATATCTCACGTCCATGGCCATCGCCCTCCGCCCCACCGGCTCAACCTCGACACAACAAGGCACCGCCCCGCTCTACAACCACCCCGAAATGCTCAACGCCAAATGGGAGCTCGATTTCTCGAAGAATCCCACCACCGTCGATATCAACGGCGACAACGCGATGGACATGGTTGTGCATGGCGGCGGCACGTTCGACAGCGGCAAGTTCACCGTCGGCCAATGGCAGAGTAGCGGCGTCCAACAGCTCGATACCAGCCCCGGCAACGACTTCGCCAAGACCTCCATCATCGACGTGAAACTGCAGAACACCACCGTCGGCGGCAACGGTGCCGTGTTCTCCGTCAACGCCTTGCGCAGTGGCGCGAACTGCGCTCCCGTACTGGCTTATCTCACACTCCAATCCGACGGCACGCAAACCCTGACCGTCTCCACCAAAACGGACGACGCGACCCCCAAGACGCTGATTTACATCCCCGGGCTGCCCGCCCAGGCGACCATGCTCCATTTGATCATCGATCCCACCTCGAGCGCCGTCAGCGTCACCGTCAACGATGTCCAAAAAGGCACCTTTCCCTTGACCCCCTATCCTTCCTCCGACACCAGCCGCTCCGCCTCAATCACCGGCAGCGGCAGCAACGCCGCCTTTACCTACTTCCGCGTTCGCGTTTTGGAGCAATAGCTCATGTCGGTCATGGCCACTCCACCGCTTCGCCGTCCCCTCTCCCTCTGGAACAGGGTTAGGTTGAGGGTCTTCCCCGACCCCCGAGTCCCGAACCCCGAGCCCCGACTCCCTCCCCGCCGTGGCACCTCTCTCATTGAATGCACCACCGCCTCCCTCATCGTCGGCGTCCTCCTCGTCGCCGCCCTCTCGTCCGCCGGCGGCTCGCTCCGCATGACCCAGGGTATCGACGATCGCGGCCGCGCCCAGCGCCTCGCCGGCGATCTCATGAACGAAATCCTCCTCGACGCCTATCAAGAGCCCGACGGCGCGGTCGGCCTGGGCCTCGACACCGGCGAAAGCACCGGCAATCGCTCGCTCTTCGACGACGTCGATGATTACATCAACTGGAGCGCCTCCCCGCCGACAGACATGAATGGCAACGTCCTTCCGGGCCTCACCGGCTGGACTCAAGCCGTCTCGGTCGCTTGGGCCGATCCCACGACGCTCGGTTCCACCGCTTCGACCAACACCGGTCTCAAAAAGATGACCGTTACGATCAGCAAAAACGGCGTCACCATGGCCTCCATCGTCGGTTATCGCAGTATCGCCTGGGTCGATACGACTCCCTCGCCGTCCGACGCCACCGGCAATCATTCGCCCACAGCCTTGGCCACCTCACCCAGCGGCCTGAACAAAACCCACGGCCAAACGATCACCTTCAGCGCGACCACCTCCAGCGACCCTGACGGCGATTATCTGTCCTATGTTTGGACCTTCGGCGACGGTGCTTCGGCCCAAGGTTCCACCGCGTCGCATGTCTACTCCGCGGCGGGCATGTACCAGATCAATCTCACCGTCTATGACGGCCGCGGCGGCACCGGCACCGCCCAGCTTTTCTCCATCCAACAGTAAGTGAAGCCACGATGAAAAGCCTGTACTCACAATGGCGAGCGGGAGGCGTAAGCCTCCCGGTCACCCAATTCACGGCGGGCAACTTTGCGGCTCCAGCCCACCGTTCCCTCTCCCTCTGGGAGAGGGTTAGGGTGAGGGTCTACTCCTCGTTACCAGGGTCCTCCCTGGTAACGCCCTACCACGAGGGTCCTCCCTCGCCGTTGACCCGTCGAGCCACCCGGGTGACTGGAATTTCCTCGTTCCCACGCTCCGCGTGGGAACGCGCCCCCAGCCGCTCCGCGGCGATCCCTCAAAAGTGGCCCACTCGTTCCGCGAGTGGGCAAGTCCGCTCAACTTCATTGGCGAACCTCCGCATCGCGCCCGACGCCCGAGCCCCGAGCCCCGAGCCCCGAGTCCCGCTCCGCTCCCGCCGCCGCCGCGGCGGCATCTACATCCTCGTCCTCCTCTCCGCCCTCATCGTCGGTGCCACCGGCCTCGCCGCCATTCAGCTCTCCCGCGTCCAAAACGCCACGGCCATTGACGGCAACAGCTTCATCGAAGCCCGCACCATCGCCCGCTCCGCCATCGACCTCGGCATGCTCAAGATCCGCAACGATCCCTACTGGCGAACCAATCTCGGCAACGGCACTTGGGTCAACAACCAAACGCTCGGCGACGGCACCTACAGCCTCTCCGCCGTCGATCCGATCGACGGCGATGTCACCAACGGCGACAACCACCCCATCGTCCTCAAGGCCACGGGCACCGTCGGCAGCGCGACCTACAAAAACTCCGTCCGCCTCGAAGTCGGCCCCCGCATCGGCTCCTGCCTCGAAGTCTCCATGATCAGCGGCCGGGATACGCAGGTAAACTCCGCCACGCTTACCAGCGACCAAACCGTCAGCGCCAATAACCAATACAAAGCCAACAACGCGACGGTCAACGCCAACGTCGAAGCCTTCAAAGGCATCCAAGGCAGCACGTACAACAAAACGCAGACGAATAAAACCACCGCCCGCGACATGCCCGATGCCACGACCGCGCTGACCTATTACCTGACCAACGGCACCACGATCAACTACTCCGATCTGCCGCAGTGGTCCAGCCCCGAAGTGGTCACCAACACCTCATTCGAAGTTGATACGTCAGGTTGGGCGGCCTCCGGCGACACGAGCGTCCTCGCCTTGAGCACCACCCAACACAAGGACGGTCTTTATTCTCTCTTGGTAAAATCGCGGCACTCGGCGGCATCAACCGTAGCTCAATCCCTGCCAGTCAATTCGCTTTCCAACGGCAATACCTATCAACTTTGGATTCCCGTCTTTCCTTCAGCCACCGGCACCGCCAGCGCCACCTTGAGCATCACCAGCACCGGCGACGGCGTCCAGACTTTCTCCACGCCGGCGGTTGCGCTCGCCAAAGACGGCAGCGGCGCGTGGGTTTGGCAAGACCTCAAGGGCGACGTTACGCCGACCTGGACTGGCACGCTCACCGCGGCGTCCCTCTATGTCACGATGAGCGTCAAGAACAACTACTACATGGACAAAGTGTCTTTCACAGATGTGACCTATCCCAACCACATCTATGTCATCGACAAAGCGCTGCTCAGCCCCAGCTTCAACCCTTATGGCAGTCAGCAGACCAACGCCAAAGGCATTTACATCATCAACTGTAGCGGCAAAGATGTCGTCATCGGTCGCTCGCGAATCGTGGGCACTCTCGTATTTACGCGTCCGGGCCACAACTCGTTGATTCAAGGCCCCGTGATCTGGGAGCCGGCCGTTTACAACTTCCCCGCCCTCCTGTCCGACACCGATCTCGAAATCGGCTTCGATTCGTCCGTCGGCATCGACGAATCGTCGCTCAACATGAACCTCAATCCGCCCGGCACTCCCTATCCCTTTATCGCCGGCGTCGAAAACAGCACGCTCACCGACTCGTATCCCTCCAAAATCACTGGCCTCGTCTATAACACCGGCCAGTGGACTTTCTCCGGTGCCCCCAGCATCACCGGCGTCGTCATCGCCGACCAAAATATCACCGTCAACGCCAACTCGCTCAACCTCAACTACGGCAACACCTATCTCAACGACCCGCCCCCCGGCTTCGACGTCGGCACCGTCACCATGAAAGTCGTCCCCGGCACCTGGCAACGCTCCGTCAACTAAACCCGCGCCCTCGGGCCTCCTGGCGATAATTCCCTCACCTTCTGGGAGAGGGTTGGGGTAAGGGTCCATCGCTTGACGGGGCCACGCAGTTTTCGAAAGTAGGCCGGCGAGGCCCTTCGCCGGTCTGAGCCGCAAATCGATTGTCCATTGGCAGTTCTCAAATCTCGTTCCGAGGGTCTTCCCTCGGAATGCACTTCCCCGAGGCTCCTGCCTCGTCCGCTAGCTAACGACAACCCGCCCTCTGCTTGACGGCTCCCACTCGTCGACTACTCTAACGGACCTGCTGCTAGAAAGGACCGACTCCATGGGGAGATCGCCCGCAGAAATTGCAGCCACAGCCCGCGAAATCTACGACCGGGCCAAGATTTCCCACACGCCGCTTAGCGTGCTGAGTCAGGAGAATAGGAACCTGTCGCGAGAATCCGGCTGGGAGCTGGAAGATGTGGAACGGGTGACAGAGCAGGTAATGGAGATGCTGATTCGGCACGGCTGGAAGCGGCAGCCGGATCGCAGCGACGACTAACATCTTCTCGCCCCGCCCGGCACGTCCAAACCGACGTCATCATCCGGAATTCGGGGTGATCTGCTTCATAGGCCCCAGACGCGGCCACAGCCTCGCCTTCCGTCTCATACGGGCCCGCCAGGAACCTTAGCGGCCGATCGTCGGCATATTCGCAGACGTAGTACATCAGTAACCCTTTATCGACCCGGCTCACCTTTTGATCATTCCCATATTGCCGCAATCCGGTTATTCGCTTCCTGACAAATGCAATTTGCAGACCTTCGCACGACCGTCAGACCATCACGAATCGCTTACTTAGCCGCTCGCCCTTAACCGCGTTCCCACGCTCTGTGTGGGGAACGTCCTGCCCGCCGCTCTGCGGCATTCTTCTCCCCCAATGCCCCATCTTCCCCGGCTTTAACGCGGTCACCGCGTATAATATACACTTGTACCCTAGTGGCCGAATCTCACTTGCCGTCTCGCGTCTCCCGCAACTTTTTCCAAAAACCATCACGCCGCCCACTCATGCATATCGTGCATAATCTGCGACGAACGAAAATTGCGCAACTGCTTGTGGATAAGTCACTTCAGTCAAAATCATCGCCTCCAAAAACTCCGCATCCGTGCATATGCCTGGCGGTCTCCTCCCCTCCAAAGCATGCTCGCGCAAAACACCACCTTGCTACCAGCGTTTTCGCCGAACCCGCTCCCTTTCCCCATCTCCGCCGCCCACCAATTTGCAGATACCGACTGTCCACCTGCCAGTACATCACAACCCGATTTTCGTGATGGACCCGGCGGGATATTCCGATGCTACCTAGAAGGGCAAGATTAGCGATTGCGCGCGACTAGTCCGGACCGACCCGCTTGCTAGCACTCTTCGCGGGTCACAAGTCGCCGCACCCGCCATAGCAGCCGCTGAAAAAGGGGACTGGCTCCGAGCTGAACAGACAGCATCGCTACGAAAAGTCGTCACGCGAGGTGCCTGTCCCCTTTTTCAACATATTAGGCGGCTTCGCTGCTCTTGCCTTGTACCACGGAAAAGCCACGTTGCGTTTTCTAGCGCCAAATCTTGCGTTTACGCGATTGTCAACGGGCCCCATCGGCTCGCTGCTCGTGGCCATACTCTGCGCGCTCAGCGGCTGTGCCACCAACAAGCCCAGCACAGTTCCCACGAGTCCTGGCACTGTCAACGTCGCCGGAAATCCGCCGCCACCCACCGATCACGACCCGTACTATTCGCCCCGCGGCCCACTGTCGCCAGCTCCTGTTGTCTGGCGCCCCGATCTAGCACCCGCCGGACCACTAATCGCCGACAGCGCCAACAAGCTGCCCCACTCGGTCGTCGAAGACCGCTTCGGGCCCGCCGCTGCCTACCAGCCGGTTCAATTCGCCTCCGACTCGCGCTTCCAGCAGCCAGCACCCCTCGGATACTTGCCCGCGTCGCGCGCCAACCTTGCCAGCAGCCGACTTCCTCCTGGCGGCCGGCCGACAGTGACCCTGGCCCAGGCCACGCAGCCGCTCGCCGAACCCGATGGTTCGCAGCCGCCCGAACCCACCCGCGTCATTCGCATTCCTGTCGGCGACCCGGCGATTAACGAGCGCATCCAACTCAATCGCGACCAGGAGCGGATTTCGCTCACCGCCAAAGACGCGCCGATGGACGCCGTCCTCGGCCTCTTGGCCGAGCAGCACGGCCTCAACATCGTCGCGGGCACCGAGCTCGAGCAGCACATCAGCGTCAAACTTACCGACGTCTCGCTGGAAGACGCCCTCGACGCGATCACCCTCGTCAACGGCTACACCTGGGCCCGCCAAAACAACATCATCACGGTCACCGCGGTCGATGCGAGCAAGAAAATGGCGCCGTCGTTGCAAGACCGCCGCGTGCAAGTCTTCATGCTGAACTACGTGTCGTCGATCGACGTCGATAAAGTCGTCAAGGGTCTGCTGTCGCCCGTCGGCCAGAGCTTTACCAATCAGAGTCTGCCGACCGATCAGCGGAGAACCGTCGATCAGCTCATTGTCGAGGATTTGCCCCAATCCCTGAATCGCATCGCCGAGTTTGTGGCGCAAATCGATATTCCGCCGATGCAGGTCGTCGTCGAGGCCCAAGTCCTCGAAGTCACGCTCAAAGACGACTATCGCCACGGCGTGAACTTCCACACGCTGGCCCGCCTCGCCGGCTCGCAGATCATTTTCGAATCCGTCGGCCTCGCCAACAGCACAGCGACGCCCGCAGCGCTCGTCCATGTCAACGGCACCGATCTCACGGGCCTACTCGAATTTTTATACGCCACGACCGACGCCAAAACCCTCGCGACGCCCAAAGTCACCGTGCTCAACGGCCAGATGGCCACGATTCAAATCGGCCAAAAGCTTGGCTACAAGACGCTGCAGCAAACGCAAACCTCCACGCTGCAAAACGTCCAGTTTCTCGACACCGGCGTGATCCTGAAAGTGACGCCGAACATCACGCAAGACAATCAAATCATGATGAAGGTCAAGCCCTCGGTCTCGGACGGCACGATTGATGCCACCTCCGGCTTGCCCAATAGCAACACGACCGAAGTCGATACCAACGTCCTGCTCTGCGATGGCGAAGCGATCATTCTGGGTGGCCTGATCAAGGAAAGCGACAACGAGCTGATCAGCAAGATTCCCATCCTGGGCGACCTCAAATACATCGGCTGGATTTTCCGCCGCGTGGCGATCCAGCGGCAGAAGACCGAAATCATCATCGCTTTGGTGCCGCGCATCGTCTCGCCGATTCCCGGCACGCGCGAACCAGACCAAACGCGAATCCAACGCGTCCACACGCCAATCGTCGATGGCCCGCTGTTGCGCGTCGATCGCCGCCAGTGGGAACCCGACCTGCCGCAAACTCGGCCTCAAAAAATGGAATTGCCGCCGCTTCCGCGCGACTATCCCTGCTATGGCCCGCCGCCCGGCCCCCCGTTGCCGCCTCCTGGCGAGCCCATTGCCACGCCCAACGGCCAACTCGACACATTACCCCCTCCCGCCGGCCAACCATCGGCCGCGCCGTAACGCCGCAAGGACCACGCACATGCCATTCGACCCCACGTTGCCCAAGCATCTCCAGCACTTGCTGGAAAAACGTCAAAGCGCCGGCGGCCGCCGCAAGCAAGACAGCGCCAAATCGGCAGTCGCCGCCGCGGATGAAAAACGGCCGTCTAGCATCGACCGCCGCAAATCCAGCCGTCGCCAGACCAAGCCGGCCAAATCGCGCCGAGCGTAAAGCAAAACCGGCTCAATACTGCGGCAGCATGATCCCTGGCCGCTCGATCGCGTTTTCCTGTGGGAAAAACCGCTGCGGTGATTTCATCTGCAGCTCATCGCGAATCCGGCTGAAGCCCCGCATTTGCACATTCGCATCCGACGCCATAAACACGCCTTGCCCCGGCACGCCCAGCCGCGCGTGCAGCAGCGCCTGCCGCGCCACATCGAAATAGAAATCCGGATGGAATTGCCGGAACGGCAATTGATACATCGCCGCGCCGCGCGAAAAATCGCCGGCTTTCACGAGTTGACTGCCGCGCTCCAGCTCGCGAAATTGCGGCATCGTCGGATTACCCACCACTCCCGTCGCCCGTTCGATCTCACCCAATAGAAACAAATCAATCTGCCCATTCACCGGCACCAGTTCGCCATCAGCCGAAAGCGGATACACAAATACCCGCAACCCATCCGTCTGCGGATCGCCGTCCCACTGCGCCAAATACGCCTCGATATACAGCGACTTTACCCGCCGCTCCACCGCCTTCCGATGGAACTGCTCACTAACCGATTTTGCCGGTATTTCCGCTTCGGCGCTCGCGGATTGAACCGGCTCAGCCCCGCGCGAGGCATACGGCAGCTCCTGATAAGTCTTGCCGGCAGACTTTGTGCCCAGTGCAGCCGCAAAAAACTCGCGTCCGGGCAAAACCCGATCACCACTCGTTACTTGCCGCACTTGATCCCACGGAAATCCACTAGCCAGTTGCACTCCATCCGCTTCGCGCCTTAGCCACAGCCGCACGTCATCCGTCTGCTCATCCGTCTCGCCCTGCACGACGTGGCCGTTTTGCAACTCCACGGTGACGGGTTCGCCGGCCACTGCGCTCAGGCTGAAAAAGCCGATGGCCAGCGCGGCGAATAACTCGGTGCGACTGATTAGCTTCCCAAACATGCAGCGGGCGCCGGCAAAACGGTTGCGGAACGAATCGTAAACCCGTCTTCAAGCGAGCCGTGTGCCCGATTGGACGCCGCAAATCGTGCGACAAGCTGCAACGCCATACGACAACGTGACTTTCGGCGAATTCCGGCCGACTCCGAGCGTCGTCGTTTCGCCCGATCCGCGTTGCACCCTCGCGACATGTCGCATTTTCGCTTCACGCCGCCCCGCCCAAAGCAACCTTCAGGCCCGCTCTTGCGATCCGATAAACCTCACAACCGGCATAAGCGGCCCACCAATCGCTTGCTGCCGTACACTCGACTAGTCCATTTAGGGGCCTGATTAAAAAGCGTCTTAGCGCAATTTTGACGCAGCCCAATTGCAACCTATTTGTTGTTTGCAGCCAAAAGCTGCCAGCGATTACTTCCGGTTTAGCCCTCGCGCTTGCCGGATGACAAATCAAGGGAAACGAATTCGGTTAGTCGAGATCACGGGTAAAGCTGCCATGAAGAATGCATCGAAAAAGCTGAGGTCCATCCGTCGCGGGTTTACGCTCATCGAGCTCGTCGTCGTCGTGTTGATCCTGGGCATTCTGGCCGCCGTGGCCCTGCCCAAGTTCGTTGGCCAGTCGGACAGTGCCAAGCTGAATGGCACGCTGCAATCCCTGACCGTCCTACGCACGGCCATTGACACGTACCGCGTGAATAACAGCAGCTTTCCATCGCTGGCCAACCTGAATTCGACCGCTTCTAACGGGACTAACGGCATCATGCAGTATTTGCGGACTCAGACGTTCCCGGCGGTTACGGTCGGGACGAACGCCAATACGAGTACCAGTAATTCCATCGTTGCCGTAGCAGCCGCCGGCACACCACCATCCGCTGCAGTCGCCGGTGGCGCCGGCTGGCAATATGACGCCACCACAGGCGGGATCTATATCAATGACGCTTCGCAGCCAAGTGGGGCCACCCAGGCCCTATACCTTTACTAACTGCTAAGTCTCGATTGCTTCTCGGCTCCGGTCGCGCGGAGGAACCGTTTATCTGGCGTATTGTCCGGAGGGTCATGTCATGGCGTTGTCCAGTGCGGGGCTGTCGCTCACCCGGCGACTCATTGGCCAATACCTGATGTTCGCCCTCGCCGGGCTCTTTGTGTGCATCACGGTGATGATGTACCTGGCGATGCGCGGCAGCCTGCTCGACGCGTCGCTCTTCACGATCATCGCCCCGCTGGTTCTGCTGGGCGTCGGTGCCATTGTTCTCAGCCGAACCGCCCGTCTCAACACTCTCATCGAAGAGCAGCTCCACGGCGCGGCCTTTGTCTCGGGCCCGCTGGAACAAACGTTACAAACGCTACCCGAATCGTCACCCATCGCCCGCGCCTGGAACAACCTCGTCCAGCAGATTCGCAATCAGCAGACGATCTCGGGTCTTGAATCGCGCATGAGCAATTTCGGCTCGACCATCGAGCTAGAGCGCTGGGAATCACTTTTCAACAGCCTGCCCGACGGCCTGGCTGTGTCCGATCGCCGCCAAAACGTAATCCTTGCCAACAACAGCGCCCGCGCGTTATTGCGCTTGACGACCGATCAACTTTCGCCCGCCAAGAACATTTTGACCCTCCTGGAAGCCGTTCTGCCGGCCGAAGCCGTGCAGCAGCTTCATCAGTTAGCCAGCGGTCCCGTCGCGTTCTCCTGCGAGCTGAAAAAGGGCGCCGACCTTGCAGCCGGTGTCTGGCGCATCAGCCGCACGCCGCTGGTGGGCAATACGACCGACGACAGCCAGTCGATTTGGACCATCCGCGACATCACGCAGCAGCGCCTCGCCGAGGAAATGCGCAATCAGTTTGTCTTCACCGCCACTCACGAGTTGCGCACGCCGCTGGCCAACATTCGGGCCTATTCCGAACTGCTCGCGACCCAAGACGAAATTCCCCTCGACCAGCAAAAAGACTTTTACAACATCATCAACGGCGAAGCGACGCGCCTCGGCCGCTTCATCAACGATCTCTTGAATATCAGCCAGATGGAGACCGGTTCGTTCGCGATCGTGCGGCACGAAACCGACGTTGAACGGCTGGTGGAAGAGATCGTCAACCATGTTTCACCGCAAGCAACGCAAAAACGCCAGCGGCTCGACTGCCACCTGCCGCCGAAATGCCCGAAAATCTCGGTCGATAAAGACAAGCTCTCCGCAGCGCTCGTCAACCTGCTCGGCAACGCCATCAAATACACGCCCGACGATGGCCGCGTCCATTTTCGCATCGAGCCGGACCACAATCAGATTCGTTTCCTCATCGAAGACACGGGTATCGGCATTTCCGCTGAGGAGCTGCCGCGGCTGTTCCAAAAATTCTTCCGCAGCAGCGATTCGCGCGTCCGCGAAATCACCGGCAGCGGCCTGGGCCTGGCATTCTCGCAGGAGGTTGCCCGGCTGCACGGCGGCAAGCTGTCCGTCACCAGTGAGCTCAATAAGGGATCGCTGTTCACTCTGACGTTGCCACTCTAATTCAGGCGAGGACGCGATGTTCGAGATGACGAAGCGCGGCGCCGTGAATGTGCTGTCCGGCAATCAGCCGCTGACGACCGCGCATTTCAAGGAAGTCACCGATCTGTGCGACGAGTGCATTGAAAACGGCCAGCCGCGGCTGGTGTTCGATCTGTCCGGCGTGCCGCTGATGGATAGCGTGGGGCTCGAGCTGCTGCTCGACCTTCGCGACAGTTGCCAAAAGCGCGGCGGAGCGATGCAGATTTGCAGCCCGAACCCGCTGTGCCGCGACATCCTCGTCGCAACCGGCTTGACCTCTCAATTCGCCGTCTTTGATGATCAGGCCGCAGCCGTCGGGAGCTATTCGCGATGAGTACGCTCACGCTGCCCGAGGGTCTGGTTGTTGCCGCGCCGGCCAAGCCTGGTTCGTCGCGTAAAGTCTTCGCCCTGCCGTCGAAGGTGCAGCTTGGCGAGCTGCTCTTGCGCTCCGGCCACCTCACGCAGGATGAGCTGGAAGCGGCCCTCTCGGAGCACAAGGCGAAAGGTCTCAAGCTCGGTGAAGCACTGCTGCAACTCGGCTTTGTCAGCGAAGAAACTCTGCTGCGTTGCCTTGGCCAGCAGCTCAACATTCCGTTCATTCGCGTTCGTGAGGGCACATGCGACCCGGGTGTCGTGAAGCTTGTGCCTCGGCCCAAGGCGGAAGCCTACTGTGCCCTGGCCATGTTTCTCGTTCGCGGCAAGCTCACGGTCGCAATGGCCGAGCCACAGAATCTGCAGCACATCGACGACCTCGAACGCATCACCGGCTATCAGGTTCGCCCGGTGCTGGCGGCCCGCTCGTCACTCGAAACGCTGATCCCCCGCTGCTACGAAGACAATTTTTCTGTCGATGCGGTCACGGCCGATATTGCCCAGGATGCTGTCACCGTCGAGCAAGATACGCTGGAGCTCGACCTCGGCGATCTCGCCTCACTGGCCGAAGGCAGCCCGATCATCAACCTGGTCAACTACCTGATCGTCAACGCGATCCGGCATAAGGCCAGCGATATTCACGTTGAGCCAGGCCACGACCATTCGATCGTTCGCTACCGCGTCGATGGCCAACTTCGCGAAATGCTGCGACCGCGCAAGGATTTTCACGCGACGATCGTCTCGCGCTTGAAGGTCATGGCTAAGCTCGACATCGCCGAGCACCGAGTGCCGCAGGACGGCCGCATTCACGTGATCGTCGAGGGTCGCAAAATCGACCTTCGCGTCTCGACGTTACCGACGATTCTCGGCGAGAAGATCGTGATGCGCGTCCTCGACCGCCGCAACGTCACCTACGACCTCGACCGCCTCGGCGTCTCCCATTCACAGCTCACCAAGCTCAAAGAAATACTGCACCGGCCGCACGGCCTGATGCTCGTGACCGGTCCCACCGGCAGCGGCAAGACGACCACGCTGTATTCATCGATCGAGCTGATCAAATCGGTCAATTTGAACATCGTCACCGTCGAAGACCCGGTCGAATACCAGCTCGAACAGATCAACCAGGTGCAAGTCGGGTCGAACAAGTCCATGTCGTTCGCCAACGCCCTGCGTTCGATCCTCCGCCAGGACCCAGACGTCATCATGGTCGGCGAAATTCGCGATGCCGACACCGCCGCGGTCGCCATTCAAGCCTCGCTGACCGGCCACCTCGTCCTCAGCACGCTGCACACCAACGATTGCACCAGCGCCGTCATCCGCCTCCGCGATATGGGCATCGAATCGTTCAAAATTGCCGCCGCGTTGACCGGCGTCGTCGCTCAGCGGCTTGCCAGAACGATCTGCCCGCACTGCAAAGCCTCGTATTATCCGCCGGTGGACCTGCTGCAAATGCTGCGCGTCAACGACGGCACACGCCGCCAATTCATCCGCGGCGAAGGCTGCCGTGAATGTTTTGACACCGGCTGCAAAGGCCGCATTGGCCTGTACGAAATCCTCTGGATGAGTCGCGAGATGCGCGACCTCGTTTCGACCGAAGCCGATCTGGAAAAACTTCGCCAATGTCATGTGAGCCAAGGCGGCACGACGCTCCTGCGCGAAGGCGTTCGCCTGGCCGAAGAAGGAACACTCAGTTTGGAGGAAGTCGCTCGCGTCGTCGTTGCCGATTAGTCGCGTCCCATAAGTCGCGCGCCATCGACGCGTTCGATCCCTCGAGGTAAGTCATGAAATTTCAATACACTGCCAAGGACCGGCTCGGTAAGCCAGTGACTGGCGAAATAGAGGCCGATACCGAAGTCGAAGCTCGCCGTCGCCTGCGCGCTGACAAAGTGTTTTTGGTATCGATCGCTCCGGCCGCGGCCGAAGGTGCCCGCCCTCTGTCCGGCAACGTTTTTCCATCCAAGCGTGTCAGCCGGACCGAGCTCGTGACGATGATGTCGCAGCTCACCTTGATGTGCCAATCGGGCGTCGATGTGGCCGAGGCGCTCCGCAATCTGAGCCAACAATCAAAGCCGGGCAAGCTGAAGGACGTGCTCGCGCGGATTTACGACGACGTTTCATCCGGCGAAAGCCTCTCGCAAGCGATGACGAAGCATCCCGACGTCTTTGACAGATCTTTCGTCGCCGGCATCGCCGCCGGCGAGCGTTCGGGTGACATGGTCGGCGTGCTGCAGCGACTGACCGTCCTCGTCCGCAACGAAGCCCGCCTGATCAGCTCAATTTGGGCACTGCTTACCTATCCGATTTTGCTGTGCCTCGTGATGGGCGTCGTTCTGGCGGCCGTCGTGTTTTATGTGTTGCCACAGTTCGGCAAAGTATTCGAAAGCCTCGGCCACAAGCCGCCGCCATTAACGCAATTTTTGCTCGATGTGGGCACCTTTGCTCGCGGCCACTACATTGCCATTATGATCGCCGCCGCCATCTTCGCGGTCGCGCTCGCCATCTTTCGCCGTCAGTCGGTCGCCCAGCGTCTCTGGGACTACGCGGTGCTCCATTTCGTGGTCGTCCGCAATGCCACGCGGGCGCTAATTACCGGACGCATTTTGCGGCTTTTGGGAACGATGCTCCAAAGCGGCGTGCCGCTGCTCGATTGCGTTCGCCTTTGCCGTTCAGCTTCCAAGAGCCAGCTTTTTCACGGCCTATTCGATGCGGTTGAGCACGACCTGCTCCAGGGCCAGGCCATCAGCAGGGCCTTCCATGCTGCCACATTTCTACCGGACGGTGCGGCTCAGATGATCGCCACCGCGGAGAAAAACGGCCGTCTCGGGCCGGTTTTGCAGACGATGGGCGAGCACTATGAGGAACAAGGCGAAACGAAGATTCGCGATCTCGTGAAAATTCTCGAGCCGGCGATGATTGTCGGCCTCGGTGTTGTCGTCGCCGGAGTCGTCATGGCGATCATGCTGCCGCTGTTTGACGCTTCGACGATGGCACATTGACATCCGCCCCCTTCAAACAAACGCATAACAGCACATGACAGCCCTGGCACCAACACCGACCTTCCGGAAACCGATGGTCCAACCGTGGCTCAAATCGCGCCGCGGCTGGATCGGCATTGACATCGGCGCCGTCGCCACCAAGCTCGCGCAGGTCGAGCGAACTGGCGATGGTCTGCAACTAACGGCTCACTGGATCATCGACAACTACGGCGGTCTTCCGCTTACGAAAGACCGGCTGCAAAGTCACGGCTGCCTCCCATTTCAGTCGCACCTTCAGGAAGCGCGCTCCATGTTTCGCGGCCGGCGCGCCGCGGCGACGTTGCCGCTCTCGATGACTGAACTGCGGTCGCTGGAATTGCCCGCTGGCAGTGATGACGAGCTACGGAACATGATTCATGAAGAGCTTTTGGCGGATAGCACGGACGGCGCGGAGCTTTGCTTCGACTACTTGCCCGCACAAACCGCCGATTCGTCCGAAGGCGACATGGGCAACTTCTCCGTTTTTGCCGCGGAAGCCGGCGTCGCGACGAGTGCGGCGAATTCACTTTGCCGGGCCGGCCTCGATTGCGAAGTTCTCGACAGCTTGCCGTGTGCCCTCGCGCGTGCCATTCAGCTTTGCGAGCCGGCCGAATCCGAGAAGTCTCTCGCCGCTCTCGATTTTGGCTATTCATCCGCGGTTCTTGTTGTCGCCAAGGGAGGCCAGCTCCTGTTCACGCGGCAGCTTCGCGGTTGCGGCCTGCAAATGCTGCTCAAACCGCTACAAGACGGATTGAAGTTGTCGGCCGCAGAAGTCCAACAATTGCTCGGCCGTTATGCGAATCCGTCCGCGGCAGATTCATCGCCACTCGCGTCGCTAGCCAAAACCGCTCACAGCATGATTGCGGAGCCGTTGACGCAAGTCGTAGCTGAAGTAAAACGCACGCTCGATTTTCTCGACCTGCAATTTCGCGCCATTGTTCCGAAAAAGCTGATCTTGCTCGGCGGCGGTGCCATGGTTCCCGCCTTGCCCGTTGCAATCGCGGACGAAACGCAGTTGCCGACGCGACTTTGGTCTTTGGCCGCAGCAAACGAAGAGTCACGGCCCGATGAGGCTCTCTTCGGCGTCGCGGCCGCCCTCTCGTCACTTGCCTGGGAGGCCGCACCATGCATGTAAACTTGCTGCCTCAGCCATTCCTGCGCCGCCTCGCGTTGCGCCGTCAGGCTTGGCGTTGGGGCGCCGTTGTTGTTTCGACGGCTATCGTTAGCGGTGGTTTTATCGCGGCTCAATACAGTGCACTAGCAGCATCGCGGCGGGCACAATCGGCCTCCGCAATTCGCTCCAAAGACCTGCACGCGTTGAAAGCCGACACCGAGCGTCTCCTCGCCGAAGGCAAAACAATCGAGTCGGCGATTGCTTCCATCCAAAAGGCCCAGCCGGAAGACCGGACGCTTACTCTGCTCGGCATTGCCTCGACGAGCGCCAAAAAACTGAACGGCAAAGTGCATTTGAAAAACATTGCGACGCAGATTGCTCCCGTGGCAACGGTGCAGCAGGCCGCCGCGCCCGTTCCTGGCGCGCCAGGCATGAAATCGGCCGCCCCAGGATCGACCGTCCAAACGCCCAACGATTTTTCGCTCGATGGAACTGCGGAAGACGCCGCGGCAATCTCCAATTTCATCGAAGCCTTGCGCGAGACCGGCGTCTTTGCGAAGGTGGACCTCACCGCGACGAACGAGGCCTCCGGTTCAACCGGCGCGCAGCGGCATTTTCGCATCGATTGCAAGTTTTAGAACCACAAACGGCTCATGATCAATCGAACGGCACAAAAAAAACGAACGCTCGTCATTTGGGGCACCAACCTGCTCGGCGTGCTGGCTGCCTTGGCGACTATCGTTGCCGCATATCGAGCGCACAACTGGCTCCGCCGCGAGCGCGAATTGGTCCAGGCCCGGCAACGCGATGACATGGTGCTACTGGCCCGTGCCGAGCAGGTCCAAGCCGACCGCGAGAGTGCGGCGAAACAACTTGCGACGCTCGCTGAGCAACTGGCTGACCTCAAAAGCCGTCTTCCATCGTCCCCCAAGGAGGCCGAGTTTCTGGCCCAGCTTTCTAAGCTGGCGGAAAATACCGGCGTCCGACTGAAGAATTTTCGGCCGGGCCAGGTCGCAAACGGCCCTTCCGTAAACACTTGCGAAGTCCAACTTTCTCTGGTCGGGCCCTTTGCGAGCATTTGCAAGATGTTCGACGGGCTGGCGGAAGTGCCGCGGTTCCTAAGCGTGGCTCGCGTAACCCTGGCCGGCCCACCGTCGGCCGGCGACGCGTGTATCGCCGATGTGACGATCAGTTTGTGTTTTGCCGCCGCCGCCACCAAGCAATAGCGATTGCGGTTGCGGTTGCCTGGCGAGAATTGCGAGCCTGAAAATGAATGCGAAGCAAACGAGTTACTTCAAAATTGGCCTCGCCGTCGTGCTGGCGATTGTGTTCGTCGGCGTTATGGCCAACAGCGCGCTCACAATCCTCCGCCCATCACCGCCGCCGAATCGGCAGGCCGCCAAGTCGCAGCCCCCACCTGCATCACCCGCCACTCACGCCGCCGCTCCGGCGCCCTCTGCGCCCGTCACGGCTCAAGCGCCCAGCGAAACACTCAAGGACAATTCAAGTAAGCAAGCTTGGCCAAAATTTGCCCTCGACGAAATTATTGCCTACGATCCATTCGCGATTGCCAAAGCGGCCGACCCGGCCGCACTATCGAAGTCATCCGCTGCTGCTGCCGGCGACACCAAAACCGCAACTGCGGCAACCGACGAATCGAAGACGGCGTCCTCGGCATCGGAAACCGCCCTCACCGGCCGCATTCATACCGTCTATCAGCGTGGCGGACGAACCGCTGCTCTTATCGGTTCCAAGACCATTCGCCCCGGCGATCAACTCGAAGGCGCCGGCCGAGTTGTCGAAGTGGACCAAAGCGGACTGATGCTGGAATTAAAGAAATAGGCTCTGAAGCACGGCAGCGGCCCTTGGTTCTTCGGTTCTTGTTTCTGCAAGAAACAAAGGCGCGGCAGCTTGCTCGCTGCCGCGCCTTTCGTTGTACGGCTGAGGGTGGCAAAAGATTAGACCCAATCCAATCCTTTGCTTACGCGCCCCGGGCCCATCTCCCAAGACGCGTGCCACCCTCATCGCGGGTTGTATTGAAAAACCAGGAACCAAGAACCGAAGAACCAATGAATTCGCCAATTTGATTTCATTCGTTTTCCGGTTCGTTGATTCCTAGGCTTCTTGGTTTTAATGTTTTGGTTCTTTGGTTCTTGGTTCCTGCCGTGCCGGCTGCGAAGCTTAATCCAATCAAGCAACTCGCGATCGAGGGCACCGTTTTCATGTTCATTTCCTTGCCGCGAGGCTTTGATCCGCTATTTGGCACTCTCCGTGCCAACCACGCCTGATGAAGCCTCGTTAATGGATGCAAACAATTACTGTAAAACGAGTTGCGTCTGTTATGTGCGATCTGATGGTGGCTCCTATGGGAGGCGAAAGGGACGCCCGAAATCCCAATTTGAGAAAGAACGCATTCTCAATATGAGATCGACATGCAAGGTTCCTGATTGACGCTCGAAATGGCCGGCTACGGGCCGCGATTTGCCCGGCCATTGAGCCAGCAACGAAATTGACGAAGAAACAACGATGCTCTGGTTACTCGGAACCTATCTGCTGATCTCTGGTCTCAGCCTTGTGGCGTTCATGGGTCTGATTATCGCCTTGCCGCCGACCTATTTCCGTGACGACCGCCATCTCTGGATCGACCGCCACCCACTTCTCCGCTGGCTTGGCATCCTCGCCAAGAACCTCCTCGGCGTCGCCATCATCGCGCTTGGCATTTTGCTCTCCCTCCCCGGCATCCCCGGCCAAGGCCTCCTCACGATTGCCATCGGCGTCATGCTCGTCGACTTCCCGGGTAAGCACCGCCTGATCCAAGGTTTTGTCGGTCGGCCCGGAGTTTTGGCCGGTCTCAATCGCGTGCGGCGGGCTTTCAAGCGACCGCCGCTGCTGGGTCCTGTACGCGAGCGGCGCTAATATGGCATTAGGTATTAGCCGGGAGGTACGTCAGAAGTCTGAGGTGGACCCCAATTGTTGGACAGGTTTTGGGGTTGGTTAAGGTGAGACCAACGGCCCGCGAAGACCCCTCACAGGTCTCGCGCGGCCGTGGGGCTACGGACACGTATCGGGTCAGAAAAGCGGTTTCCTGAGTAA
>DASXLL010000189.1:0-8339 GCA_036496265.1 Pirellulaceae bacterium | reverse complement strand
CGTGAAAACACGGCTGGTCGCTTGAGAGCCATGTTTTGCTGCGCAAAACACAGCCACCCTATTCACTTCGCACTTCACTTCCGCATTCATCATGACCGCGATTTCGCTAGCAAATAAAACAGCCCTCATCACCGGCGGCGGCAGTGGGATCGGCCTCGGCTGCGCGTTGGCGCTGGCCCGGGAGGGTTGCCGCGTGGCGATCGCTGGCCGTCGCGACGATGTCTTGAAGCAAGCCGCGGCGACGTGGTCGGGTCAGCCGGCGATTTTGCACCACGGCTGCGACGTCGGCCAGCGCGCCAACGTGGATCAGCTATTCGCGTGGGCCAATGAGAAGCTGGGACGAATCGACTTTCTGGTTAACGCAGCCGGCGTGAATCTGAAGAACCGCCTGATGTCGAACATGGAGCCGCCCGACTGGGATCGCGTCCTGACAATCAACGCAACCGGCGTCTATAACGCCATGTATGCCGTACTGCCGCAGATGCGCGAGCGGCGCGACGGCGTGATCATCAATATTTCGTCGATTTCCGGCAAACGGGCAGCGGCGCTTGGCGGAGTGGCCTACAACGCATCGAAATTCGCAGTCGCGGCGCTGAGTACTAGCGTGGCCAACGAAGAAGCCGGCAACAATATCCGCGTCACGACAATTTTTCCCGGTGAGGTCGATACGCCGATTTTGGAGCATCGGCCGCAGCCTGTCAGCGCCGAGCGGCGAGCCAAGATGCTGCTCCCCGAAGACGTCGCCGACATCGTCGTCGCCCTCTGCAGGCTGCCGCCACGAGCGCACGTGCCCGAGCTGATCATCAAGCCGACAGGGCAGGAGTACGTTTAAGGATTTAGAATGATGAATGCGGAATGATGAAAAGGCGTCAAGCAAATCGTCGGCACAATTGTGTCGCGAAATGCAGTGTCAAGAAAGGGTGAAGGGCGTTAGGAACCGCTCCTAACGCCCTTCCAGTCGGGCATTGGAGGCGGCCCGACCGCGTCATACAGAATCGACGCGGTGAGGCGGCCGGAAGTTCCGCCGAATTCGAATCCCCCTCACTTAACCGGCCTTTTTTGCCCCAAACCGACTGGCATAGAAATCAGCTGTCATCTTTCGCGAAACGCCCTCGTAGTCGCTGAACAGTCGGGAGGCAGCAAGTGGGCAGCGGAAAACACCGTCGTTCGGTTCGTTTTGTACGGCTTCGAGCCGATCGGGCGCGACGGGCTTGGTATCGAACGGTTTTTCCTCGGGGGCCTTAACTGTTTCGCGTAGCGCGCCCCACAATTCGGACGACATATCCTGCATCCGCAAAAAAACCTGCTGCGGCAGGCTGTCCGGCAGTTGCCCTTCCGTATTGAGAAAGTTCAGATCGGCGAGAACGCCGTCCCACGAGTAATCAATTTGTTCCAGCCGCTCGATGACTGCGGCGAACGTCTTGCGGCCGACAAGGCGCGAGGCGGCTTTGTCGGCGTCGAACTCGGCGGCCCGCGAAGCCGATTGGGCGAGGGTGTTCGCGATAAACATAGGGATAAAAAGAACGATTTGAGCGGGCAGCCGCATCAGCATCAGCGGCAACAGCAGCTTGGCCATGTGAAAATGCCGCCGCTCGGCAACTCGCGACAGCCAGCGGTCGAACCGGCCCTTGCCATATACGCAGCGATACAGCCAATAGTTAATGCCGCGCATCGCGTTCATCACGCGGCAGCCGGCTTTCGGCCGATGCAACGACAAAATATTTGCCATGACGCAGGCGAACTGATCGACAGACATCGCCGCGATGGCGGGCAACCCCAGGGTGACGACACTGCCGCCTTTTTCGGCCGCCATGCGAGTGGAGCATTCGAGCTGAATCGTTTTCGGCAGCGGGGCGTCGATTTGCTGGCAAAGCTTCGTCGTGAACTCGCGGAGCGTGTCTTCTTTGGGCAAATCGACGGGATAAACCGCCTCGCCTCGTCGCTGTGGCTCGATGAGCGGTTTAATGAGGCCGATTAAAAACAGGGCGGCGACGCCTTCGGCCACATATTGCAGCGCCGGATGCGGCCACGGAATCAGCGTCGTCGTCGCGAGGAAGTAAATGCCGTACGCCAGCGCTCCGATCACCGCGAAATAGAACAGAGGCATCAACGCGATAATCAGCAGCACGATCAACGCGCCCAGCTTGCGGCCCATGCCAACTTTTGGAGGCGCCATCTGGCCATTAAACGCGGCGAGAACTTGCTCGCGATATTGCTCGTCGGCGAGCCGCGTCGGTTTGGCCTGTGCCGAAGCAGGCGTTGGCGACGCAGCGGGCTTCACCGCCAAATTGGCCGTCGAATCGGCAATATCTACCGCTGAATCTGAATGGGATGCTGCCATTGCGGGCTTAACCGCTGTCTTTGCACCCCCCTGCCCTGCCCCGACGGCGACCGCCGCGGCCGCGGGTATTTGAATGACCTTTTGACACTGCGGGCACTTGCCCTTTTTGCCCGCCAGCTCGTCTTTCACTTTCAACTGCTTGCCACAATGGGCACATTCAACGGCGATGGACACGTTCGCACTCCTCGGGCAGCAGGCGGGTATGAAGAAACAATAAATAATGCGGCCACCAGTTTAAGCTCCCTTCGGTCGCAGTGGCAAATCATGGGTCCGCTTGACGCTTCTTGCCGCATCCAAATAGCATGAGGTCAGCCGGTCCCGATGGCCGTGAAGACTCCTTCAATTGCCCTAGCGTTTTATGCCGCAAGCCGCTGCGATGCAGGTCACCAAAGTCGCTTTGATTGGCATGGGCACGGTGGGAACCGGCGTGGCTCGGCTGTTGATCGATCATGGCGACCGCACAGCCCGCCACGCTGGCCGAACGCTGTGGGTCGAGGCCGTTGTCGTCGGCGATATGAAAAAGCCGCGAGATTACAAGCTGCCCAACGGCGTTTTGACCGATGACCTGTCGCGCGTGATCAAAAATCCGGACATTAAACTGGCCGCGATGCTCGTCGGCGGCGTGGAGCCCGCGCGGACGATTACGCTGCAGCTTCTGGAAAGCGGCAAGGACATCGTTACGGCCAACAAGCTGTTATTGGCCGAGCACGGGCCGGAATTATTCGATCGCGCGAGGGAACTGGGCCGCTCGATCGCCTTCGATGCGTCCGTAGCCGGCGGCATCCCGATCATCACCAATATCGGCCAATGCTTTTCGGCCAACCAGATTCTAAGTGTCCGCGGCATTCTCAACGGCACGACGAATTTCATTGTGTCGCAAATGGAGGAGCAAGGCGCAGACTACGCGGCAGCATTGAAGGAGGCCCAGCGTTTAGGCTACGCCGAGCCCGACCCGACGATGGATGTCAGCGGTGGCGACGCCGCGCAAAAGCTGGCGATTTTGGCCCACCTGGCGTTCGGCGCTCGGATTCATTGGACCGACATTCCGCAAATTGGCATCGACACCCTCGACTCGGCCGATATGCGCTATGCCAAAGAGCTGGGCTACCGCATTAAGCTCATTGCAGTCGCTCAACTTCGCGAAAGCGGTCTCGAATTGCACGTCACGCCGACGTTAGTAAAGGTCGGCACGCCGCTGGCTGAAGTCCGCGGCGCCTTCAACGCCCTGCAAGTCGTCGGCGATGCCGTCGGGCCGGTCTTCTTCCACGGCCTGGGCGCCGGTCAAATGCCAACCGCCTCCGCTGTCGTGGCCGATATGATTGACACCGCAGTTGGCCGCACCGGAATCACGTTCCGCACGCTCAATCTCTGGTCCCAAGACGAGGCCCGCGTCAAAACGCTCGATCACAAGCAACTTCCCGGCCGCTACTACCTCCGTTTCACCGTCGAAGACCGGCCAGGCGTCCTCGCCGAAATCGCCGGCGTTCTCGGCAAGCACCAAATCTCCATCGCCTCCGTGATTCAGCATGAACCCAGCGGCGACGGCACCGGCCGCGTCGTACCCCTCGTCATCATGACGCAGCAAGCGAAGGAAGGCGCCGCGCAGGCAGCCGTCGCCGAGATGGACGGGCTGAAGTGTGTGCGACCGGGAAGTGTGAGGATGCGGGTGTTGGACTAGTTCAAGGTTCAAAGTTCAAAGTTCAAAGTCTAATGCGGGTGGCGTCATGGCCAAGATCGAGAGGTTTGAGGATATTGAGGCGTGGAAGCGCTCACGCTTATTGACGAAGAGAGTTTACGACTGCACCAAACAGCGCGGTTTTGAAAAGGATTTTGGCCTCAAGGACCAGATTAGGAGGGCATCAGTTTCGACGATGAGCAACATTGCCGAGGGTTTCGAGCGCGGCGGCAATCAGGAGTTCGTTCAATTCCTCGCGACGGCGAAAGGCTCAATTGGCGAGGTGCGTGCGCAACTCTATGTCGCGCTTGATCAGGGATACATCACGAAACAGCAATTCGATGACATGTACAAAGACGCAGAGTCGATCAGCAAAATGGTCGGCGGATTCATGACTTATCTTCGGAAGTCAGAACTTCGCGGCAACAAATACGCGAAGCGCGAACAATCCCAACTTTGAAATTTGAACCTTGAACTTTGAACTTTGAACCCTCCGTTTCCCAATTCAATGAAGTTCGCCATTATTATCCCCGACGGCTGTGCCGACGAACCGCAAGCTTCACTAGGCGGCAAAACTCCGCTGCAAGCCGCGAATACCCCGGCGATGGACCAAATTGCCCACCTCGGCGTCGTCGGCCGCTCCAATAACGTGCCATCGCATTTGCCGGCTGGCTCGGATGTGGCCAATTTAAGCCTGTTTGGCTACGACCCGAACAAGTATTTCACCGGGCGTGCGCCGCTGGAGGCGACCGCACAAGGCATCAAACTCGACAAAGACGACTGGGCCATTCGCTGCAACCTGGTGACGATCGAAAACCAGGTCATGAAATCGTTCACGGCTGATCACGTTTCCACAGCCGAGGCGACGGAGCTGCTGAAAACGTGCCAGGAGCAGATTGCGACCAATTATTTGGAATTCATTCCGGGTGTCAGTTATCGCAATCTGCTCGTTTATCGCGGCGCGAAGCATGCGGCACCCTTCACGCGCGACACACGTGCCACGCCGCCGCACGATTTGACCGACAAATCGATCGCCGACGATTTTCCCCGTGGCCCCGGCAGCGACCTGCTCAACGACCTCATGGGCCGCTCGGTGGGGCTGTTTACCGACCATCCGGTCAACAAAAGACGCAAAGCCGACGGCAAAATGCCGGCGACGAACGTTTGGCTCTGGGGCCTGGGTAAAACGCCGTCGCTCACGCCGTTCAAAGAACTGCATGGCAAACGCGGCAAAATGATCACCGCCGTCGATTTACTTCGCGGCCTCGCCGCCCTTATCGGCTGGGACCGCATTGAAGTCCCCGGCGCTACCGGCTACCTGGACACCGATTATGCCGCGAAGGGCAAAGCCGCAATCGATGCGCTAAACTCCACCGATGTCATCTGCGTCCACGTCGAAGCCACCGACGAAGCCTCCCACGAAGGCCGCGCCGACGCCAAAATCAAAGCTCTCGAAGAAATCGACGCCAAAATCGTCGCCCCCCTGCACGAGGCACTAAAAAAACAGGGCAACTACCGCATCCTCGTCTCCCCCGATCATCCCACCTTCCTCCGCACCAAAACCCACAGTCACGGCTTCGTCCCCTTCACTTTCTGCGGCAGCGGTGTCACCGCCGATTCGGCATCGACCTATGACGAAGTAGCCGCGGGCAAATCGAACCTCATGTTCGAAGAAGGCTGGAATCTGATGGGGCACTTCCTGAAATCGTAGGATGGGCTTTGCCCACCAGCGTTCCGAAAAGCGGAATGCGCGTTGGTTCTTCTTCCGTGCTTTCTACCGCTGAATCCTCGCCGAGCCGCCTTTGGCGAAGGCTTGCACTTGCTCGAGCGTCGCCATCGACGTGTCGCCGGGGAACGTCGTGAGCAGCGCGCCGTGAGCCCAGCCGAGCTTCAACGACTCTTCGGGTGATGCGCCAGTCAACAGCCCATAGATAAACCCGGCTGCAAAACCATCGCCGCCGCCGACGCGGTCGATCACGTCGAGCTCGCACGTTGGAGCTTGAATCGTCTTGCCTCCAATCCAGGCCACGGCGCTCCAATCGTGCCGGTTCGTGGCATGCACTTCGCGCAGCGTCGTCGCAACGACTTTGATGCTCGGCAATTCCTTGGCCACCTGATCCATCATGCCGAAGAACGCCGTCGGGTCGATCTTGCTCTTGGACTCGACGTCAGGTCCCTTGAGTCCCAGACCCTTCTGCAAATCTTCCTCGTTGCCGACGAGCACATCGACATTGGCGCAGATTCGCCGCAGCGTTTGCTGCGCGGTTTCCAGGCCGCCAGAAATCTGCCACAGCTTCGCGCGAAAATTCAAATCGAACGAAATGACCGCTCCCGCCGCCTTCGCCGCCTTCATGCCTTCAATCACAAGCTCCGGCGTCGTCTTCGATAGGGCCGAAAAAATGCCGCCGCTATGAAACCAGCGGCAACCGCCGGCCATGATCGTTTTCCAATCGAAATCGCCCGCCTTGAGTTGCGCCGCCGCCTCGTTGCTGCGGTTGTAGAACACAACCGGCGCCCGCACGCCGTGCCCCTGATCGCTATACACGGTCGCCATGTTCGGCCCCATCACGCCGTCGTGCTTGAATGTCTTATAAAACGGCCGCACGCCCATCGCCCGCACCCGCTCGGCGATCAAATCGCCAATCGGATAATCGACCATCGCCGTCGCCACGCCCGTTTTCAAGCGAAAGCAATCCGACAGATTGGCGGAGACATTGAACTCGCCGCCGCTCACATGAATTTGGCACTGCGTCGCCTTGCGAAATGGAATAATGCCCGGATCCAGGCGATTGACGAGCGCACCCAGTGACAAAAAATCGAGATCGCCCTTCGCAGCGATATTGAGACCGGTGGCGGACATGGTTTTTGAGAATTCTCTCTTGAAAGGTAGTCTTTATTTGAAAAAACGACGCTCTTTTACGCCGCGTCGCCGATTCTAGCTCTGGCACTACGAGCCGACAACGTACGGCAGGCTTCAGTCGTTCCGCGACTGAAATCCGGCAAGAAAACACCGAAACTGTCTTGCGAAAACCGGTCTGCGGCTGGAAACTATTAGCTGCCTACCTTTGTATAGAGCCGCTGCTGTCCGGCGGCGGCGTCAATAACCTTTCCCACAGGCCCCGGCCATGTCCTCTCCCCGCGTTCGCCGATCGCTTTCGCGCGCTTTTGGTTTCACGCTCGTTGAGCTGCTTGTTGTCATCGCCATCATCGGCGTGTTGGTCGCGCTGCTTTTGCCGGCTGTTCAGGCCGCCCGTGAAGCGGCTCGCCGCTCGCAATGCTCCAACAATTTGCGGCAACTCGGATTGGCTCTGCACAACTATCACGACACGCAGTTGGCGTTTCCCATCAATTACCGAGTCGGGGGCAACAACGGCCAAAACACCTATGCGACCTGGAGCTGGATGCAGGGCATTCTCCCTTACATCGAACAAACGGCCATGTATAGCCAGCTCACAATCGCCGGCCCAATGAGTCTGCCGAACAATCTGCTCGCCGCCAACACACCCATCAAAACCTTTCGCTGTCCATCCGACGGCTTGAACCGAAACGGCATGATGACGAACGCTTCCGACAGCGGCGGCACGAAGGCTGTCACGAATTACAAGGCGAACTGCGGCGCGGCCTGGAACTGGACTTTCGTTAACACGAATAACATCCGCTGGCCTGGCGACGGCAACGGTTTGCTGCACTGCGACGGGCTCATTTGTTCGAACAGTTACGGTTCAACCGGTTCGACGGCGATTTCCGATTTGATGAAGAACATGACGCGGTTCGCATCCATCACCGACGGTACTGCCAATACCTTTGCTGTCGGCGAAGCAGTTCCGTCGTGGAGCCAATGGAGCTGGTGGTACTGCCAGAACGCGTGTGTCGCAACGACGGCGATACCACTCAACTACCACCGCGGGATCGAAAAACTGGAAACGTTTTCGAGCCAGTACGCACGAAACTACAGCTTCTATAGCCTGCATCCCGCTGGCGCAAATTTCGCAATGTGCGATGCCAGCGTCAAATTTGTGCCCGACAACATTGATCAGACGAGCTACCGTGCCCTGGCCACGGTTGAGGCGGGAGACTCGATTCCCAACGCTCCGTAAGGCATTGGTCATCTGCAAATTTTCACCCGGCCTTGCACTCTCAAAAATCAATCGGACATGCTTCGAATTGTATCGGCCCTGCTACTCGCACTGTTCCTGTTTGGAATCGCTGGTTGCTCGCAATCGGACACGGTCGCGGTCACTGGCACTGTGACGCTCAACGGCCAACCGGTTGATAAAGCCGAAGTATTCTTCAATCCCAAGGCCGGCCGAATGGCAAGCGGTG
>DASXLL010000188.1:0-23661 GCA_036496265.1 Pirellulaceae bacterium | reverse complement strand
TGTCCGACGAAACCATTCGGCGGCTCCGAAGAATTCGCCTTCTCGCCCGACGGCAAGGAGATCGCCTACACCGCGCAGCTCCCGGACGACATCGCTTGGTCCACCGATCTCAACATCTACACCGTCGCGATCAGTGGCGGCCCAGCCAAATCGATCACCGCCGCCAACAAAGCCACTGACACCGGCCCGATCTATTCGCCCGATGGCAAAACGATCGCCTACCGTGCCATGGCCCGCCCCGGCTTCGAGTCCGATCGCTATCGCGTCACGCTCTACGACCGCGCCAGCGGCAAATCCAAAACGCTCACCGAATCTAGGGACCGTTCGCCCAGCTCGCTCGCCTGGTCACCGGACAGCAAATATCTCCTCGCCGCAGCCGGCGAGGCGGCTCGCGAAAAGATCTTTCAAATCGACGCCGCCACTGGCGAGCCCAAAGCAATCGTCGGCGACCACTACAACACCGGGGCTCTCTACTGCCCCGCCGCCGGCAATTCCAAACCGCGAATCGTCTACTCCCAAGATTCGCTCACTGCCCCCGCCGATATTTTCATCGCCAACGCCGACGGCTCACCCCCCAAGCGGCTTACGCAATTCAACGTCGAGCGAATGAAGCTCGCCCAGGTCTCCGAGCCGGCCGAATTTCACTTCACCGGCGCTCTCGGTGACAAAGTTCAAGCCTGGATTCTCAAACCCGTCGATTTTACCGCCGGCAAGAAATATCCCGTCGCCTTCATCATCCACGGCGGCCCGCAAGGCGCGATCGAAGACCATTTTCATTATCGCTGGAACCCGCAAGCCTTCGCCGGCGCGGGCTATGCCGTCATTGCCGTCAACTTTCACGGCTCAACCGGGTTCGGCCAGGCTTTTACCGACTCGATCTCCGGCGACTGGGGCGGCAAACCCTACGAAGACCTCATGAAAGGTCTCGACTATGCCCTCGCGAACTACGACTGGCTCGATTCGAACCGTGTCGCTGCCCTCGGCGCGTCCTACGGCGGCTGGATGGTCAACTGGATCAACGGCCACACCAAGCGCTTCAAATGTCTCGTCAACCACGACGGCGGCTTCGACGAATTCGCCAACTACTTCACCACCGAAGAACTTTGGTTCCCCGAATGGGAATTCAAGGGCCTTCCCTGGGAAAAGCCCGAGCTCTACGACAAATTCTCGCCCAGCCGTTACGTCAAAGACTGGCAAACGCCCACCCTCGTCATTCACGGCGCCAACGATTTCCGCCTCGTCGATGCCGAAGGCATCGCCACCTTCACCGCCCTCCAGCGCCGCGGCATCCCCTCACAGTTCCTCTACTTCCCCGACGAAAACCACTGGATTCTCAAGCCCAAAAACAGCATCGTCTGGCACGAGACTATCTTGGCGTGGCTAGAAAAATGGCTGAAGTAAAATAGGTCGCTCAGTCACTGAGCGACCAAGAGCATCAAGATCGGCCGAAGCTAAATCTTTTGAAGATGGGACGTGGTCTTGGCAACTCGGAGAGCGAGTTGCCCACTTTGAGTTGCTTACGTTGGTCACCATGCCAGTTCCATCTGCCCAACAATCTGCTGCGCCAACTTATTGATCGCCTCCTGCTGCGCCGTAACGAGCGATTGCCCCGCTTCAGGAACGAAGTTGGCTTGCTGCCCCAAATTCACCAAGAGCGGCGAGGCGGGGACGTCGTTGTGGCTCATGATCAGATCGCCCCGCCGATCGACCCAATTGGCTTGAATGAAGAAGTCGGTTTCGATGTCGCGCGGCTCGCTGTATTTGTTGTTAGTGAGGATGCGCTTGCTGTCGGAGACAAGGCGGACGGTGAGGACGCTGTCAGCTTCATCTGAGCCGACGACTTTGTACGGCGTCCGCAGCTCGACTTCCTTCACGACCGCTTCGGTGAGGCGTTCGCCCAGGTAGCGGCGAAAGCTGTCCGACTGCACGATCGGGATGTGAACGGTGCGGATGTCCGGGCGATAAAGCGAGCGTCGGCCCAGTTGGTAGCCGGCACAGCCTAAAAACAATGCAGAATGCAGAATGCAGAATGCAGAAAGGAAGCGATGCATTCCATGCAAACCATTCTGAATTCTGAATTCTGAATTCTGCATTTTCTATCGCCACCAAGGAAACCAGTTGCCAGATTTCGAACTCGTTGCGGACGCTGGTTGCACGGCCGACGGTTGCTGTGGCGGCGGTTGATTGGCTACGGCGCCGGGCGGTGGTTGCGTGGGGTTGTATTCGGCACCGTTTGAGACGGGAGCTTGAGCCAGTCGCGCCGCCTCTTCTTCCTTGGCTTTTTGCGAGGCTTTCAGCAGCGGCTTGGCCTTATCGCTTTCGGGGAACAGGGCGATGAGCCACGGCAAATACTGCGGCGGCTTCGGGGGCAGTCCTTCGATCTGCGGCAGTCGTTCTTCCGCCTTCAGGCCAACTGGCGTATCGCGGAATTCGCGGGCAATGCGAGTGTAATAGTGCGAGGCGGCCCGATATTCGGCCCGGCGGTCGTAGAACCGGGCCAGGTGCATGAGCTGCTCGGCCTTGTTGTGGCGAATTTCAGCCGCCGCCTTGTCGAGAAACTCGCGTTCGCGCTCAGCCTCGACGGGGAATTGGCGCCGCGTCTGCTTGATCAGCTTTTCGGTCTCGTCGAGGTTGGTGCCCCCGTAAGCCGGGCCCAAGTAGCTGTTCAGCTTGGCCTTAACGCCCAGGAAATGGGCCAGGAATTGGTGTTCGCTAGTCGGATAAGCCTTCCGCAGATCGGTGTAATAGTCGTCAGCCTTGTACCACGTCTTGCTGGCAAAATACTCGTTGCCGGCGGCCAGCGTGGCATCGTCCGCCAGTCTGCCGGTGGGATCGTCGATGCGAATCTTGTCGTAAATTCGCAGGCCGTGGCCTCGCCGATCACGCCAGGGCCGCAGCTTGTTCGTGTAGTTGACGTAATAAAACGGCTCGGGACTTTCGCGATTGGTTTCGAGCCAATAGCGAGCGATGGAGAAGCGGCGTTTATCGACCTGATCGAGATAACGGTTGTTGGGAAACGCTTTGACGAGCTTTTCGTAATACAAATTGGCAGCCGGGTACTCATCCGCAAAGAACGCAGCCTCGCCAGCCATGAACAGGCCGTCCATCGCCAATTGCGAATCGGGCCAGCGGTCGGCCGCTTCGGCAAATTTCGGCGCGGCCATCGCAAAAATGTCGGCCTTGTGACTCGCATCGGCATTCATCGCCTGGCGGAACAGGTCGTCCGCTTCGCGATAGAGGTTTCGCGCCAATTCGCGATTCTGCCCACGGCCGGTCAGCCGCTTGGTCGTCTTGCCGATGTTGTCCCAACTGAAATCAGACCAGCCCAGCGGCTCGTTCTTTTCTGGCGCTTCGGCCGAGGCCTTTTGAACCGCGTACTTGCTGCTGGGCGCGGCTGGCTGGGCGGCCATTTCCTCGTCTTTTTTCGTCCAGACGCTCGCGCAGCCGGGGACGAGAACCATCTGCGTCACTGCGCAGACGGCCAGCGTGAGTTTTGCGGCTGAAAAAAGTCGGGACATCCGTGTCCGGTGGCTGTTGTCGAGAATGAAATGACTTTTCCGGTTTCAAGTTCCAAGCATCAAGCAGCAAATCTCAAACAAATGCCAATCTTCGAAATCCGAATGGCCAATACCATTCAAGTTCTTATCATTTGTGCGTCGTGCTTTGAATTTGTTTGGTGCTTGTTGCTTGTGATTTGGTGCTTCGCACCGCGGAAACGCATTTCTCTCGGACGTTATTGGATCGCTAGGCTCCCAAGTATTCGCTCATTTTCAACCGATGGCCCACCAGGTGGGCGAAGTAGTTGTTCATCACAGCCCGCAATTCGCCTTGGATCGTTGGATCGAGTGTGAATTGTCCTGCGAGGCTGAAGTGCCGCTCGACCGTCCCCTCTCCCTCTGGGAGAGGGTTAGGGTGAGGGTCTAACGCCCCGCCAGCAGGCTCTCCATTTAATACCGTGATGCTTACGCTCCTCATCGCCTCAATCACACCACGACTCACACTCACCACACCTCGTCGTCCCGGCCGGCAGTCTTCGCACAGCACGCCACCTGCGGTCATGCCGAAGGCAACGCGTTTTTCTGTCGCTACTTGCCGACTGCAGACGACGCACTGATCGAGTGATGGCAAATGCCCGGCTTCGAGCAAGGCCGTCATCTCGAATTGCAACACCGTCTCGGCTGTCATGTTGTCGTTATCCGACTCGTCGCTATCCAGAGCCAACAGCGTCGCGTCGGCCGCCTGGAACAATTGACGGTGCGGATCGCCTGACTCGGTCAGTTCCGAGAGGACTTCCGCCACGTAATATCCGGCATATAGCCGCGCGAGGCTTCGCTCCGCGGAGCGAAAACGCCGCTGGAGCTTGGCTTCGGTCAGCAAGTCGAGGGAATCGGACGATTTGCGGATGAGGACTATACGAGCGAGCGCCAACAGGTCAATAGCGCCCTCGAACGGCCCCTTCGGCCGCCTCGCTCCCTTGGCTAAAGCCCCAACTTTGCCGAAATCCTCAGTAAACAGCGTGAGTACGCAGCTTGTCTCGCTGAACTCGACGACGCGGAGGATAATGGCGCGGGTTTTCTCGGCGGACATGCGCCCATTGTAGGCTTGAGGCTTGAGGCGAGTGGCTGCTAATACCCTAAGGACTCCGAACACTAACCCGAAGCGTCAGCGAGGGACTGCCCCAACTGGCTTGGTTTCCTCGCTTACGCTTCGGGTTTGTATAGGTTTTGTTAGGCGTTCTAAAGGCGTTTGCCATTCAATTGCGCTCTAGCCAAACGAGTTCGTCGATCATGGCCTCCGTGTCGCTAGCGGTGCGGCTAAGGCGATCGAGCCAGAGCGATTTGACGAGGCCGGTGGAATCGGCGATTGTCTCGCGGAACGCGCCCAGAACGGCGTTGCCGATGCGGCGGTTGAGATCAGCGCTAGCAGATTGCTCGGCCAGGCCGTAAGCAAACGAAGCTCGCAGCGAGGCGAGCACAAGCTGACAGGTGAAGCGCTGCTCGACATGCGCCGATTCGTGGTCGAGATCGTCGGCGAAGTCGCGAGCGCGGTCGAGCTCGAAGGCAAAGTCGGAAATATCGATGTGCCGGCTGAAATGTCCCAGCAGCATGTCGGTCCACCGCTCGCAGCGGCGGCGCAGGTGATTGAGTTGCACACCTTCGGGCAAGGCAATGACGCGGCCGTCGGCGATGAGGGCGAGAAGCCGCGCGCGGATGCTCAAATGGCTCGTGAAAACGTTACGGGCGATCGGCGCTAGTTCATCGCCGCCGCTGAGCGCGTCGTACGCCACCGCGATCGCCGTCCACATCCTTGTGAGCAGCTCGCTGGCAAAAATCTCCTCTAGGACGGGTCGCACACGCGGCCAGGCGAGCGTGGGGGGCAGCCGCACTTCAACTGTGGCGGCCTGCAGATTTCGTAACAATCGGCCCCAGCGATCGAGCCGGCATTTTGAGGCGACCCAATACTCCTGGTTGCACTCCGGCGGAATGCCACTGCGCCCTTCGATCAACACCGGTGCGTGAACGGCGACAAGAGCGGCGAGTTCGGCCAGTTCGCGAGCGTGCATATTAAACGTGGGGCATACAGTGCAAAAAAAAGTAAGGCAGGCGTCCTGCCTGCCGAAAAAAACACCGGCCTCGTGCCTGTCATGAATACGAGCCACCAACCGCGAAAACCTGACCAACCGACTGCCAGGTGGTCACCGACGAAGCCCGAGGGGACGTGGGCCGCGACGATGCTCTTTGGCTGAAAACGAACATTGGCAAGCGCTGTGCCCAGCCTATTGATGGCCTTAAAGATCAGAGGATAAACCGGTTGCCGGCCAAGGCTTGCATCGATTTATGGACGCATTTATCGGGCCGGCCTGTTGAGGTTTCGCAACCCGGCCTGCTGACGTGGACGTTGCGATCTGACAACATTGAGCGCCAAGGAATGTTCGTTATGCGGATTGGCGTAATTAGCGACACGCACGGCCACGTGGAGAACACGCTGGCCGCCGTGCGGATGCTCGAATCGCTGCAAGTGCAGGCCCTCCTGCATTGCGGCGATATTTGTTCCGAGGAGATTCCTCGTTTGTTAGCCGCGTGGCCCGCGCATTTCGTCTTCGGCAACTGCGACCGCGATTTCGACAGCCTGCGGGCGGCCATCGAAAAACAAGGGATGGCCTGTTACGGCTGGTTCGGGAATATCGAGCTGGCTGACCGCCGAATCGCTTTGCTGCACAGTCACGATGCGCGGTTATTCCACCAGGTGTGCGTGTCTGAAGATTACGATCTCGTATGCTACGGACATACGCACATGGCCGAACAACATCGCCGCGGCAAGACGCTCGTGTTGAATCCAGGCGCGCTGTTTCGGGCGAATCCGCATTCCCTCGCCATCGTTGATTTGAAGACGATGGACGCGAACATCATCAAACTCTAAGCGACCCGATGCTCGATCGTGCGAGCAAACTTCGCGCCGAGATTTAACGGCGCGGCGAGTGTGTCTAGTCTGCCGTCGCACCTTATATCCGTTGTATCCGTTGATTTCGTTCGGGAAATCTCGGTGTGCTGGGTAATTTGCTGGAAATCCGTGGACATTCCTATTGCCGGATTTTGGAGCGCGAAATACTCTTAACAGGAGAGGCAACAGAGTTTGGTAGGGACTGCTGCTGCTTGCGAGACGGAAGCTCGCCGCTGTTTGCCCGACCGTTGGCCTCCACCTGAGT
The DNA here is from genome assembly GCA_036496265.1 of Pirellulaceae bacterium. Classification (GTDB taxonomy): domain Bacteria; phylum Planctomycetota; class Planctomycetia; order Pirellulales; family Pirellulaceae; genus CAYLLN01. Next base: position 16,955 of record DASXLL010000188.1, on the reverse strand, counting down.
GCTCTTTTGCAAGTTTTGGCCTCTGCCACTGCGAGCCCTCCGCAGCCTCGGCATTCTCTCCAGGTGTGAGATTTGCATCCCCGGTGAATGCCGCCCCTTCATAGGCGACGGATGGTGCTGCGCATGTTGGTAGCCGCGCTCGTTTCATAAGAGACGAACGCGGAATGAGCCAGGCGAACGCGCATTGAGTTTGGAGAGTCCAAGTCAGTAACAAGCCGTCGTTTTGATCCCACTTTTAACCACCCGCTCGTCGCAGATCGCTGCGCCAGTCGGTCGAAAACAGTTGCTCGAAAAAGGAATAGGAGGTGCCGGACTAACTGACGCCAATAGAGCCAAGCGCCAATTAGCCCAGTGCCTTCGGATGCCTGGGAGGATACAGATATGAGCCATGGTCGCGAGATCATTTCCCTGGTCGCTCAGCGCCAAGACCTCGACCAGTTTCGTAAGAAGAACTGGGTCGGAACGTTCGAGGAATATCTCGACCTCGTGCGGCAGAAGCCGGAGGTCACCCGCAACGCCTTCGAGCGGGTCTATGACATGATCATGGCGGCCGGGACGACGGTCTATGAGGAATCGCGAGGGATTAGGCGGTCGCACTACAAGTTCTTTGACGACCCGGAGAATGAGGGTCGCGATGCCGTGTTCGGCCTCGATGAGCCGCTGGAACATCTGGTCAATGCGCTGAAGAGCGCTTCCAAGGGCTACGGCATTGAGAAGCGCGTGCTCCTATTACACGGTCCTGTCGGCAGCAGCAAAAGCACGATCGCTCGCCTGCTGAAATATGGCCTGGAACGCTATTCGGCCAGTGAAGACGGCGCCGTCTTCACTCTCGGCTGGACGAACGAAGACACGAGCGACGTTGCCTGGTGCCCAATGCACGAGGAGCCGCTGCACATGATTCCCGTGCGGTTTCGCGACGACGTCGTCGCGCGGCTCAATGCCGGCCGCGAAGACGAGGAGCGGAAGGTTCGTGTCGTCGGCGAATTGTGCCCCTATTGCCGGTTCATGTACACCGATCGTTTGAAGAAGTACAGCGGCGACTGGACGAAAGTCGTGCATGACATTCGCGTAAAGCGCGTTGTGCTCTCGGAACAGGACCGCCTGGGCATTGGCACCTTCCAACCGAAGGACGAAAAAAACCAGGACAGCACCGAGCTGACTGGCGACATCAATTACCGCAAGATCGCTGAGTATGGCAGCGACAGCGATCCGCGGGCCTTCAATTTCGACGGCGAATTCAACGTCGCCAACCGCGGGATCATCGAGTTTGTCGAAGTACTAAAGCTCGATGTCGCGTTCCTGTACGACCTCTTAGGTGCCAGCCAAGAACACAAGGTGAAGCCGAAGAAGTTTGCGCAGACCGACATCGACGAAGTCATCATCGGGCACACCAACGAGCCCGAATACCGCCGTCTGCAGAACAACGAGTTCATGGAGGCTTTGCGCGACCGCACGGTGAAAATCGACGTTCCCTACGTCACGCGGCTGTCGGACGAAATCAAGATTTACGAGAAGGACTACAACACGCGCAAAGTGAAGGGCAAACACATCGCGCCGCACACGATCGAAATGGCCGCGATGTGGGCCGTTTTGACGCGACTGGAGGCGCCGAATAACGCGAGCTTGACGCTGCTACAAAAACTCAAGCTTTACAACGGCAAAACGCTGCCTGGTTTCACGGAAGAAAACATTAAGGAGCTGCGGGAAGAGACCACCAGCGAAGGTCTGCAAGGCATTTCGCCCCGCTATGTGCAGGACAAGATTTCGAACGCGCTCGTGGCCCATCTCGACTCGCGATCGATCAATCCTTTTATGGTCATGAACGAGTTGGAAGCGGGTCTGAAGCACCATTCGCTCATCACGAGCGACGACATTCGGGCCAAGTATCGCGAGCTGCTCGGCGTCGTGAAGGAAGAGTACGAAAACATCGTGAAGAACGAAGTTCAGCGAGCAATCGCGGCCGATGAAGACGCCCTCAAGCGCCTCTGCGGCAATTACATCGACAACGTCAAGGCTTACACCCAGCGCGAGAAGGTCCGCAACAAGTTCACCGGCCAATTCGAGGAGCCGGACGAACGGCTGATGCGGTCGATCGAGGAAAAGATCGACATTCCCGACAGCCGCAAGGACGATTTCCGCCGCGAAATTATGAACTACATCGCGGCCCTGATGATGGACGGCAAAACGTTCGACTACAAGTCGAACGAACGGCTGTACAAAGCCCTGCAATTGAAATTGTTCGAGGACCAGAAAGACACGATCAAGCTCACGAGCCTCGTGTCGCAGGTCGTCGATAAAGATACGCAAGCGAAGATCGACGTCGTGAAGAGCCGCCTCATCCGCGACTTCGGCTACGACGACGAAAGCGCGACCGACGTACTGAATTACGTCGCGAGCATTTTTGCTCGTGGAGATGTCAAGAAAAAGTAGAAGGGACTAGGGACTCGGGGTTCGGGACTGAGGGGCGGCACAAAAGTTGCCTCCGGTCCTGGCAACCGGGCTCGTATTCAAAATAACTTCCCGAATCCCCAGCCCCCAGCCCCGAGCCCCTACTGTGGTAATGAAAATCGACCGCGACGCGTCGCGGTTCAAACAAATCGTTCGCGGGAAAATACGCGAGAACCTGCGGAAATACGTCACCCACGGCGAGATGATCGGCCGCAAAGGGAACGATCTCGTCAGCATCCCGCTGCCTCAGCTCGACGTGCCGCATTTTCGCTATGGCCAAAATGGTCGCGGCGGCGTGGGCCAGGGCGAGGGCGAACAAGGCCAGCCGATCGCGGCTGGTGATCCGGACGGTGAAGGCGGCGAGGGCCAGGCCGGTAGCGAGTCTGGCCAGCACGTTCTGGAAGTCGATATCACGCTCGACGAGTTAGCCGAGATCCTCGGTGATGAATTGCATCTGCCGCGGATCGAGCCCAAAGGCAAAGCCAACATCCAGCAAGACAAAGTCCGCTATACGAGCGTGAAGAAAATCGGCCCAGAGTCGCTGCGGCACAAGCGGCGAACTTATGTCCAGGCGCTGAAGCGGCAAATCACCGAAGGCACGTATCACCCCACCGAGCCCCGCGTCGTGCCTTACAAAGACGACCGCCGCTATCGCTCCTGGGAGCATGTGCCCGAGCCAGTCGCCAACGCCGTCATCATCTACATGATGGACGTCAGCGGCTCGATGACCGACGAGCAAAAAGAAATCGTCCGCACCGAATCGTTCTGGATTGACACCTGGCTCCGAAGCCAATATCAGGGCCTCGAGCGGCGGTACATCATTCACGACGCCTCGGCCAAAGAGGTCGATGAGAACACGTTCTATCACACGCGCGAAAGTGGCGGCACGCGAATCAGCTCGGCCTACAAAGTCTGCCAGGACCTGGTGAAGGCCAACTTCGATCCGGCCGAATGGAACATCTACTGCTTCCAATTTTCCGACGGCGACAACTGGGGCGAGGACAACCGCTCGGCCCTCGGCATGCTGAAAGAAACACTGCTGCCCAAGTGCAATCTGTTCTGCTACGGCCAGGTCGAAAGCCCCTACGGCAGCGGCGAGTTCTATCGCGTTCTCGAAGAAGCCTTCGGCGCCGAGCACGAATCGTTGGTGCTGTCGGAGATTGAAAACAAAGAGGGAATATACGAATCGATCAAGAAGTTTTTAGGCAAAGGAAAGTAGTCATTGGTCATTAGTCATTAGTCATTTGCAAATGCGAATGACAAGTGACAAATGACAAGTGACAAATGACAAATGACCGCCCTGACCAGCCTTCACCGCTTCCGCTCCCTGACGCCGGAGATGATCGACATCCAGCGGCAGATGGAAGAGCATGCGCGCAGCTACGGGCTGGACTTCTTCAACACGATCTTCGAGGTCGTCGATCACGATCAGCTCAGCGCCGTCGCGGCTTACGGCGGTTTTCCGACCCGCTATCCGCATTGGCGGTTTGGCATGGAGTATGAGCAGCTCAATAAGGGCTATTCCTACGGCCTGCAAAAAATCTACGAGCTGGTAATCAACAACGACCCGTGCTACGCGTATCTGCTGGGCAGCAACGGCATCACCGACCACAAGCTGGTGATGGCCCACGTCTATGGTCACTGCGATTTCTTCAAGAACAACTCGTGGTTCGCGCATACGAACCGCAAGATGATCGACGAGATGGCCAACCACGGCAACCGCATCCGCGACTACATGGATCGATTCGGCGTCGAGGAGGTCGAAACATTCATCGACGCCTGCCTCAGCATCGAAGACCTGATCGATATTTACGCCCTCCATATCAAGCGCCGCGACGACAAGGCCAAATACGATTTTCGCGAGTCCTCGGACGACGAGCACGACGGCCCCACTGCCACGCGGTTCCAGGCCAAGTCGTATATGGATTCGTTCATGAATCCGAAGAAAGCGATGGACGCCGAAATCGAGGAGAAAAAGAAGGACCTCCAGCGCAAGGAAAACTTCCCGCCCGAGCCGATGCGCGATGTGATGCTGTTTCTCTTGGAGTACGCCAATCTAAAGCCCTGGCAGGCCGATGTGCTCTCGATCATCCGCGACGAAGCCTATTACTTCGCTCCGCAGGCGCAAACCAAGATCATGAACGAAGGCTGGGCCACTTTCTGGCACAGCACGATCATGACCCGCCACGGCATGGCCGATTCCGACCTCATCTGCTACGCCGATCACTGCTCCGGCACGCTCGCCGGCTCGCGCACGCGATTGAATCCCTACAAGCTCGGCGTCGAGCTCTATCGCGATATCGAAGACCGCTGGAATCGCGGCGCCTACGGCGATGAATACGACGACTGCGACAACTACCACGCCAAGCGCGATTGGGACAAGCAAACCGGCCTCGGCCGCCAGAAAATCTTCGAAGTCCGCCGCGTCCACAACGATCTGACCTTCATCGACGAATTCTTGACGCTCGATTTCTGCCGCCAGCACAAGCTCTTCTCCTTCGGCTTCAACCAGGACTCCGGCTATTACGAAATCGAGAGTCGCGAATTCGAAAAAGTGAAGCAACGGCTGCTGTTTAACCTCACAAACGTCGGCCGGCCAATCATTTATGTGAAAGACGCCAACTACAAGAACCGCGGCGAGTTGTTCCTCGAACATCGCTTCAGCGGCGTCGAGCTGCAAACGAACTACGCCCAAGACACCCTCGCGAACCTCTACAAGCTCTGGAAGCGTCCCATACATATCGAAACCGCACTCGAAGAAGCCAAAGTCATCCTTTCGTTCGACGGACACGAACATTCAAGGACAGGAGACGCGAAACCCACCAAAAACAAATGACGAATGACAAATGACGAATGACGGCTAGGTCATTTGTCATTAGCCACTTGTCCTTTGCAGTGAAGAGGCCCCATGACTACCATCCAACCCGATATCGACCGCGAATTGAAACGCATCCAAGCCGTTAGCGGTCGCGGCCTGCTGCAAGTCGATTGCGACGCCGGCCGCATCGAAGCCGATCTCGTCGCCGTCGATGCCATCGGCTGCTCGTTTCAGACGCTCGGCCTTTCGACCCCCAAGCTCGCTGACACCTCGCTCAACGACCTGAAAAACATCAGCGACGCCCTCATCAGCCGCTTGACGTATTTGCTCGAACCTATCGGCATCGTCGAAGCCGACGCCGACCGCTGCTCCGTCCAGATGCGCAGCAATCCACCCAAAAAAGGCGAGGACGAAACCAGCTACTACGAGCTCATGGTCCGCCGCGGCGGCGACATCACCCTTAGCCGCTACAGCAAAAAGAGCGGCCAGCTCCGCCAAATCATTCCCGCCAACGTCACCCGCGAAGTCCTCACCCGCCTGGCCGAAGATTTCATCGCCGCTTTAGAGTAACATGGGCCTTCTCGAGATCAAAAAATGTTGCCCATTGAGCTAGATCGCGAAGAAGATGGCCGCTGGATTGCGGAAGTGCCCGCTCTGCCCGGCGTAATTTGCTACGGTGTCAGTCGCGACGAAGCCATCGCCAACGCCAAGGCGCTTGCGCTTCGCGTCCTGGCCGATCGAATTGAGCATGGCGAAGAAATCCCAGAAGCGGCCAACCAATTCTTGGTGACCTCTTGAGCATCTGGCCGAGTACAAAGGCCCGTCGCGTGCTCGCCGCTTTATTGCGCCTCGGCTGGACGATCCAACGTCATAGCGGCACATCGCACCGCGTCCTGGAACGACCTGGCTGGGCGCCGGTCGTGTTTGCGTTTCACGACGACGTAGAGCTTGGTCCAAAAATCCTCGCAAAGATCGCCAAGCAGACCGGACTCACTCCGCAGGACTTGTGATTGAATTCATTGCTGCGGTGAAATATTAGTTCAATTGGTGTCGAGCACTGAATTGCGAACGAATCTGCGTAGCACTCCTCTCATCGCCATCGACAGCCCCGCCTCCACCTCCGGCTCGAATTCTTTCACGATTGCACCGGTCTCTGCCGCCCGAAACCCGCCCCACGTCAACTCCACGCTCCATCCATTCTGCTTTGCCACCGCATTGATCCGCTCCTGTAGCCGCAGCCCCCACAAGAGCCCAAACGCATCCCGAAATTCCAGCCACAAGCGAACCAACTCGTTCGCCGCCGAACGTTGCCACCGCGCCGCAATCCAAGCCGCCAACAGCGCCCCCACAACCAGCACCAACCCCACGAGCGGCGCATTTTCAAATAGCGGTCGATGAACCAGCTCCAAATACGGCGACAGCGCAACGACCTGCCCCGCAGCTAACAGCACCGCCGCCGCCGCAAACCGCGTCGGCAAATAGTTAACGAGCCCCAAGGCAATCAAAACCCACAAAAACCACGCCCGCGCATCGCCGAGCGCCAGATTCTGTCCCGGGTGCAAGAAAAGATTCTCCGCCGCCGGCAGCGCCACAATCGCCCAGAGCGACACCACCACGAAGCCCCACGCCGCATGTTGCGGCCGCTTCGCCCCCAGCACCGCCACAATCGGACAGAAGCTCAGCCCCACAGCCGCAAACTTGAGCGATTCGCCGCTACCGCTTCCGACGAGCGAAAAGGAAACGGCCAATTCCGCAGCCGCCCACGCCACAAGCGCCGCCACCGCCCACATCCACGGCCCCCCCAGCGTCGTACCCCGCACCGCCAGATAGCCCCGCGCCAAAATCGCCAGTCCCAACCCCAGCGAGCACAACGCGACCATCGTTTCCACCAGCTCAAACGTCATATCCGTCACAACCGGCATCATAGGACTTCAATCGTTTCGAATTCCAAGTTTCAAATTGCCTATTTCGAGCCTGAAACATGGAACTTGAAACTTGCAACGGTGTTACAGCCGATCTTACTCACAGCCCTACAACCGATTAAGCCGTCGCGCCGCTTGCGATCGCTCTAATCCGGCCGCCGGACCAAAAAATGTTGCCAAAAATCAACACGCGATCCTTGCCCACCGCAAGCCCGCGCGCATGTTTGCTTGGGTCCGTTTGCGCCTGTGCGGCTCGCGTCGGTTTCGGCCGATCGCTCAACCGCCAGTAGGAATCATTCGCGGCAAACGGCTTATGCCCGGAAGCAAGTAGGAGGAATACCCATGCGATGGAACCGATTGGCAGCGGCATGCTTGGTGGTGATCACTTCTCTGGTAATCACTAGCGCCGCGTGTTTGGCCGAAACCCCAGACTGGTCCGGCAACCGGCAACCACCGGCTCAGCTTTTCCAAGGCCGCCTGCTCGGCGGGCAAAACTGGTGGACCCGCTTCGGCGAGCCCGTAAACTCGGTCGCGCTCGCTCAGGCCGATGCCTCGCCGTCCGACAAGACCGGCCCCCTGCCCATGTACGGCAACGACGGTGGCTATGTCTATAGTCCCGGCGCCTGCGATTACTCCCCGCCCTGCATCTGGAATCTCTGGGGCGGATATTTCTCCAATCCCTGCCGCTGTGGCAATCACCACTTGCTGCACAAGCACTGCGGCTGCGGCGCTGGCGGCAATATGTGCGGCGGCGGTTGCAACATCTGCGATCCGTGCAACGCTGGCTGCGGCGGTGGTCATCAGTGCCGCCTCTTTCACAAAATGTGGGGCAACAATTGCGGCTGCGGCGTCTCCTGCGCCACCGCCTCCTGCGGCTGTGCAGCCCCTTCCTGTGCAGCCCCCAGCTGCGGCGCCCCGACTTGCTCCAGCGTCGCCGATTGCGGCTGCTGCAAGCCGTTGTGCGGCAAATGCCGCCCCTGCCACCACTGTGGTAAGTGGAGCGGCTTCATGGCTCACTGGAACTCCGGCTGCGACTCCTGCTCCTCCCCCGTAAGCTGCGGTTGCACGACGCCCACCCCCGCCATGCCCACCAGCGAAAAGCAAGCCGCCGATAGCTCCTCCCTGATCCCCTTCCCCGTCCCCCCCGCCCTGTAATCTGTCAACGCACCGTCCACCGATCCCTCTCCCTCTGGGAGAAGGCCGGGGTGAGGGTCTTCAAAATCGAACGTTATCTAATTGGCCGGTCACACCCCCGTGACCGGCCATTTTCGTTTACTGATTGGTCATTGGTCATTGGTCATTCGTCATTCGTCATTTTGCAGCTTCATTGGTCATTGATGCTTGGTCATTGGTCATTCTTCCTTGGGTATCTGCTTCAGCGTGTAATGCGCCTCATCCGGATGAAACATCCCACCGCCCGGCGTCATATTCTTCAGCCGCAACTCATAAACATGCCGCGTCCGCAGCTCCGGCAGCACCAGCGTCACCCGTTTCCCATCCTCCGAAACCGCGGCTGAAACGATCTTTTCCGGCCGCCGATCAATATCCGGCCCGCCATAAGCCGGCGTCGATTCGCGGCGATACGATTCGATCGAATAACTATCCAAGTTCGCCGCTTTCGCTCGATCGACGGGCTTGAAGAAGTCGATCGCAAAGCCATTCTTCGTCGCCCGCACTTCCGCAATTCCGCACGGCAGCTTCTCCGGCTCAATTTTGATCTTCGTGATCTGCCCAATATTGTTGCTCGCCCCCCACCCGCTATCGCGGATCTCCCCGACATACAATTCCCCCGTCGTCGGCTTAATCGCACACACAATCGGCCCCAGCAGCCCCTTCTCCACATCCGCCGGCGGAATACTCAGCGGATAGCAGCACCCCTGATACTCGCCATTTACCTTATCCAGCGACATCCGAATCAACCGCCGCGTATCGTACTCACACCCCACCAAATGCCCTTCGAGCGGGCCGAAAATACTTGTAGGGTGGGCTGTGCCCACCTTCGCATCTGTGCCCACCTTATTTTTCGTGGCTGAATCACTCGCCGCATCTTGATGGGCAGAGCCCACCCTACGCAGCCCCTCCGGCGTTTCCAAAAAACAAATCCCATTCACGCTCCGCGTCCACGGATGCGGAATATTAATCGCCGGCTCCGTCAACGGCGGCGGTACAAACCCCTTCTCCTTCTCCAGCGCATTGATAAACCCAAAATGCGCCCCCTTCTTCACATGATTCAGCTCATTGAACGGGTTGTAGTTCCCCTGATTATCCGTAACAAACAGCTCCCCCTCCCGATTCCGCGCCATCCCCATCGGAAAACGGTGGCCAGCGGAGATGATTTCGATGTCGAAAAGGCGAGGAAAAGTAATCGTTGGTTTGCTGCGAGGGGTGAGTTTGATGATTTTACCCCGATAGGCCGCTGCTGCTTCACTTCGCTGATCTTGTTGGCATGGAAGGCTGACATAGTATTCGCCTTGGTCGCTACGAATCAATCCTACAGTCCAATCGTGATAATCATCCGTGTGTCCCCAACCTGCAGCGACTGTTTCTACACCAGCGGTAGTGCCCTCATCATCCGTCCAGACGCGCAACAAACCGTCCTTTGTCGCGACATCGATTATTGGTTGGTTGCCGCCATTCAACAATGGATGCACTCCAGCTTGAATTCCGTATGGCGTTGCAAATCCATCGACAATCAAACTCTCGTGATATTGCGGGCCGCCATCAGAAGTACTTTTGACCCGATAGATTTCACCTTTCAACGTTCCGAAAATTAAGTCATCCGTACTTTCCCACGCTAACGCGCTAGGCATGATGCTTGGAGAGAGCGGCAATCGGTGTGCAATGAAACCAGGCGCTAATAGAATCTCACTTGGGGCGACTTGCACAGATGGCGGAGTTTCAGCGATGTATTTATCGGCCGGCAGTGAAGTCAAATAGTCGATCTGAAAAATGACGCCCCAATAGTGTCCTGTTGCATTGTCGTGGCTGCGGAATCCCTTTCGCGGAGATTCCGAACTGGTAGCTCCTTGGTCAAAGACTGATATCGTGCCATCGCCATTCCAGACCATTTGCTCTGGGGCACCCACACGAATGAACGTGTCGGCAATACCAGACACTCGAAATGTTCGCGATTTCGGGTCCCAGTTACCGGCACGGGCAGCCTGTTCACTCACGACCCTAAAGTTCGCCCTGTTAACCGTCCCATGACCCTGCAGAGCGATATCGCGTCTTACCCCGATGCCGTCGCTGCCGTTCAGTTCCCAAAACCAGTCGCTGCCACCAACTTTTATAAACTTACCACCGTTTGAAATACTAACTTCCGTTGTAGGAAAACTTCGCTCAACATTGAGAATTACTTCGGCCGGTTGTTTTGTTTCAGGAAATGAAGTCCTTGCTGAATATTCGCCAAGCTCGCATTGAAATTGCGAGATTGCCTCCGGAAATCGTTGTTTGCCCTCGATCCAAAGCGATAGCTCTGAGTCGCTAAACCCCGGTTCAAAAATCGACTTCCCGCCCATCTCCCAATACCAGGATTTGCCCTTCGTGCGTTGCCTCGCCGTATCTCCCAGCCACCACGCGGCCAGCCGATTCGTTTCAAGATCGAAGAGCACGTTGTGCCGATTAGGTAGACCAATGACGAGCGGAAACAAATACGTTTTCTCGCCGTCTTTCACTACGTCGTGAATGACAATCGGCCGTTCGTTCTTTTCGGGAATGCCTGAGAGCCGCAGGACGCGCACCGGGTCTGGCTCCGGCGGCTGAAACCCCGGCGTGTTGAGGATGTGCCAGACCGCGGCGAGTTGATCCTCGACGTTGTCGTTCAAAACACCACGCACCGGAATCTTCACCGCCGGCATTTCCATCCGCGGCACAATCCGCGCCGGATTGTTGCACCACCGATCGAACCACTCCCGCCGAATCCGGCTGCCGAGCATCGACATATCCGGCCCCCGCGCGTTCAGCGGCGCCTTCATCGGCAGCACCGACCCCACCTGATGGCAACTCGTACACGCCAACCCATCCGTCGTCACCAACCGCGGTCCCGCCGCGGCGAATGCCGCCTTTGTAGCCGTCTCGCTCCGCGAGACGAGCCCGGCAGTTGGACCGGCGTCGGCTTTGGGCTCCTCACGCGGAGCGTGAGGCCTACGCTCCGATATTCGATCCGTCGCCACAAAATACGCCGTCAGCGCCCCCAGCTGCTCCTTCGACAACTCGAACTTCGGCATCTGCACCAACAAATACGGCCGGTGCGGCCGACCTTTCCGCACGATCGACTCCTCCAAAGCCGCATCAACCAGCTTATCCCCCACGCTATTCAGCGCCGGCGGCGTCATCGCCGGCACCAGCGCCGCCAAATCCCCGTGCGCCTCCGCCACCGCCGCCAGCTTGTCCTGCAAAGCCGGCAACGTGGGGTGGGCTGTGCCCACCATTTCCTTATCTCCCGTAGGGTGGGACAAGCTCGCCCCAGCGAGCGCCGGCCCACCAACACCCGCCAGCGTCGCCCTCTCCACTCCTTCCCGCTGATGACACGCCAAACAGTTGAGCTGCGCCAGCAAATCCCTCCCCCGCGCCTGCATCGATAACCGCCCCGAACTCGGCCGAGCAGTCGTGTAATAAGTCTTCAACGCCTCAGCATCTTCTTTTACGAGCCGATACCCCGGCTGCCCCTTCTCCCGTCGCGGCTGGCCAGCACACGACCGCGCCCAATCGCTCGCCGCCGTCAATTCTTTCTGATCGGCCGCAGGCGTCACCGTTTTCTCCCGCGACAACGAATGACACGCCGCACATTTGAACGATGCGACTAACTTTTCACCATGTTTTATCAGTTCCCGCTTGGACGATTTCTCAGCCGCGCTCGGAACGCCACGGAGGGCATTCCCTACAGCCGCCACCCGCTTCGCCCATAATCCCAGCGACGTCATCTCATCCGCCGTGAACTGAAACACCGGCATCCGATGCTCCCGATTAATCGCCCCCGGATCCGCCAACCATCGCATAAAAAAATCCGCCGGCCGTTTTTGAAACAGCGCCGTCAAATCTCCGCCGCCAAACAAACCGCTCAATCCCAACGCTCCCAGTTGATGACACGCCAAACACCCGCGAGTCAGCAGCAACTTCTCCCCTTCCTCCGCCGACGGCTTCGGCTTCTCCTCGCCCTTCTTCTTCTTGCTTTTCGAATCCGCAGTCGTCTTCGATGTTGAATCGTCCTTCGTTACCTTCGTTTCCTTCTGTTCGATTCTCGGTTCGTTTTTCACCGCCGGCTCGCGCACCAACCATGCCGCCACCGCCTCCGCCTCCTCCCGACTCATCCCCAAATCCGGCATCCGCCGCGACGACCCACTCGCCTTGCCTTCACCGTGCGATGCCAACCAATCTACCAGCCACGCCTCATTCACATTGCCCGACAACCGATCCAGCGCCGGCGCAGTCACCATCGAAGCCGACTTATCCTTATGACACGCCCCACACCGCAGCGCCGCGGCCAGCTGCCGTCCCCGTTCAAACACCACCACCGGCGATTGCTCCCGCTCGTGCACCAGCGCCCACGCCGGCAGCGGCTCCAGCCGAAAATCCGGCCCGCTCCAAAACAGCTTGAGCTGTCCCTGCGGCGTATTGCGGCGATATTGAATCTCAATCGGGTGATGATCGAAATCCAACGCCACCGGCTGCGACTCCAACCACCCCGGCTGCTCGCTACGCCCCTCAATCAGCGTCTTCCCCCCCAGCTTGATCTCCACCTCGCCCTGCACATAGCAACTCAGCCGATACTCCCCCGCCCCCCGCGCCCAAAGCCGCCCCCGCCACGTCGCCGCGAACTCCCCCGCCGCCAACCGCTCATCCGCCGCCGCGTCTTGCCAATCAAACGCCACCACCTCATCGACCCGCGTCGCTGCTTGCCCGCCAGCCGAATAAGTCGCCACTAAACCTGGCCGAAACGGCGAATCCTCCGCTTCTTCTTGAGCCACCGCGGCCATTGCCATCAACGACGCCGCAAGCCAACAACTAAACGCCGCGGCCCGTGCCATTTGTCCCGAAACAACCATCGTCATCAGCCCCCGAGAGTTATTCCGCCACAATAACACACTCCCAGCGACCTTGCCCGCAACACTATCTGTCTGTCCCCTGTTCCCTGTCCGCTGTCTCCTGCCTGCCCGCCGGCCTCAGCCAATCAATCGCCACATCACACGCCCACCACTCGACAACCAACAGCGCCAGCGGGCCCAGAAACACCACCGCCTGAGCCACCCGGTGCTGCTGCATCTCCTCGGGCAGCGTCGGCAGAATCGCATTGACCAAATTCATGACGATCAGCCCGTTGATCGCCAACAGCACACACGTCAGCACCGCCGAAACACACAAAAACCCACAGCCGAGGCGAGCTTTTATCTCAGTCGTCGGCTTCGTCGGCATATTTCGATGCTGCTATTACTTCAACGGCACGGCAAAATCGCCCCGCACATCCCGCCACACGCTGTGAATATGATTCGCGGGATTGCCGGCTGAATCCGCCTGCACGTTGATAAACTCGATCTGAAACGTCGGCCCTTGAATGCGGTAATATCGGCCTTCCCCTTCCTTCTCGCTGCCGGCCCAGGCGAAGCTGATTTTCTCCACGCCGCCCGATCGAATTGCCTCCATCCGCTCCTTCGCCACATCCGGCGGAAAACTGTTCGCATATTCCTCGACTAGCGTCCGCAATTTGCTCTTTTGCTCGCCCGCCAGCTTCTCCGCCGACACGCCCTTGGGCAAATCCGTCTTTGGCTGAGCCTCGCCGGCGTTGTGAACCTCTTTCGGCACCTCGTCGAGCGTCGCTTCCTTCTTCTGTTCCGGCGTCAGTGATTTGAGAAGTTCCAAAGCCAACGTCTCCTCCTTCGCCAGCACCCGCGTCCCCTTCGGAATGTTCGGCAAATTGTCGTTTTTCACAATCGCCGGATTCGCCCCAAACGCCGACGGCGTCGTGCTCACCACATGCCCCTTATCGACGACGAAATTCAGCGACAAGTGATGCCCTTCGACGCTCAGCCCCCACTTCGATTCCGGCGTCGGCGTCCCATACACCGTAAAGAAATACCGCTCCGTATCGCGAGCATTCTTGTTCCCCTTCCCCTTCTCCAACTCATGGAGCAGCCCCTCCAGCGACATGATCTTCGTTGCCTTGCCATACCCCGCGTCGCTCAACGCCGCCTTGAGCAGCGCATGGGCCGCCTTCCGCTGCGCCTCGTTCATATCGCGCACTTTGACGCCTTCGCGGGCCCCATCCGGCTTCGGAATGAAATGCCAATCCGTCCGCGTCTTCTCGTCATACGCAATCGCCACCTTCGCCTTTTGCTCTCCGCTAAACGTCGCCAAGAACTTGTTCGCCTCCTCCAGCATCGTCTCGCCGGCCCCGGCCAACTTGTAATAGGCCCACGCCCCCGTCACACACAGGACGACGGCAACGGCGACAGAACCGGCAACAAAACGGCGGCGTGACATGATCGATGGCTCCGGGGAGGCGGGAATGTTTGGATGGCTGGGGAATATCGCCTGCCTTGCAGAAACAGTCCGGCAGACGGTTGATGTCGTCGTGAATATACCGGTCGCAAACTGCACGCGAAAGCATCGGGCGAGTGGACGAATTCCTTGGGAGGGCGAAGCTCGCGCTGGGCCGGTCCCGATCCTGCCGTCGCAAGTCCGTCACTGGCTTCCCTCCTTTTCTCTCCCGTTACAGATTTGTGATCCCCGGCTGTCGGGTTCGCGAGCCAGCCGGCCCTTAAGTCAGTAGAGTCACACAAGCACCAACTATTTCGAGCCTATCCAAAAAACCTCCCTCTCCCTCTGGGAGAGGGCCGGGGTGAGGGCATACCCCCCATTTTTCAAAGGATGATCGGCAATGAAACGCACCCTCCTGCAGCTCCTGGCCATTACGCTTTTGCTCGCCGGCGGAATTTGCACCACCGCTCAGGCCCAAAGCCCCTACCAACACCATCGCAACTACGCCGTCACTCCGGCCGTCGTCGTTTACGGCGGCAATGGTGGCTACGGAGCCTACGGCAACAACTACGGCGGTTACGGGAATGGCTACGGCGGCGGCTACGGCTACGCCCCCTACGTCGCTCCCATCTATCCCCAAACCGCCCCCTATGGCGCTGGCTACGTCGGCGGCTATCGGCCGTATCAAGACATGTATTACCAACGCCTCTACTACGGCCTGGGCTTTTAGGCCGACGGGTGGTCCGTCTTTGCTTGAGTTCCGGCAGTGCTCCCCGGTACGCAATCCACCAAAAGAGCCCATGCCCTGAATGGGCGCCGTGATCGTCGCGCCAACTCGTGGCCACCACCATGTTGTGGCCGGTCTCCGACCGCGCCACTCATTCCGACCGCACCTCTCATTCCGACCGCACATGTCCGGTCGCGGCCGGAGACCCCACCGCTGAAATTATAGGGGAATAGCCGGCGAGTGCCGCACCATCCTGTATTGCGGATAAGGAGGATTGCGAACGGCGGTCCTTTCACGCGCGGCGTCCGATTTGATAATCTAGAGGCGCAGATTTTATCCTGACGATGGAGCATGGATGTCACCGCGCCTTGCTGTAGTTGATCTGTTTTGCGGCGTTGGCGGATTGTCGCTCGGACTTCAAAGGGCCCATTTTGAGGTTGTCGCGGCCTTTGATAGCTGGGACCTAGCCGTCAACTCATACAACGCTAATTTTGCGCATCAAGCGACGTGCGTAGACATCACAACAGGACTTTCACTTCCACGGTGCGATTTAATCGTGGGGG
Source organism: Pirellulaceae bacterium (assembly GCA_036496265.1). Taxonomy (GTDB): domain Bacteria; phylum Planctomycetota; class Planctomycetia; order Pirellulales; family Pirellulaceae; genus CAYLLN01. The sequence continues at coordinate 1,004 of DASXLL010000188.1, read as the reverse complement.
GCCCTCCCTGTCAGGGATTTTCTTCGGCGGGCCTTCGACGGCCTGACGATCATCGAAATTCGCTTGTGCGTACGTTCGGAGAACTAGTTGCCAGAGATCGTCCTCGGGCATTTCTCTTTGAAAACGTCGAAGGTTTCCTTACCGGGGCAGATGGCAAATACGTTTTCGACCTACTCGAACCGGTAATAGAAGCTGGCTACCGCGTTCGTGTGTTCAAGCTCAATGCTGCCAATTTCGGTGTGCCGCAGCATCGAAAGCGCGTCATCGCGATTGGAATCATGGGGTCAAACCCATCGGTATCGCAGCCAACTCATACGGCATACGGCGCACCGGGGGCGCACCTCGCCGGACAGCATCTCCCGAAAACTCCATCGTTGGAGGAAGCTATCGCTGGCCTGCCGCCTGCGTCCGAGCGCGGTCAAGTCCCGCTCTCACTTGATCATGATTTCACGGCGCTCAGCGAAGATGACCTGCGGCGCGCGCGGCTGCTAAAGCCGGGTCAGCGAATGCGCGATCTGCCGGAACGCCTATGGCATGACAGCTTTCGACGAAGAGCCTTTCGGCGAGTGAAGGACGGTACGCCAAGTGAACGGCGCGGAGGCGCTCCTGCTGGTCTGCGAAGGCTTGTGGGCGGCGAACCATCGAAAGCGATAACAGGAGGGGCGCTCAACGAGTTCTTGCACCCGAGCGAGGACCGTCCCCTGACAATCCGAGAGTGCGCGAGATTACAAACATTTCCTGATGAGTTCAAGTTCATGGGCGGATCAAGGGACATTGTTCAGCTCATCGGAAATGCGGTTCCACCGCTTCTCAGTGAGCAGCTTGCTACGACGTTGATGAATGACCTCCACAACGGACCGCAAGTTAACGGCACCGGGGTTCTCCTTAGCTTTGTACCCACATTGTCCAAGGGAATGAGTCCGGTTCTGGATGCCGTTACCCGAAAAGTGAAACGACGCTTTCAACACGTTCCCTCCGCATCGCAGCTCAATCTCCAATGGCAC
>DASXLL010000187.1:0-10253 GCA_036496265.1 Pirellulaceae bacterium | reverse complement strand
GCCCGTCTGCTTGCAATGTACCGCGATCACATTCTTCCCAGCCTTAACCGCCGCCAGCGCCTTCGCATCCAACGGCTGCGGCACGTATTCGGTGATATAGCCCCGCATCGCGATCGCCTGCACGCCGTTGATATAAACCTCGGCGTCTTCATCGTGATGAATGTTGATCGACAGCCCCTCCACCGGCCCGCTCGGCAACTCGATCGTTCGCCGCAGCCAAATATCCGGCGTCTTCCAATTCGTCCGCACCTTGCTCCCCGGCGTCGAGGGCTCGCCAAAGCCGCCCTCCCCCTCTTTCCAAGCCGAATCATTGAAATCCGGCTTCTCCCAACCCTCGCCCGGCTTATCCAACGTATAGCGCCATGTTTGCGCCTTTTCCAGCGCCGTCGGAACAACGACGAGCTCCTGCGGCGCCGGCTGAAACAACTTCTTGCTCAGAGCAGCCGTCTTTTGCTGATCAAACTTCAGCACTTCGCGGTCGTAGGTCAGAAAACCATTGACTTCCACTTCGACATCGGTCGTCTGTGTATAAACGGCGGCACATAGCCCCTTGCCGATCAGCGGATGCAGTCGCCGAATGAGCACCGCATACGCATCGTTCAGCGCCTCCTTCGTCTCGAACGACCGGTAACCCCAATTCTTCGTCGCCTGCCACGTATGCCCTTCTAGCGGCAAGCCCAAGCCGCCGAATTCGCCGAGCACCGCGGCCCGTTTTTCTTCCAGCGCCGGAATCGTCGGCCCCGGATAGCGATGCAGATCGCTGATGTCGCCAACCGGAAAATCATTCCCACCGCTGGCGCAATTCACCAATCGAGAAGGGTCATGCTTCGTCGTCCATTCCGTCACGCCGACCGTGTCGAACTGGCCCCAAGCTTCGTTAAACGGCACCCACACGACGATCGATGGGAAGTGCATCAACGAATCCATGATGTTCTTCCACTCGTGCCGAAAATTATCAGCCGATTCCTGCGAGCGTTCGATTTGCTTCCCGTTGTGAATGCCCAGCGGGCTCCACGGCGGATTTTTGTCGCCGCTCGGCATATCCTGCCACACCATGATCCCCATCTGGTCGCAATAGTAATACCACCGCGCCGGCTCAACCTTCACATGCTTGCGAATCATGTTGAACCCAAGCTGCTTCGTCACTTCCAAATCATACTTCATCGCCGCATCCGTCGGCGCGGTGTATAAACCATCCGGCCAAAACCCCTGATCCAGCGGCCCCCAATGAAACAAAGGCTTATTGTTCAGCATCATCCGCGTCACGCCATGTTCATCCTTGCCGAGCGAGATTTTGCGCATCGCGAAGTAACTCTTGACGGTATCGACCGGCCGATTGTTCTCCGTGATGCTGACTTCGAAGTCGTAGAGTTGCGGATTGTCCGGCGTCCACGGCTTCGCACCTTTGAACGTGAGGCGGAATTGGCCGTCCTCGCTGCGATCCGTGGTAAGGGAAAGGCCGTTTCCTTTATTCAAGGCTGAAATTCCGCGCCCCTCTTTTGGCCCGGCAACGTTGACAAGAATGCGAACTTCACCTTTGTCCAAGTCAGGAGTGATTTGCAAACCGTCGATGTAAGCAGCCGGCACTTCCTCCAACCACACCGTCTGCCAAATCCCCGTCGTTGGCGTGTACCAGATGCCTTTCGGATTCTCAACCTGCTTACCCCGCGGCTGCCAATTCGTATCCGTCGGATCGGCGGCTTGCACGACCAATTGTTGCTCCGCCTTCGACTTATCGAGCGCATCCGTCACATCGAAAGTGAACGGATCGTAACCGCCCGTATGATCACCGACTTTTTTGCCGTTGACCAACACCGCGCATTTCCAATCCACCGCCCCAAAATGCAGCAGCAACCGCCGGCCATCTTTCAACTCTGGCACTTTAAACGTGCGGTGGTACCACAGCGTGTCCGTCGGCTCGATCCGCTTCATCACGCCCGACAACGCCGACTCAATCGGAAACGGGACGAGAATTTGCCCGTCATATTTCTCCGGCGCGCTGGCCCCCTGCCCCGCCGGCTTTACCGCATAATCCCACAGCCCATTGAGGTTAGTCCACTTCTCCCGCACCATCTGCGGCCGTGGATATTCCTGATGCACATTCGCCGGCGTCACCTCCTTCGCCCACCGCGTCATCAGCGGTCCTTCCGCCGCCTTCCAATCCGCAGCCTGAAGCGAAAGAACGCGGGCCAATGCCCAGACGAGACAAACCACCCAATAACCGTGACGCATGAAAAGCTCCTCGCCAGAAACCCAACAAAACCGCTTGCTTACGCTACCGCACGCACCCTAACCCAGCAAGGAGCAACAGCCTGCGATTTGAATTCCGCCAAATACTATACTTTGGTATACTATTTGCTGTCCATTGCTGGTTGGTCGCTTCGTCTGCCAACTTGGCGGCATCGTTCTTTGACAATTCAGCAGTTACGACTTCAGCGTACCCACTAAAGTCGCGCTTAAGTTTAGCGCAGAGGCAATACGACCCAAATTCCAAACTCCGTAACCTCCAACACCTTACAACTCATGCTAAAGCCCTCCGTAATGAAAAAACTTCAAACTTTAGCGCGCAGCGACTCGCCAAATCCACCACCGCCAGGAGTTTCAATTGTCAAAACATCACCTGCCCTGACCTCGGTCTGCACAAGATTGCCTAAAACCTCCTCAGCCCCGTCCGCACGTTTCAGGCAATTGCTTCCGAGCCCCCCCGGTTTTCCGCCGTCCAGTCCATAAGGCGCATACGGCCCCCGTCGCTGCGACAAAATCGACAACGTCAGCGGCTTCAAAAACTCCAATCGTCGTATGATGCCATCGCCGCCCCGATATTCCCCTGCACCACCTGACCCACAGCGAATCGAAAATTCACGCAGACGCACTGGATATCGGGATTCGAGTACTTCCGGATCAGTCAGCCGCGTGTTCGTCATATGGGTATGCACGGCATCCGCGCCGTCAGCCTCAGCCGTAGCCCCGCTACCGCCACAAATCGTCTCGTAATACCCAAAAGTCTCATCACCAAACAGCAAATTATTCATCGTCCCCTGACTCGCCGCCGCCAACCCAAAAGCACCCAGCAGCACATCCACAACCCGCTGCGACGTCTCCACATTCCCCCCAACAACGGCCGGCAACTGGGAGGGCGAGGCTCCTAAATGGGCGGGCGAGACTCCCAACTGGGAGGGCGAGGCTCCCGCCGAGCCTGAAGCAGTGTTGATAGGGTTCAGCAGGCAGACTGGTAAAACAATTTTGATGGGTTTGAGCACACCTTGATTCAGCGGGATGTCTTCACCAATCAACAGCCGCAACACGTACATGACCGCCGCCGTGACGATGGATCGATTCGCATTCAGATTACCAGCCGACACCGGCCCCGTACCCGTGAAATCAATCGTCGCCGACTCATCATGGATCGTAACCGTCACCTGAATCGGCGTTCCATCGTCCATGTGGTCGGTGAATTCGCGACGCCCAGGAGTCAACCTGGCCAGTGCCGCCCGCATTTTCCGCTCCGCCGCCTCTTGAATATGCCGCATATACGCCTGCACCACCGGCAGCGAATACCGTTCCACCATTTTTTGCAGGTCGGAGACTCCTTGCTGATTTGCCGCCACCTGCGCTGTGATATCCGCGAGATTCGTGTCCGGCGATCGACTTGGATACGGACCAGACGTCAGCAACTCGCGCAGCTCATCGAATCGCGAATGTCCCGCATCGATCAACTTGAAATTCCGAATGAGCACGCCCTCCTCGCCCAGATTCTTCGAAAACGGTGGCATCGACCCCGGCGTAATCCCGCCAATCTCCGCATGATGCGCGCGCGAAGCCGTGAAAAACAACGGCGAACTGTAGGGAACGCCCTCTGTGGCGTTCCGTGCCTCGCGAATTCGCGCTGCCTCGTCGCTCGCGGAAGGCCACGGAGGGCCTTCCCTACAGAATTCAAACACCGGCGTCACCACAGTCACATCCGGCAAATGCGATCCACCTCGATACGGATCATTGGTGACAAACACATCTCCCGGCTGCATCCGCGGATTGTCCGCAATGATCTGCTTTACCGTCTTACTCATCGCCCCCAGATGCACCGGAATGTGCGGCGCATTGACGACCAAATCGCCGTCCGCTGTAAAAATCGCGCACGAAAAATCCAGCCGCTCCTTCACGTTCACACTCATCGACGTATTGCGAAGCGTGATGCCCATCTGCGTCGCAATCGCGGTGAGGTGGTTATTGAACAACTCCAACATGATCGGATCGGCGGTATCCGAATGCGGAGTGCGGAGTGCGGAATGCGGAATGGTCGCAGCGGCCGAAATTGACTCCATGAGTAAATCGCCGCCGGTAAGAACCGTCGCTTCCCAGCCCGGATCGACAATAATCGTGGTTAGCGGTTCAACAACGATAGCTGGGCCGGATAAAAGCACACCTGGTCGAAGCTTTTCGCGGTGGTATAGCGGAACCATTTTCACTTGACCCGCGATAACCATTTCGTGCGACGCCTCTGCCTCCATCTCCACGGGACCGATGCGCTGTGATGCTGCAAGTGCCGCCGTGGACCGCCCAACCGCCTCCACCCGCGCCGCCACAACCTCCAGTAGCCGATTTTCATGCATGTAGCCGTACAGCCGCTGATGCGCTGCCGCAAAAGCTGCCGCATAATCATGGTCCTCCGGCTGCGGAACCCTCAGCGCCGCGTCTGTGCCCTGGTAACGAACATCAAGCGACCGGCGAACCTCAACCCGATCGGCCGAAATGCTTTCCGCAACAACCTCCGCTCGCGCCCGCGCCTCCAAATCCGCAAAATCCGATTCCAAACCATCCGCCGCTACCCTCTCCCCCTCTCCCCCTCTCCCTCTCTCCCCCTCCAGTCCTCGATACACAGCCGCGCTCCGATGCTTCACCACATCCGCCATCCCAATTCCCAGCGCGCTCAAAACGCCTGCATCCGGATGAATCATAATCCTCGTAATCCCTAGTTCCGCAGCTACCGCGCACGCATGCTGCGGCCCGGCCGCTCCGAAAGCCACGAGGCAATACTCCCGCGGATCATACCCCTTCGCCAGCGAAATCGACCGAATCGCCGCGGCCATGTTGGCATTGGCGATTTGGAGAAAGCCAGCGGCGAGTTCCATCGCGCTATAGCGAACGCCCTCTGTGGCGTTGCTCGCCTTGCAAACAACTATCGTCTCGCCAGCTTCGGAAGGCCACGGAGGACCTTCCCTACAGATCATTTCCACAACTTCCGCCAAACGCTTCCTCGCGGCCTCTACATCCAGCGGAAACGGAAACTGCTCGGGCACGAGCCGCCCTAATAGCAAATTGCAATCCGTCACCGTCAGTGGACCACCCCGCCCGTAACACGCCGGCCCGGGATCCGCTCCCGCGCTATCGGGGCCGACAACCAGCTTCATCCCGTCGAACTTACAGATCGATCCGCCACCAGCCGCCACGGTTTCGATCGCCAGCATCGGTGCGACAACGCGCACGCCAGCTTTTTCTGTCTCGAATTCGTATTCATAACGCCCGTCGTACCGCGACACATCCGTGCTCGTGCCGCCCATGTCGAAGCCAATCGCCTTCGCAAACCCCGCCGCCTCGGCTGCCTTCGAGAAGCCAACGACTCCACCAGCGGGCCCTGAAAGCAAACTGTCCTTGCCGGTGAAGCTGCCAGCTCGTGCTAATCCGCCCGCTGATGTCATCAGCCCCACGTCGCTTCCGGGCAACGATTTGGCAAGTCGCTCGACGTAGCTTCGCAACACCGGATTCAAATACGCATCGACGACCGTCGTATCCCCCCGTGGCACTATCTTCATCAGCGGCGACACGCAACTGGAGACGCTGATCTCCTCAAAGCCGACATCGCGGGCGATTTGCTCGACCATTTGCTCATGCAGTGGGTTTGCATAACTGTTGAGCAGGCAAATCGCGAGCGACTCGATACCCGATTGCTTCAATCGCACCAACTCGCCACGAATCTGCGCTTCCGTCGGTGCCTGAATCACGCCGCCATCCGCCGCCACGCGTTCATCAATCTCTGCCACCGCCGCAAACAGCGGCTCGGCCTTTTTAATATTCAGCTCAAACAGCTTAGGTCGATTCTGATAGCCGATCTTCAAGATGTCGGCGAAACCGCGCGTCGTCACGAACGCCGTCTTCGCCCCGCGCCACGTCAGCAGCGCATTCGTGCCCCGCGTCGTGCCGAGTCGCACGGTGCAAGGCGGAATTGTGTCGCCGAGACCTAATCCACGAAACAGACGAATCGCGAGGAGCGGCGCTTCTTCGGGCGAGACCAACTCATACCCATAGCCGAGGATCTGACATGTTGTAAGCGGTGAGTGTCCAGCCCGCTGCGACAGCGACTTCACAACTAGCTGACCGCGAGAAGAATTCTCAATCGTCGAGACGGCGACGATTTCACCCAGCGCGTCAACCAATCGCACGCCGTAACCGCGCCAAAAGCTATCTGGTTCGTCGCGCCCGGAGTCGCAGATGAGCGAGGTCGTTGAACCGGCCGCGGGCCGGCCTTTCGTCACGCCCGAGCTGAGCACCTTCCGACGAAGCAGCTTCCCGTCTGGCGTCCGCGCGAGGCAATCCGTAAACGTGCCACCAACGTCGAGCCAGAATTGCCACGTCATTGGTTCAAAGTTCCGAGTTCAAAGTTCAAGGTTGGCGAAACCTAATCTAACTTTGAACATTGAACTTTGAACACTGAACTCAGCTTAGTCCTCATGCTTCCGCGATTGCGGCACATTCGTCATGTGCTCAATCACCTTATCGACGAGGCGGTATTCAGCCGCTTCCTCGGCCGACATAAAGCGATCGCGGTCGGTATCCTTCTCGATCTTGTCGAGCGGATGGCCCGTATGCTTGAGCAGAATCTCGTTCATCTTCTGCTTGATCCGCCGGAATTCCTTGGCGTGGATCGCGATTTCCTCCGCCGTGCCCTGCATGCCCGCCAATGGCTGATGGATCATGATTCGGGCGTTGGGCAGTGCATGCCGCTTGCCCGGCGCGCCGGCCGTCAGCAAAACGGCGCCCATCGACGCGGCCTGGCCGACGCAATACGTCGCCACATCGCACGTGATGAACTGCATCGTGTCGTAAATCGCCAGGCCCGCGCTCACGCTGCCGCCGGGGCTGTTGACGTACAGATGAATGTCGGCCTTCGGATCATCCGACTGCAGGAACAAGAGTTGCGCTACGATGATGTTCGCGACCTCATCGTTGACCTGCGTTCCCAAAAAAATGATGCGGTCCTTCAGCAAGCGGCTGTAAATGTCATACACCCGTTCTTCGCGACCACTCTTCTCGACGACATAAGGGACCAAGGGCATTTAACTAACTCCGAATATCTTGTTTGGTTTGTACGATCGAAAGCACGAAATTCGAAATCCGAAGCACGAAACAAATTTCAAGCACGAATGTCAGAACGATTCAAACGAGAATTTGCTGCGTTGAATTTCCGCCATTCGGATTTGATTCGGATTTCGTGCTTCGTGCTTCGAATTTCCCGCCTCTGGCGGTTTAATCTTTCTCGTCTTCCGCTCCCGGCAGTCTCTGCAGAATTTCATCGACGACGCCGTACTTTTTGGAGTCTTCGGCGCTGAGGAAAAAGTCGCGGTCGGTATCTTTCTCGATTCGCTCCAGCGGCTGGCCGGAATGCTTGGACAGGATTTCGTTCAGCACCTGCCGGTAGCGAAGAATCTCGTTGGCCTGGATTTCGATATCGGTGATTTGCCCCTGCACGCCGCCATAGGGCTGATGCAGCATGACTCGCGAATTCGGCAACGCAAACCGCTTGCCTTTGGTGCCGCCAGCGAGCAGCACTGCCGCGCCGCTGGCCGCCTGGCCGACGCAATAGGTGCAAATCGGGCACGTCAGAATCTGCATCGTGTCGTAAATCGCCAGCGTCGCCGCCACATCGCCGCCCGGCGAGTTCAGATAAAAGTGGATGTCCTTGCGGCGATTCTCGCTCTGCAAATACAAGAGCTTCATCACCACTTCGTTGGCATTCCCCGTGTGAATCTCCCCTTGGAGAAACACGATCCGGTTTTCCAGCAGCAAATCACCCAGCGTAAGCTGCCGCTGCCGCTGATAGCTCTGATACGAGTACGAATTCTCAATCGGAAGAGGCATATTCAGGCTCATGCGCCGGGTAACTCCATTAAACTGCTTCGTGCGACGAGCCAATGGCTTGTCGTTAGTGGCATTATTCACCTGACAGGCCAAATGGAATAGGCCGGGTTAGCCGCAGCCGATCACTGTGGCAAGATAGCGAAGAAATCCGAAGCACGAAGCACGAAATCCGAAACAAATTCAAAGCACGAAGCCCGAATGACGCAAACGGACATTGCCGCCATTTGGATCATTCGGGCTTCGTATTTGTTTCGTGCTTCGAATTTCGGATTTCGTGCTTCCCTGTGACTGCAAATCGCTAATCCTTTGTCTTCCCCACCGTCGCCGGATTGATGCCGTCATTGTGCTCCGCTTCCGGAATCGCCTCTGCTGAGGCGCCCAAAGCGGCATAATTTACCGCTGCAACCTCATCCTTCTGCGGGTTATAAGGCACATCGCGGAACTCGGCGTGCTGCTCGATCAGCTCGATCACCTTCCGCTCGACGATTTGATTCCGCAGCGTATCCATCAGCCCCTTCTTCTCGATCCGGGCCCGCACGCGCCGCGGCGTCTCGTCCGATTGATCGGCAATCAAGTCGATCTCATCGTCATAATCCTGCGGCTCCGCCTCGATCTTCTCTTCTTCGGCGATTCGCTCCAGGATGAAGTGCTCCTTCAAAGCCCGGCTCGTCGAGGCCATCGAGTTCTGGTGCAGTTCATTGAGATACTGCCGAATCTGATCCTGCGTAAAACCGCTCCGCTGCAACTCCATCATCGCGCGATCCAGCTCCCGCCGCGCCTGCCGCCGTAGCAGCTTCTCCGGCAAATCCCAAGTCGCCGTGACGGTGAGCTGCGTCGTAATTTGCTGCCGGCTGCGGCGCTGCTGGAAGTATTTGAGTTGCCGCTCCATCTCCTTGCGGACTTCGTCGTGCAACTCTTGCTCGTCTTTGAAGCCGCCAATCTTTTCCAAAAACTCGTGATTCAGGTCCGGCAACGCACGATGCTCGACGGTCACAATTTCTATCGACAAATCAATCTCTTTGCCACGGAATTCCTCGTTTTCCGACTCCGGCGAGATAGCCAGCTTCGTCTCGACCGTGTCGCCGGCCTTTTTGCCAATCACCAGCTTGTCGAAGCCTTCGAGCTTCGCGTCCGTCAGGCTCAACGTCGGCTTCACTTCGACCGTCTCTTCCGTCAACTGCGAAAGCTGCCGGCCCTCGTAAGACGCCTTGAGCGTGATCGTCACCAAATCGCCTGTGTCGATCGGCTCATCCGTCTGCTCCACCTGGCCATACTTCGCCAACAGCTGCTTCAGCCGCTCGGTAACTTCTTTATCCGAGTATTCGTGCGTCGGCCGCTCCAGTGTCAGCCCCTTCCACACGGGCAAATCGAACTCCGGCCGCACCTCGATATCAAACTCAAACACCATCGGCCCGTCGTCCGGCAACTGGACCGAGTCCATCTTGAAATCCGGCTCGCTGATCGCCGTGAACTTATGGTCGTCGGATAGCTGCGACAGGCTATCCATCAAAATCTTGCCCTTCACCTGGTCGGCCACGTGTTCCTTGAACCGGCTCTCAACCAGCTTCCGCGGCGCCCGCCCCGGCCGAAAACCAGGCAGCTCCGCCTTCGGCATCAACTCGTTGAAGGCATCCTTCAAATAGCGATCCACATCCTCATGAGCGACCGTCACCGTCACATGCCGCTCGCACGCGCTCGGCTGATCGATCTTCACATCCAGCGCCAGCCGCTGCTTTTCGTTCTCTTGGCCTTCCTGACCTTCTTCCGCCGGATTTTCAACTTCCGTTTCAGTCGTGCTCATAATCGATGCCTATTGGTAATTTTTCTGTCTGTACTATTTTTCTGTCTGCCCTATTTGCCAAACGCCTCGCAGCAATTCCAGGGCCATTAAGCAAGGAAGAGCGAACCGCCAGATCATTCGCCCATCGGGCAGGATTTTCTGGCGGTTCGCTCTTGGTGGAAATTTTGCCAAAAATAAGAGCGGGTGATGGGACTCGGACCCACGACCTACACGTTGGCAACGTGTCGCTCTACCAACTGAGCTACACCCGCATTCTGGTCCTAACAATTTTGCCGGTTCTGCCGCCCTTGTAAAGCCCGTGAAGTAGGTCCCGCCTGCCGGG
>DASXLL010000186.1:0-3733 GCA_036496265.1 Pirellulaceae bacterium | reverse complement strand
TCGTTCTCTACATCGTAATACTGATATGTACGCTTATTGGGCTCATTTCCGGAGAACTAGTTCGCTCCAAGGCAGCCGCAAATTCAAACTGAGACACTACCCACAATTTCAATTGCGCGCCAACTCGCCAGCCCGGAGTCGCAAGAGCCGTTGCCGTCGCCTTATGCCGATGATGATGATGGCGAGCCGGTAGAGATCGCCAGCAAGCTACAGTGAGGGCGCGAGGGCCGCTCGGCATCCCACCGGGCGGCCCCTCTCGTAGTATGCTGCGGACATGAACCGTGTACGATCGTTCTTCAGCCCGTCGGCCGGGACGCCAAACGCAGCGAGTTAAAGCGCGCCTTTTGCTCGTCGCTCAGCGAATCGTAGAATTTTGCGAGAGCGGGCTGCATAGTTTTTACCGCGCTAAGGGTGGCGTCGACTCGCTTCTCCATCGCCTCCACACGACCGGTGGGGGTCAGCGTTTGGTAAGTCGGACAATCGACCTTGAGCCGTTCCGCCGCCCTGATCGACGCATCTTTCAAAACATCGAGCGCGGCGCGCTGCGCAGGCGTTGGCTGAACCGCCTGGGCGATGCGATCGATCGGCAGATCGGTGACACTCGGCGTCTTCTCATCGCAGAACTTCGTGAGATCGCGCTGGTCCTTGGCGGTGGCGTCGGGATCGTTAGCCGCCGCGATGGCATTGAAGCGCGCCTTCTGCTCGTCATCAAGCGACTGGTAGAAGCGCTCGAGGACCGGGCGCACCATCTGTACGGACGCAAGCATGACCTGCAGCCGGCTCTCCATCGCCGCAAGCCGTCCGGTGGGTATGCTGGGCAGGTTGCTGGGACAACCGGCCTTGAGCAGGTCAATGGCTTTGGCGCTTGCGGCTCGCAGTTCGTCGAGCGCCGGACGTTGCGCAGAGCTCGGCTGCACCACCTCTGAAATGCGCTCGATCGGCCAGTCGGTGAGTTGCGTGACATCGTCGCTGCAAACTTCTGCCGCGGCGCGCTCGCTACCGTTCGCCCGCGCCGCATAGCGCCCGGAGCTTGCGCCGTGGCGTTCGCTCCTGCCGGTATAGTATCCGTCGGGATCGGCATACGGGCGGTAAGCGTAAGGGCCGCCATAGGCGTAAGGACCGTAGATGCCATAGTAGAGATCATCGTAGGCATATGGCCAGAAGTCGTCATACGCATACGGCCAGTAAACGTAATCGAACAGGTCGTAATAGGCGTAAGGCCAGAACAGCGGTCCGAACCAGCCGAGGACGAGGCCGCCACGCCACCAAGGCCAGGCCGAACCAGAGAATGCACCGTGGAAGCGCGCCTGCCCGAATTGCGATTGCAAGGCGGCGTTGGCGATGGCGCGGTTGCCGAACACCCGGCGACCCGGGTCGCCCGCGCGTGCTGCGGCACCCCCGAGTGCGTGGGCCGGGGCACTGGTGAACCGGTTGCCCGGACCGAGCCCGGCACGCTGCGAGCGGTTACCTCCGAACGAACGAGCTGCAATGCTCGCTCTGCCTACTCTCGTGCTGCCGACATGCGCCGAACGCCCCGCGAAACGGCTGCCTCTGATTGAATGAGCCGCGATATGGGCGCCGCCGCTGTGCGCCCTACCAATATGCGCCGCCCTGAAATGCATCCCACCGCCGCCGCGTGCCCCGAAGCTTATTCCGCCGCGGTGCCCGCCAAACCCGCCGCCATGTCCGCCAAAGCCTCCGAAGTGTCCGCCACCACCACCATGCCCACCGCCACCACCGCCATGTCCCCCGCCGCCACCGCCCCCGCCACCGCGGGCGTCTGCTTCGAGTGTGAGAAGAGGCATGACGATGAGCAGCATCGCGGCAATGCAAGCGCCGGTTGTCAACACACGCTTAACGGCGCTGCGGAACTGGGCGCGCCGCATCGCCGCGGTCGGCTGAGCCTTGCCATATCTCCACGAACGAAGAGCTTCTAATACTGACACGGGATTTTTCCTTCGGTCGCGCCGCCTGACGATGTCTAAATTACTAAAACTCTGTCGCTCGCTAAGCGGTTCCAGCTTGTCCGCGCAGAAAAACGGTGATCGGCGAAAGAGTTTGTCGTGGTCGAATAGCGGTGTGGTTTACTGCAGCGCGTTAGGACGCGAAAAACTGAGCGAATTTGTCGTGGCTGTACTCGCCTTCCTGTCCATGATGGGCGCAACTCTTTGTCGTGATGACGTCGCTGGTTCTCGGACTGATGTTAAATTCGGCCAAGAACACCTTCGAAACCAATAACCGCGACATTCGTACGCTGGCGACTGACCTCATCCTGTTGGATCGAACTATGCGGGCGTTGAGCCCGGAAGCCGAGGACGCCCGTCGGCATCTGGTTGAATACGTCCACACCTCGCTAAAGGGAGCCAATATTCTTGAAGAGGATCCTCAAGCAGAGGCTTCGCTCGAAGCGGCAGGAACTAGCCTGAGGGCAATCCGGGTTTCAGATGAGCAGAAGGTCGCGCTTTGGAATGATGCGCGCCAACTTTATCGACAGGTCGTACGGCAGCGTTGGGTCGTGATAGACGAATACGGCGGGACGATCCCACCGCCGCTCATCATCATGGTGATCCTCTGGCTGGCCATCATCTTCGCCAGTTTCGGATATCGGGCTCCGCGCAACACCATCGTGACAGCTTCGTTCTTCCTGGCGGCGTTGCTCATCTCGGCGGCCATTTATCTAATCCTCGATATGGATACGCCATCTTCCAGGATGACCCAAGCGTCGAACGTTCCCTTTCAACGGGCGTTGGCACAATTGCAGCGTTGAAGGCAGCGGCTGAACATGTCCCCGTGCGTTATTTGATCACCTCGTCGGCGTGGGCGAGTACCAGCGCAGCGTCGTTTCTCAATTTGCGAAATCCCTATTTTATTTCAGGCGACGCTGTCCCGACCGGCATGGGCGGACGCGGGATTTCGCTGGTACGCGGCGGCGGGTCGACGCCGACGACCGGCCGCGGCTGGATGTCGACAGGGGCAACCGGACTGGATTGGACGACTGGCGGCGACTGAACGTCGAGGGGATGCGGAGCCGCCTCGAGACCCGGAGCGCGGGGAAGAACTGCGATCGGCGGCGGCGGCCCGACATCCGCCTGGCGCGGCGGCACGTCGGCCCGACGCGGCTGTATCTCGACCGGCGCAGCACGAGTGTCGGCGAGCCCCGGTTCGATCAGCGCGTCATTTGGTGACGGCCGATTGGCGTCGACATTGGCGAGTGCGGCCCGGGCCAGGGCTTCCACCGATGTCTGGCTGCGAGGCTCCTTCTCAGCCACGCTCGTATCGGTCTTTGTGTGCTTGCGCGGCGGCAATGCTTTGGCGTCCTTCGCGGCCTTACGCGCGGGCTGCGCGGCGGTCGCATCGGTGTCCTGCTGCAGTGCAGGGCTCTGCTTGTTGACGGCAGGGGCCGCAGCAGGCGGGGCCGGTTTGGCGCGCAGGCCCTCGGCGACCTCGCTGGCGATCGGACTGACCTGAACGGCGGTCGCCGGCGCGGAAGTTGGCGTGGGAGACGATGACAGGAGCCCCGCGAGATGCGCTAGCGCATATGCACTAATCGCAGTAGCGAGGCCAGCGGCGCTGACCTCGACGAACTTCACGAGGAAGCGCGAAAAGCAGGAATTCTCGCCCGACATGGAGAGCCCCCTCCGAACGAACCGTGTGGAATTCCAACGGCCGCCTCAGGGCGAATTCAGGGCGCGAGTCGCGAGAAAAGGTGACGATACTACGGAAAAAGTTCAGC